>NZ_JAGJDZ010000024.1:0-6089 GCF_018100775.1 Shewanella sp. MMG014
CTCTGGTAACTCGTCAAAACGCGTTACAAAATTTGTTTTTCAACGTAAGCAATCGGTTGCCGCCGCTGATGTGGTGCATACTTTACTGATTTTTCAGATAGGATCAACATAAAAATGAAACTTATTGTTCAAATGCCCATTTTGCGAGCAAATAGCATAAAAACACAGCGCGAAAGACTAATATATCACCGACTTATATAGACGACATCGCGAGCGCTTGATTGACTCGATGTTTGAGCTCAGGTAACAATTGCTCGGCAAACCACGGATTTTTTGCCAGCCATATATTATTTCTTGGACTTGGGTGCGGTAAAGGCAGAATTGAATCGGGGTATTTTTGCCAGTCTTGTACTGTTTGCGTTAAAGACTGTTTGGTTTCATTTAAATGATAGTCTTGAGCATATTTACCAACAAGTACGGTCAGCTTAATGTGAGTCAACTCAGCTAAAACGTGTTCTCGCCAAGTTTGCGCACATATTTTTAACGGCGGTAAATCGCCACTTTTGCCCTTTCCTGGATAACAAAAGCCCATCGGGAGAATAGCGACTTTTTCGGGATCATAGAATACAGCCTTATCTATGCCTAACCAGTCCCTTAGTCTATCTCCACTAGCGTCATTAAAAGGAATACCTGATTGATGCACAGCAAGCCCAGGAGCTTGCCCAGCAATTAAGATTCTCGCTTTCGAATGGATCTGTACCACAGGATTAGCACCATGGGCTAACCTTGATTCACATAAACGGCATTGCTTGATCTGCTGGGATATGATGTCAATTTGAGCTTGTGTCATTCCATTCCTTTGTCATTAACCAAGCTCGCATGTTTAAGCCGATATGGTTTAACGTAAACTTGATATTTGTTGAGCGAGTTCATTGAAACTTGGGCGCTGACTCACTGAGTTATTTAAACATTGTTCTGTCAATAATAATAACGACGTGAATAGCGTTTTGTCAGCCAAGTCACTACTTTCATGTAGAGAAGATTGACTGTAATGTCCGAGAAGATCTTCTAACATATTGCCAAAGGCTCTCACTTCAATCGCTTGCATTTGATTAACTTGCGATACAGATAATTTATTTAAATCCGTCGCTGCGCCAAAGTCACCGAACAGAATATTTGCACTGTCATCTATCATAGTATTGTGCGCATAAATATCGCCATGACTGATTTTTTGTTGATGCAAATGGGCTAATGCACCAGCCATGCTCGCCATAACCTTTATAATGTTTTCCAGTGAGATACTCATTTCATCGGCAAAGGTATCTCGTGTGCAGGTAATTAACGATGGTGGTAAACCTAAATTATAATAACCAGAAGGGATAATCTCCATAACTAAACCTAAGTCATCCCCCTCAGCAATTTGCGCTAACACTTTAATCAGATTTGGATGTTCACCTGCGGTTAAGCAACAATGAAGCTCATCTTTTGGGTATCCATCTGAGGTAACAGCCCCTTTAAACATCTTTAACGCAACGGTTTGATGACTAGACGTTTGAGCACTATCCAATTGCGCCTTGTTCCATTGAGCTTGATATATCACCCCTGAAGCGCCTTGACCTAATTGATCGCCTAATACAAATTCAGACATGCTTGCTTGTAAAAAGTCTGCATGAGTTTCGCTACTTTGCGTCACAGGGTTTCCACTAAATGCCAGCCAAGCAAGCTTTGGGAGACTTAATAACCAATCAGGTACACTTGCTAACTTGTTGGCCGATATTCTCAGTAACTCAAGTTCATGACAGTTCTGCATTGAATCGGGTAATTGAGTAATCACATTCCCTGCTAAAGCACACTTCTTTAAGCGATGTAATTGCCCCATTGACTCTGGTAAATGGGTGATTTGATTGTCAGTCAAAATAAGCCAGCGGGTATCAACCGGAAAGCAATTCTCTGGTACCGATTCAATTTGATTGGCTTTAAAGCCAATCATTTCAAGTTTAGGGCACTGAGCAATGACAGATGGGATTTCGGTAAAACAATTAAATGAAAGAAACAGAATTTTAAGCTCAGCTAAGCAAGCAAACTCATCAGGTAAACTGCTGAGTCGGTTATTTGAAAGATCAAGCACTTCCAAAGAGTCCGACAAGGTTAAAATCTCTAATGGAAATGTCGTTAATTGCTCTGCTATTTGTAATCGCTTGATGTGTTGCTGTTTTAATTCACCGGACTGTAATTGAGCTAGCGTGTGCAATGGAAGTTCCTTCATCATATCGTCCATGGCAATGGACAAAAAAGCGCACATGATATGTTATTCAGGTCGTTAAGTTAAGCTATCTGATTAGATTGTGAAATATGACGAAATTGAATCACTTGCTAGATGTATAATAAATATCGCAAAATGTTATCACTACAACACAAGAATATCCGTTAAATGCCTGAACTAACCCCTATTAGCTTTTTTAGTCGCTTTGAAGAAGATATTTTATCTGGTGCAAAAACGATTACCTTACGAGATGAATCTGAAGCTCATTTCATCGAAGGCGAAACCCTCAGTGTGTCGACATTTGAAGACGAACGCTGGTTTTGCAATATTAAGGTTATTTCGATAAAGAAAGTGGCATTTCATCAGTTAGATGACACTCACGCTATGCAAGAGAATATGCCTTTAGACATGCTGAAATCACTCATACAAGAAGTTTACCCAGGCGTTGAACAACTTTATGAAATCAAATTTAGTCTGGTTTAATGCAATAACTTAACACAACAAACGGAAAGGACACCGACATATGCATTACCTTAGTTTATTACTGCTTTGGCCTGTCTATCTCGTGCAGGCCATTTGGGTAAAAAAAACGACATTACCATTACCAGAAGCAACAGGACTGCGAGAAGGAGTCGATAATCTAGCGCCTCATGATGGCTCATTAAATCAGGCATTAAATCAAACTGTCGAACCATTAAACCTACTCATTGTCGGTGACTCTGCCGCTGCTGGCGTAGGAGTGGAAACCCAACAACAGGCGCTTACTGGGCAAATTCTGTCTCATTTAAAATCACGTCATTCGGGTGTTAACACCCATCACATTCGTCAAGTTCATTGGCAATTGATTGCTAAAAGCGGTAGCAATACTCAAGCGTGTGTAAATCACCTTAATAAAGTGATCCCTGATAACAGCTCAAAAAATATAGATATCGCGGTATTATCCTTAGGCGTTAATGATGTACTAAGCCCCATTACAAGCAGCACTTGGATTCTACACATTGAGCAACTTTGCGATTTATTAAAAAGCAAACTTAATTGCCAACACATTATAATTACCGCAGTGCCGCCGATGGAGGCTTTTCCTGCTTTACCGCAACCTTTTCGTTGGTTTTTAGGCGCACGCGCGGCTGAATTTAATCTCGCTTTACACCATTGGGTATCAAAAAGTGATTTACCCTGTGAACTATTAAATATGCGCGAATCGCTCACTGATGCGGTCATGGCTGAAGATGGTTTTCATCCTAGTGCTGAGGTTTATCAACACTGGGGTAAAATGGTGGTCGACCTCATCGAAGTGAACCAAAATCAACAAATCGGTTAACTAAAAGCCAATCAATGATGGCCTAAGACATTGTTGGCCATCATTGCATTAAGCATACTTAGCCAACAGTGAGTACAATTTTCCCAACATGCTGTTTTTGCTCAAACATCAGCTGAGCATCGTTAATCTTAGCTAAAGGAAAAACCTCTGCAATCACGGGGGCTATCTTTTTCTGCTCAATAGCCTTAACTAAATTTGGAAACACGTCTGGCTCAAGCACTGTGCAACCATAAAAACTTAAATCTTTTAAGTATAAGGTTCTTACATCAAGCTCAACGATAGCACCGCCAATAGCACCGGATACCGCATAGCGTCCTCCTGGCATCAAGATATCTAACAATTGTGGCCATTGCTTGCCAGCCACCAAATCAATCACCACATTGACACTGTTTCGGCCTAAGCTTTTCACTAAATCAATATTACGCTCCAAAACTTGATCGGCTCCCAATGCAAGAAGTTGCTCATTCTTACTTGGGCTAGTTACAGCAATCACCTTAGCACCACGTGCTTTTGCTAACTGAATTGCTGCGGAGCCAACACCTCCAGAAGCGCCTGTGATCAATACCGTATCCTTGGCAGTCACTCTAGCTCGAGTTAGCATATTTTCAGCCGTTGAATAGGAACATGGAAATGATGCCAACTCCTCATTAGAATACTCACTATCTATAGCATGGGCATGTTGATCGGCCACCACGGTATACTCTGCAAACCCTCCATCACATTCTGAGCCAAAATACCAAGGGCTCTCTAAACGTTTTCCTTTAGCAAAACGTAAACACGGCTCAATTAACACTCGCTGGCCTATTCTATTGCGGTTAACACCTGCCCCAACGGCCACTATCACGCCACACACATCCGCACCTTGGATCCGTGGAAAAGTTAATGCATTACCTGACCAGCTGGCATCGTCGCTATCAGCATCAGATTTCGAGTACCAAGCCGTTCTGGTATTAATGTCTGTATTATTCACACCTGCGGCTAATACTTTTATCACCACATCTTCGTCCGTAAAACTTGGAACAGCAATGTCATTGTTTAGCGCTAAGACTTCGGGTCCGCCATGGCCTAAAAGCTGAATCCCACTCATGGTAGGTGGCAATGATGTTGAAATGGGTGACATATTAGTGCTCCAGTAAGGTGGTTATTGTGATTTTGGTTGAGATAAACGCATCAGCACCTAATAAAGGCCATACACTTGATACGCCCTCGTGCAAGATGAATAACTGAGTGGCCAGTTCTGGTCGTTGACAAACATTACCCAAGTAATGCTTAACTTGTTGTTTATGCGTATCTACCGCGTCTTTGATCGCTTCATCTTCAGGAAAAGCAGCAATGGCATTCATCGACATACATCCGTTAGGCGCATATTGCTCCATCCACTGCTGCAAGCGATCAAAAATACACAGCACAGATTCTGTCGCAGAAAGTGATGTTGTATCTTGTTCCAAAAAAGATAAGTATCGTTGGTGACGATAATCTAACGCAGCGACAATCATTTCTTCTTTAGAAGGAAAATGTTTATACAAGGTTCTCAAACTCACATCACACGCTTTTTGTAACTGAGAAACACTCGGTTCAGCAAAACCAAACTGGCTAAACACATCTTCAAGACTTGCTGCAATTTGTTGTTTAAGCACAAACACCCCTACTAGTAGAACGAACACTCTACCCATAGTAGAGTGTTCGTTCTACTTTGTGAACTTATATTGATTAAACTGTGGGCTTGTTCAAAAAACAGTGAATAGAAATGAGCAAGTAATGCCCCAATTAGGCTTAGACAGACACAAGCGACTTTCATACGACAAAGTTTTAACAAGGTGAGAAATGTTAACTTTTCCCCAAGAGGAAAATTTCAAATTTTAAATACAAAAAAGCCCCAACTTTCGTTGAGGCTTTTTGCACCATACACCTTAATACTAAGTCGTATGTAAGCTCTTCATAGAAGAATGATGGTACCCGAGGCCAGACTGGAACTGGCGCGCCCTATCTTAAAACGACGAGGGATTTATCTTTTGCCAACGCTCGAATTACAGACACAAAAAAGCCCCAACTTTCGTTGAGGCTTTTTTGCACCATACACTTAATACAATAAGTCGTATGTAAGCTCTTCATAGAAGAATGATGGTACCCGAGGCCAGGCTTGAACTGGCACACCCTATTTTAAAACGACGAGGGATTTATCTTTCGCCAACGCTCGAATTACAGACACAAAAAAGCCCCAACTTTCGTTGAGGCTTTTTCGCACCATACACTTAATACAATAAGTCGTATGTAAGCTCTTCATAGAAGAATAATGGTACCCGAGGCCAGACTTGAACTGCCACGCCCTATCTTAAAACGACGAGGGATTTATCTTTTGCCCTAGACGTAGAGGCAAATTCAAATTTTAGATACAAAAAAGCCCCAACTTTCGTTGAGGCTTTTTGCACCATACACCTTAATACTAAGTCGTATGTAAGCTCTTCATAGAAGAATAATGGTACCCGAGGCCAGACTTGAACTGGCTCGCCTTATTTTAAAACGACGAGGGATTTTATCTTTCGCCAACACTCGAATTACAGACAT
>NZ_JAGJDZ010000025.1:0-3160 GCF_018100775.1 Shewanella sp. MMG014
AAAACTCATCTGGGTTGTATGGTTAAGCCTCACGAGTCATTAGTACAGGTTAGCTCAACGCCTCACAACGCTTACACACCCTGCCTATCAACGTCCTAGTCTCGAACGGCTCTTTAGAGGAATTAAATTCCTAGGGATGACTCATCTTAGGACTCGCTTCCCGCTTAGATGCTTTCAGCGGTTATCGATTCCGAACGTAGCTACCGGGCAATGCTATTGGCATAACAACCCGAACACCAGCGGTTCGTCCACTCCGGTCCTCTCGTACTAGGAGCAGCTTCCTTCAATCATCCAACGCCCACGGCAGATAGGGACCGAACTGTCTCACGACGTTCTGAACCCAGCTCGCGTACCACTTTAAATGGCGAACAGCCATACCCTTGGGACCGACTTCAGCCCCAGGATGTGATGAGCCGACATCGAGGTGCCAAACACCGCCGTCGATATGAACTCTTGGGCGGTATCAGCCTGTTATCCCCGGAGTACCTTTTATCCGTTGAGCGATGGCCCTTCCATACAGAACCACCGGATCACTATGACCTACTTTCGTACCTGCTCGACGTGTATGTCTCGCAGTTAAGCTGGCTTATGCCATTGCACTAACCGTACGATGTCCGACCGTACTTAGCCAACCTTCGTGCTCCTCCGTTACTCTTTGGGAGGAGACCGCCCCAGTCAAACTACCCACCAGGCACTGTCCCGAACCCCGATTAGGGGCCGCGGTTAGAACATCAAAACTACAAGGGTGGTATTTCAAGATTGACTCCACTCCATCTAGCGACGAAGCTTCAAAGTCTCCCACCTATCCTACACATGTAGGTTCAATGTTCAGTGCCAAGCTATAGTAAAGGTTCACGGGGTCTTTCCGTCTAGCCGCGGGTATACGGCATCTTCACCGCAATTTCAACTTCACTGAGTCTCGGCTGGAGACAGCGTGGCCATCATTACGCCATTCGTGCAGGTCGGAACTTACCCGACAAGGAATTTCGCTACCTTAGGACCGTTATAGTTACGGCCGCCGTTTACTTGGGCTTCGATCATGAGCTTCTCCGAAGATAACCCAATCAATTAACCTTCAAGCACCGGGCAGGCGTCATACCGTATACGTCATCTTGCGATTTTGCACAGTACTGTGTTTTTGATAAACAGTTGCAGCCACCTGGTATCTGCGACTCCCAACAGCTTAGAGAGCAAGTCTCATCACCGTCAGGAGCGTACCTTCTCCCGAAGTTACGGTACCATTTTGCCTAGTTCCTTCAGCCGAGTTCTCTCAAGCGCCTTGGTATTCTCTACCCGACCACCTGTGTCGGTTTGGGGTACGATTCCTACTAACCTGAAGCTTAGAAGATTTTCCTGGAAGCATGGCATCAACTACTTCACCGCCTTAGCGGCTCGTCATCAGCTCTCAGCCTAATGTTCACCCGGATTTGCCTAAGTGAACAGCCTACAACCTTAAACGCGGACAACCAACGCCGCGCTAGCCTAGCCTTCTCCGTCTCTCCATCGCAGTTAGCAAAAGTACAGGAATATTGACCTGTTTCCCATCGACTACGCCTTTCAGCCTCGCCTTAGGGGTCGACTCACCCTGCCCCGATTAACGTTGGACAGGAACCCTTGGTCTTTCGGCGTGGGGGTTTTTCACCCCCATTATCGTTACTCATGTCAGCATTCGCACTTCTGATACGTCCAGTGTGGGTTACCCCTTCACCTTCAACCGCTTACAGAACGCTCCTCTACCGCTTGCACCTAAGTGCAAACCCATAGCTTCGGTGTATTGCTTAGCCCCGTTAAATCTTCCGCGCAGGCCGACTCGACTAGTGAGCTATTACGCTTTCTTTAAATGATGGCTGCTTCTAAGCCAACATCCTAGCTGTCTAAGCCTTCCCACATCGTTTCCCACTTAGCAATAACTTTGGGACCTTAGCTGATGGTCTGGGTTGTTTCCCTTTTGACGACGGACGTTAGCACCCGCCGTCTGTCTCCCGAGTAGTACTCACTGGTATTCGGAGTTTGCAAAGGGTTGGTAAGTCGGGATGACCCCCTAGCCTTAACAGTGCTCTACCCCCAGTGGTATTCGCTCGAGGCGCTACCTAAATAGCTTTCGAGGAGAACCAGATATCTCCGAGTTTGATTGGCCTTTCACCCCCAGCCACAAGTCATCCGCTAATTTTTCAACATTAGTCGGTTCGGTCCTCCAGTTGATGTTACTCAACCTTCAACCTGCCCATGGCTAGATCACTCGGTTTCGGGTCTACGCCTTGCAACTAAACGCGCAGTTAACACTCGGTTTCCCTACGGCTCCGCTATTCGCTTAACCTCGCTACAAAACGTAAGTCGCTGACCCATTATACAAAAGGTACGCAGTCACGGTCTCAAGAACCGCTCCCACTGCTTGTACGTATACGGTTTCAGGTTCTATTTCACTCCCCTCACAGGGGTTCTTTTCGCCTTTCCCTCACGGTACTGGTTCACTATCGGTCAGTCAGGAGTATTTAGCCTTGGAGGATGGTCCCCCCATATTCAAACAGGATGTCACGTGTCCCGCCTTACTCGATTTCATCTATGGTTAGTTTTCGTGTACGGGGCTATCACCCTGTGCCGCTGTGCTTTCCAACACATTCCACTAACACCCCATAGACTTAAGGGCTAATCCCCGTTCGCTCGCCGCTACTAGGGGAATCTCGGTTGATTTCTTTTCCTTCGGGTACTTAGATGTTTCAGTTCCCCGAGTTCGCCTCATACAGCTATGTATTCACTGTATGATGACCACTTATGTGGCCGGGTTTCCCCATTCGGACATCGTTAGCTCAAATGCTTGTTACTAGCTCGCCAACGCTTTTCGCAAGTTACTACGTCCTTCATCGCCTCTGACTGCCAAGGCATCCACCGTATACGCTTAGTCACTTAACCATACAACCCAAATAAGTTTCAAAGAAACTCAAGTTGTACCGTAACTAGCTGGTTTATTACATAATTTGCATGTGAATTAACACTACACAAATTCGCCTTAGTTTTAGAATATTCAAGACACTTAATAAAGTGTTTTGAGAACTCAATGTATTACTAAAAAGGGATTAACTTCTCAGTAATACGATTTGTAATTAATACAACGACAGACATCATCGTATTAAATACTATCAGCTTTCCAAATTGTTAAAGA
>NZ_JAGJDZ010000026.1:0-2390 GCF_018100775.1 Shewanella sp. MMG014
CCCCTCCTTGTAAGGGAGGTGCTCTCCCAGCTGAGCTAATCGACCTGGGATTTACACAATGATTTAATTCTTAAAAAAGAATGGTGGTCGATACTGGGCTCGAACCAGTGACCCCCTCCTTGTAAGGGAGGTGCTCTCCCAGCTGAGCTAATCGACCTCGCTGTGTGGGGCCGTATTATAGGGAGCAACAAAATACTGTCAACGACTTTTTCACGAAACAAAGCTTAGCAGCGCTAAAAACGTGCACACTGCTGAATTGTTAAACGCTTTAAACCCATAACAGACATGAATACTTAACCTTTTGATGCATTATTAAGCAAGTGTTTAGGGTCATAAGCTTTCATGTCTTTTCTTTTGTTTACTTTCGTCATTAAGCTTGTATCAAGAATTTAAGCTTTAGCATTAATTTTAATCGCCGAGCTTTATCCAGATTAAATCTATCTTGTGCAATCAAGAACTCATTCAGTAATTAGTAAACTTCAAGCAGCAAGACATTCGCCTGTTAGCTATAGTTTTTCTTCACAAGAATAATATCACTTAAGTAAAGCGACCCAGCTTATATAATCAAAAGTGAAACTCGCATAATAAGGTAGTTTAGGTATAGAATATCGCCCACTTTATTATATCTGTCTTTTATAGACGTTTTTGAAATAGGTTAGTGTCCCATTATGACAACTAAGACGCGTTTTGCTCCTAGCCCAACAGGCTTTTTACATGTAGGTGGTGCTCGAACAGCACTTTATTCTTGGCTTTATGCCCGCGCAAACCAAGGCGAGTTTGTTTTACGTGTAGAAGATACTGATATTGAACGTTCAACACCTGAAGCATGTGCAGCCATTCTTGAAGGAATGGAATGGTTAGGACTAACTTGGGATGAAGGTCCATATTACCAAACTAAACGTTTCGATCGTTATAACGAAATCATTACGCAGATGCTAGAAGAAGGTACTGCTTATAAGTGCTATTGTTCCCGTGAGCGTATTGAAGCAATGCGTGAAGAACAAGCTGCGAATGGTGAGTCACAAAAATATGATGGTCACTGTCGTGATCTTGAGCCTCGTGATACAGATGAACCATTTGTCATCCGTTTTAAGAACCCGACAGAAGGCAGTGTGGTATTTGATGATCATGTACGTGGTCGTATCGAATTTGCTAATGACACTTTAGATGACTTAATTATCGCCCGTACAGAAGGTACGCCGACTTATAACTTTTGTGTAGTTGTAGATGATTGGGATATGGGTATCACTTGCGTTGTACGTGGTGAAGACCACATCAACAACACCCCTCGTCAAATTAACATCCTTAAAGCATTAGGTGCACCAGTACCTGAATATGCTCATGTATCGATGATTTTAGGTGATGACGGTGCAAAATTGTCAAAACGTCATGGTGCTGTTGGTGTAATGCAATATCGTGATGATGGTTACTTACCAGAAGCACTGCTTAACTACCTTGTACGTTTAGGTTGGTCACATGGCGACCAAGAAGTGTTTTCGATGGACGAAATGATCTCGCTATTCAAACTAGACGATATCAATAAAGCCGCTTCTGCCTTTAATACTGAAAAGCTAAATTGGTTGAACCAACACTACATTAAGGAGCTTGCTCCAGAATATGTAGCAAAGCATCTTCAATGGCACATGGATCACCAAAAAATTGATACAGCAAACGGCCCAGCATTAGCTGAAGTTGTTACTGCATTATCTGAAAGAGCAAAAACCTTGAAAGAGTTAGCAGCTTCTAGCCGCTACTTTTACGAAGATTTCGACGCTTTTGACGAAAATGCCGCTAAAAAGCATTTACGTGGCGTAGCCATGGAGCCGTTAAAGCTAATTCAGCAAAAAATTGCTGCACTTCCAGAGTGGACTGTTGAAGCAATACATCAAGCAATTGAAGATACTGCTGCAGAACTTGAAGTGGGAATGGGTAAAGTCGGAATGCCTTTACGTGTAGCCGTTACAGGCGCTGGCATATCACCTGCTGTAGATTTAACCTTATTTTTAGTTGGAAAGGCTCGTTGCGAACAAAGAATATCCAAAGCGATTGAATTTGTAGCAGATAGAATAAATTCTTAAAAAACGAGTTGACACTTTTGGCGAGGCTGCATAGAATGCGCCTCGCAGTTGAGACACAACGTGATTATTTATCGCAGCATGTCCAAATGTATTAAGTATAGTTGAGGGGCTATAGCTCAGCTGGGAGAGCGCTTCGCTGGCAGCGAAGAGGTCCACGGTTCGATCCCGTGTAGCTCCACCAATTATATTTAAATCAAAGCATTAAGTTTTAGCCTACAGAGCTTAATGAGTTATTCACTCTTTGCAGAGTCTAATGCAGTCCGGGTCCCCTTCGTCTAGAGGCCTAGGACACCGCCCTTTCACGGCGGTAAC
>NZ_JAGJDZ010000027.1:0-1870 GCF_018100775.1 Shewanella sp. MMG014
CTTTTGCTCCTGCGTCGCTTATTTTAGCCAACAATTTTTTGCCGCTTAATGTGGCGTTAGAAATTCCTCATCATCACTACATGGAGTAGTATTCTTGAAAATAACAAAATTAGAAATAAAAAATTACAGAACATTTGAAGACGTTCAAATTGATTTTGATGATTATTACTCAGCCATTTGTGGTCAAAATGATGCTGGAAAAAGTAATATTGTTAGGGCATTACGAGCAGTACTTCGAGAAGATAATATATATGGAAGGGCCAAGCGTCACAATATATCCGCTCTTCGCGACTTTCCTCGTTGGAAGGAAACTAAAGATAGCGAAAAAGAGATTTCTGTAACTATCGAACTAACAATTTTTAAAGAAGCTGATGCAGGTGTTTACGAGTTTTTTGTAGATTATCTAGATCTTGAAGTAGATAACGCTGATTCGTTATGTTTAAAGTTGATTTCTAAATGGAGTGATTCACTCAGTTCTAGCAATGTAGTTGCTGAGATGTGCGGCCAAACTTTTGATGGTATTAAAGCACAAGAAATCCATAAAAAAGTTCAATCGAGTATTCTAATCCATAATTCAACTGAAATTGAAACAAGAGCTAGTTTCACAGGCTTTCTACAGGAATTTTCGCAACAATATTCCACTGAACTCAATAAAATGACTTCTACCTTACAAAAATCTTTAGCTCGAATTGCAAAGACGCAAAAAGAAGAAGTGTCAGGGCTTTTGTCAAAACTTAATAGTAATTTGAAGGTTGGTATCTCTGTTCCTGATATGAGTTTTGACCGACTTCCATATAACCTTTCGCTTGGAGATAGCAAGATGGAAGTTGATCTAGACGATTGGGGAAGTGGAACGAAAAATAGAACCATGATCTTTTTAACACTATTAAAGGCAAAACAAGTAAGTGAATCAGCGATTAGTGCTGAGAAAATGACACCAATTCTTATTATTGAAGAACCTGAAAGCTTTCTACATCCGTCAGCACAAGCTGAATTCGGACGAGTATTGCAACAAATTGCTAATGAGTTTGGAGTACAAGTATTAACTACTACCCACAGCCCTTATATGTTGAATCAATCCTACCCTGAGAGCAATATATTATTAGAACGGTCAGTTAAAAATAAGCAACTTAGAGAGACTGAAAAAATTGATACGTCCGGTGAGAATTGGATGGAGCCATTCGGTGTTGTTCTCGGTTTGGCTAATGAGGAATTTCAGCCTTGGCGGGAAATATTCTTTTCAGAATCTAAGTCTCACCTGCTTGTTGAAGGGAAAACAGACAAAGAGTATTTCGAACTCCTCAGAGCAGAGGCACATGGTAGTAATAGGTTAAACTTTCAAGGTGATATTTTTGCTTATGATGGTTGTGGAAATTTGAAAAACCCAACACTTTTAAATTTTCTTAAATCTAAAAGTAAAGATCTTGTTGTTACATTTGATATTGATGTAATTAAAGATGTTGAACCAACTCTAAAACGACATGGTTTTGAAAAAAACAAATCATATGTTGTTGTTGGGATGAACAAAGCTGGCTCTAGGAGTATTGAAGGCTTAATTCCAGATAGCTATAAGAACAGTGTTAATGCTAGCAATCCGGATCTTGTTCAGCAGGGAATTCATGGTACAAAAGATGAACAAAAAATTGCAAAAAATAGCTTGAAGGCACTTTATCTGGAAGAATTTAAAAATAAAGCCGTTCCAAAATCTGAGGATTATTCAGAATTCTATAAATTAACAAAGACCCTGAATAAGGCATTCAAATAAATTTCTAACAAGTCGTTTAAAAGGACAAAAAACAGTTGGCTTTTGCTCCTTCGTCGCTAATTTTAGCCAACTATTTTATTGCCTCTTAACGAGGCGTTAAGAGGC
>NZ_JAGJDZ010000028.1:0-1851 GCF_018100775.1 Shewanella sp. MMG014
AAAGACGGTGTTACTAGTAATACAGCCAATGTAGATATTACTGGCGCTGTGATAACTGCGCTTACGGTTACGCCAGCGCAAGTTGATATTGCAAAAGGACAGACTGAACAGTTAACAGTTACGGCAACTTACAGTGACAGTACGTCATCTGATGTAACTAGTTCGGTTGCCTGGTTAGTCGATGATACGAATACTGCAACGGTAGCTCCATCTGGTTTGCTGACGGGTAATGAGGTTGGTGCGACATTCTTAACAGCCCAAAAAGACGGTGTTACTAGTAATACAGCCAATGTAGATATTAGCGTGACGGTGAATCAAGCTGCAGTAGGAATTGTTAGTATTTCAGTAAATCCAGCACAGGTAAATGTTGTTATTAAGGGGCAAAGTCTGCAATTGTCAGCTACAGCAATGTACAGTGATAACACTACTTCAGATGTTACCGGTTCGGTAACTTGGGAGTCAAGTGATGTTACCGTCGCAACAGTAGCAGTGAATGGTTCGGTATCTGGCGTAAAGGTAGGAGCTACAACTGTGACTGCCAAAATGGATAATATCACTAGTAATATAGTGAATGTCGATGTGTGCAACTTAGCTGGCCCGTGTATTAGTATTGTTGATATCGGTGGCGGGAAGTTGTTTACTAATTCTCCGTCGGTGTCATATTGGAATAGCATTGGAGGACATTCGACTAATGGAGTATATACGGAAAATGGGGCATTGGGGCCTGCTGGAGATTTCTATATTTTTTCTCAGGGGAATGCAGTGAATGTTTGCGGTCATTTTAATAGTATTTCATTAGGTGGTCGAACAAATTGGTCCGTTGCGAGTCAATATGAGTTTAAGGTGGAATTATACGATAATTTTTCTAATATGTTTATTGCACGAGGTTGGCCGACATCGATCAGTTACTGGACTGCAACTTCTCATAGCTACTTAAATGGCTATTGGTATATAAATCTTGCAAATGGTTTTGAGAATTATACTGATGTAAGCTGGCCGCTTTATGCTTCTTGTATGTCTAATCCTTAGTGTTTTAAATCAAACAACAAGATACTGTTAAACTGACTGTGTCAAAGTTTCGTGTTGTTTATTATTTTGTGGAAGGTTCAGGTTCGACGTTATATTGTAATTTGTTAGTCAATTGTAAAAGCTAAGATCCTGAACTTAAGGTTTTGAAGTTAATAAAGATTTAACTAAACAGTAGTAACGTAATTTGTTTAAAGTTCATTTGGTCGAAGTTAAGCTTTCTGTAGAAAAGCATTTTCTGCATAAGGTTGGTGTTGTTAAACAGTGTTTTTCTTCGATGTGTATTGTTCTATCCAGGGGGCATTTATTTAGCTTATTTGTGTGATTAAACTGTTTTAAAATTTTGCATAAATTCAATTTGGGATAAATTATATATGTTTCAACCAATTTAAGTTTTTTAAAGCATTTTTTATTTAATGTGAAATAGCAAATATTAGAGTGGGTGGTTTGTAAGTAAGCAAAACTTACTTTTTTGTGGTTACTTACGAAACTTGGAAAAATCAAATTTCAGTATCTATTTCAGAAGCTATAGGGCTTAGCCTGTTAATTCCAATATTTTAATGAAAGTAACACTGTAGAACAGTGCTTTCGGGGGTGGTTTTTATCGTTTTTTATTTCCATATTGTGCAATGAGTGTGCAAATTGTTTGGAAATAAATGTGATAGGAATCTTTAAATTATGCGGAATTTTTTAAGGGAAAGCTTGTATTTTATAAAGTTTTTCTCATTTTTTTGGTTGGTGTTGTTGTCTGGTTGTAATTCAGAAGATGGTTTTTTAGAGCCTACTGATCCTAAAGTTACTTTAGAAAGTGTAACTATAGCTCCT
>NZ_JAGJDZ010000003.1:0-523539 GCF_018100775.1 Shewanella sp. MMG014
CAGAGTGACCGTGCCGCCTGCTGGAATGTCTTGTGATGTACCAGTGATGTCACCGTTATTATCGCCATCGATGACTAAATCGACGGTGATGTTGCTTGAAAGGGCATCAAGGTTTTCAGTGTCATTGGCAGACAGGTCGTTACCGTTGCTGTCGGTTGCGGTCGCAACAACTGTGATGTCGCCATCCACAAGCGTAGATAGGTCAACATTATCAACAGAGTAAGTACCGTCCGCGTTTACTGCCACATCAGTGATGGTAATTGCAGTACCCGCAATATCGGTGATCACCAGAGTGACCGTACCACCTGCTGGAATATCCTGGCTCGTACCAGTGATGTCACCTTGGTTCGATGCATCAATCACTAAGTCTACTGTTAGCTCAGCATCAACAGCATCAAGGTTTTCAGTGTCGTTGGCAGACAGGTCATTACCGTTGCTGTCGGTTGCGGTCGCAACCACTGTGATGTCGCCATCCACGAGCGTAGACAGGTCAACATTATCAACAGAGTAAGTACCGTCCGCGTTTACTGCCACATCAGTGATGGTAATTGCAGTACCCGCAATATCGGTGATCACTAGAGTGACCGTGCCGCCAGCTGGAATATCTTGTGATGTACCAGTGATGTCACCGTTATTATCGCCATCGATGACTAAATCTACGGTCAATTGACCTGCTACAGCATCAATTTCACCATTATCATTTGCTGTCGCTGTATTACCAGCCGCGTCAGTAACAGAAGCTGTAACGGTATAATCGCCTTCAGAAAGTGGTGAAGGGACTTCTACTTGATATGTACCATCTGGATTTACTTCTGCTTCTAGAATTTGTTCATTACCCTCACTATCCGTGACGGTAAGGGTCACAGTGCTGCCAGGAGCTGCATCAGTTGAGCCTATAATTAATGGGGTATTATCACCGGTTCCTTCTGGTGCTGCGACTGTGATGGTTGGTGCAGTTGTATCAACGTCACCCGTATCTTCAGCCATAGCGCCATTACCAGCAGGATCAGATACGCCAGCAACTGCAGTGTAATCTCCCTCAGCTAAAGGTTCTGGTACTTCAACTTCATAGGTTCCATCTGGAGAAACAACAGCTTCTATAATTTGTTCGGTACCTTCACTATCAGTCACTATAATTGTCACTGTAGTCCCAGGCTCTACATCCGTAGTACCTGTGATAATTGGCGTGTTATCAGATGAGTTGTCAGGTGCGTTAACTGTAATTTCAGGCGCTACGGTATCAATTGCACCTTCATCATTTGCAGTTGCTGTATTACCTGAAGGATCTGTTACAGCAGCATTGACGGTATAATCACCTTCAACTAATGGCTCAACTACATCAACTTCATAACTTCCATCGGGATTGACAATAGCTTCGAGAGTTTGCTCATTTCCTTCAGCATCGACGACTGTAATGATCACAGTACTACCAGGTGCAGCATCTGTTGTGCCGGTAATTGTAGGGGTTGAATCAAGATTACTATCGGGTGCACTAACAGTGATAGTTGGAGCTGTGGTATCCACAGAACCATTATCATTGTCTGTTGCAGTATTCCCAGCAGGATCTGTGACTTCAGCAACAACGGTATAATCGCCTTCGGCTAAAGGATCATTGACCTCAACTTCAAAGCTACCATCTTCACTGACAATGGCTTCTAAAATTTGCTCATTACCTTCACTGTCTGTAACGACCAAAGTAACAGTGCTACCAGGTTCAGCATCCGTAGTGCCTGAAATAAGTGGCGTGTCATCGTTACTGTTATCTGGTGCAACAACTGAAATAACAGGAGCTGTAGTATCTAGGGTTGCACTATCAGAGCCTTCGGGGCTAATGTTTCCAGCTGAGTCGATAACGGTTGCCACAACTTCAATTGTGTCGCCTTCTTGCGGTGCTGGTAATGTTAAATCTACTGATCCATTATCAATATCTTCTTGAGTTAAGATGATCTCTTGACCATTAACAACCAAGGTGTCACCAGGTTGAGCACCAGTAGTTGTTAAATCTATCGTGACCGAAACTTCAGTGTTACCTGCTAATTCATCTTCACTGATAATACCGTCATTATTGGCATCAGTGTTGATAATGACGCCAGGTGCACCATCTGCAACAGGCGTAACCTCAATGGTTAGAGTTGCGGTGACGTTAGTGTTAGTCGTATAGGTGATAACTGGAACCTGACCATTCCAATCAGTATTAGGAGTAAAGGTATAACTACCATCTTCATTAAGCGTTAATACACCTTCATCTAGCGTGACAGAATCGCCCGCAGAGTAGGTTTGGCCATTAACTTCAAAACTAACGACAGTTAATACATCATCGGTGTCACTATCATTATCAAGAACATTACCTTCTGCAACAGTGTCTTCAGCGATAATGATACTGTCATTTACCACTTCAGTTGGAATGTCGTAATCTTCGGTTGATGTTGCTGTGCCTTTGGCGCCATTATCACCATAGCCATATACAATTCCGTCAATAACAGTATCAGGATCGTTTAATAAATCTTGAGCATCCACTTCCACAGAGAAGGTGCCATCAGATTGCATAATGGCTTGGTATTCCTGACCATTAATGGTCAGCATGATAATACCCGTTGTGATCGATGCATCGGCTGTAACAGTACCAGTAATTGTCACTGTACCTGTAGATTCATCTGGCGTTAATACGTTATCACCAGTAACAGGATCGATATCCAAAGTTATCGCTGTATTATCAGGCGAATCGTTATCATAAATACGCAGGGTGGCTTGGGTATCACCCAGTACGGCATTAGTCACATTAGATAGATTTATTAATGCAAATTCAGGACTATCTTCAACAATTAAATCATCGGTAATAGGTACTGTAATATAGGCAGTCGTTTCACCAGGAAGGAAAGTGACAGTTCCACTTACGTTAGTAAAATCTTCACCGAACAATGCTGTCAGCTCTTCAGAGCTATAATCCAAGGTAATGGTTTCAGTGCTAGGTTCACTTAACGTTAATGTGAACAGGGCAAATTCCATGCCCTCAACAACTACAGCGTAATCAATATCGACGACAGGTAAGTCAGAGCCTTCTCCATCATTATCAATAATGGCAAATTCTAATTCTTCATCATAAACATTCTCGCCACTAACAATGGCGTTGAAATATTCTGTGGGTTCGATTATTGCGTCATCAAAAATCGGCACGCGGATCATGACACTGTCACTACCTGCTGCGAGTGTGAACCCAAAGATAGGGCGTGCTAAGTCACCACTCGTATCGATTCCTGTTACAGTCATTGTTTGCCAGGTTAAGCCACCATCATTGGAATACTCCAGAGGGACTAAATAATCATCAGCATACTCAGCGATAGGGTAACCAAGTTGTTCGCTTAATAGCTCACTGGTAAATGTAATCGATAAGTCTTGATCATCTTCAAAGGTCAACTCACTGTTTAAGGTGAATTGGTTAAAACCTACATCCTCTAATACATCGGGAATATCAGCTGATAAGTGTGATTTGTACTGATCTTGCGTAGACGAGGTAACGTCTTTAAATACCGTCCAATCTTCAACGCGGTAATCAATACTGAGTCCCTCAAGATCATATTGATCAATGCCTTCATTCAAGATAATGGCGTAGTTACCATCACCTAAATCCTGCAATGTTCCGATATTTTCAAAAGCGGCGCTCAATCTAACATTAGTGACGAGTAAATTTTGATCGACAACTTGTTGCCCAACAGCACCTTCAAGTAAATCATTGACAGAAAAAGTTATTTGGCCATCTAGTTCGTTGTAGTTATAGGTTACTAAGCCACCTGGCACATCGAGTACATCAACAGTACGAGCATCATGCTCATCAGGTGCTCTGTCACCTGCAAGCTCATCAATAGTACTTGCAACATGCTCCATTGCGATGGTTTCAAAAAGGTTTTGTTCGTTTTCTTGGCGTTCGGTATCACGAGTAAAGATGATGCCAAGTTCAGCCAAAACTTGAGAAATCATTTCTTTACCAGCAGTCGCGATATTTAAAGGCTGGCCTGTTGTTGGGTCGATGTAGTTTGCTAAGGCTTCATGAACAGAAAGAAGAATATTGATATTGGTGGCATAGCTATCTTCAATATTAACTAAGCTGTTGGTATTTAACACACCATCATCAACACCATCGGATAAATCATTGTCCAAGGCTTGAAGAAAAATAGCCATGTTCTCAACATAATCCATGTTGGTATCAGACAATAACGTGCCAGCAATATCTTGTAAGAATAGAATGTCGCCCTGAATTACATCTGCACTAAAGGTCGCAATTGTTACGCCACCCACCATGAAGGTGATGGTATCACCCGGCAAGTAAGCAAACGAGCCTGGAGCACCGAAGTCTCCCGTAAAGCCCGATAAACCAGAAGAGGTAGTAAATGACACACCATTGACAAAGTTATCGGTGAATTGAGCAACATTGAAATTATTGTTGTTTAATGCGTTAACGCCTTCATCACCTAACGACAGGTTGGCTGTTAATGTTTCAGGAGCATCGAAAGACGTATCAAAACCAGCAATGGCAATAGTTTCGGCGCCATCACGGGCAAGAGAAGCAAAGTCACTGCCACCTTCGTTACCAGATGCTTCACCCGCAGCGGTCTCTGGTAATTCTTCGGTAGGGTCTTCACCCGAAAGAATTAACGCTTGTAGCGCTTCAATCTCAGCTAATTCTTCTGGGCTCATATCTGTTGAAAATTGAGCCACTGTATCATCAGTGACGTTAGGGTCAGCTTGTTCAGCAATAAGCTCATCACCGTTTAGCACTGTGCCGTCATCAAAAGTGACAACAAATGCTAAATCGCTCGCAAATTGGAGTTCTGCACCAGCAGGAATTTGTTCCCCTGGAAGAATATTCTTGGATTGCCCATTTAACGTGAGAGTGATCTCGCCGTTTGCAGAACTTAAGACACCATTTTTAGTCGTTACAACAGAACTCATATTTAGCTCCAAACCCTATTTTAGCAATGTATTTACATTCGATGCATAAAAAATCACATTGCTATATTTGTCGTTATTTAATTAGCGAGAAAGATTAACCGCAATATAACAATTTTAGCGTTATATGTATGCTTGGTCAATTTTTTGGCGTGGCCTTAAATGCCTTTAAGATAATGAAAATGTTTTAAAATTAAGATTTACTTAGTAAATCAATGCAACTAAGTCATTATGGGGAAATGTGAAGTTTTTAATAACAAAGTGCTAAAAACTGGAATTTACAAGTGTAGTTTATTTTTTATACGATTCAAGCTGGCGTTTAGTTTACAAAATAGATAAAAAAACCTGCCAATTGGCAGGTTTTTAAATAGTTAATTATTCGATTTAATGAATATTAGTCAGAACAATTAGCTGCTTTACGGTAGCTTTGTAATGCAGCAGCATTTTCGCCTAATTGCTCCTGCGCTTGGGCTAATGCTAAAAAGTACTCACGCTTAGGTGATATCTGGCAAACACTATGCCAATGATTTTTAACCACTTTAATATCACGTTTTTGTTGAGCTAACTTTGCTAAACAAATTTGATAATCAACATCATGTTCATGACTTTGCTCAAATCGAGCTAATAATTTTCTAATATCTTCATCATCCGCATCGATTATTTTGGGGATGTCAGCTAAAAGTGCTGGATGAAGATCAGTCTTTAAGCTTTTATTGATGATTTTTATGGCGTCTTTTTTACGATCATATTGGCACAGGCCGCGAGCGTAGATACTAATAAGGTGTGGCTGATTACGCTCCGTTTTACTTAGCCAATGCCAGCACTTTTCTAGCTCTTGTTCGCCATGTTGAGACGCTGCCGTTAATAATGCCGTATTGGTTGTGTATTCAACCTCTTCATACTGCTTTTCACTAATAATCTGACGTTTTTTAATCGCCGGTAATAAGATTTTAAGTGCTTGCCAATCATCTTGAAGTTGATAAAGGTCAAGGGCTAGTTTTAATACTGGTGATTTACTTTTACTGGTTGGATTTAATGCATCAAGCTCAGCTCTTGCTTCAGTCAGTTTTCCTTGCTGAATTAGATACCTTGTTTTTGAGGTTTTAACGGCGGTTTTAGCCAAAGGGTCTTTTGCCGCCTCTGCTAAGTATTTATCTCGGCTATCAGTGTTTTTTTGATGATGAGCAGCTCTTGCCGCTGCAAATAAATTGAGCGCAGGCAGCTCCCCTTTAGCAGCACCTTTTGCCATGGCTTTTTCTGCACTAGGCCAATCTTCTTCTGCTAATGCTAACGCGCCTTGAAGCGTGTGCTTCTTCGCAGCTTCTTTACGCCAACGTTCTGGTAAGTAACGGCTATTGATAACAATATTAAGCAAAAATATGATGAGCCATTCAGTTAATTGGAGCGCGCAATAAAAGAGTACTAACCCTAATAAACCAAAGACTAAGCTGGTTTCTATTTGATACTCGCCCGCCGCAATATAGATATAGCCAGTATTGCCAATAATGAATGGGCTAATGCAGAAACCGATTAAAATGATGATGACATAAGCAAGAATTTTAATCATAGCTGTGGTTCCTCTGCTGGAACCAATGAACCATAAGTGATTAATTGCTGTAGTAACCGGGTCGATTCAAAGTTGGTGTGCTTCACTTGGTCAATTTTAACTGTAATTAACGCATCAAGTGCTGTCATGGTGTCTTGAGTTAAGTCTTCATCTAAATCGAAATACTGTTGAATCCATGTGCGAGCAAAGCCGATCGATTGACGATAATTTACTTCATCATGTTGATACAGAGCCAACTGAGCCTGTAGTAATTTATTTCTAATATTTTCAATTAAATACCATTGTTGATCTGGTGCTAATAACGGCTCTATATCTGTTGTACGTTTACGGATGGTAATAAAGCCGTCAGTAACTGAATGCCATGTTTTAGCAAGATTACTTTGCCAGTCATCTAACGAGTCTGTAATGACGTGTTGTTCTGCTAAGTCTTCAGCTGACTGCGCTTTGGCACGGTTTAACGGCAAGCTGTCTAACTGATTTAAAATACCATCAATCGTATAGATGGTACCGGCAACATCTGTTGTTTTAATGGCATTCGTTTGAGCTAAATCGTGGGCTAATGCACGTCGAATAGATAACAAAGCAGGGTCTTTCATTGCTTCAATACGATCATCGGCAGACTTTAGCAATCCGGCTGCAGTTTTAGGGTCATTCTCTAACCATAATTTACGTCCTGCCATTCTCACCAAGTATTCAGCTTCAGATGCCATCCAATGGTTTGGATTTCGTTGAGCTAAGGTTGCAACTCGCTCTTGAAGTTGTTGGTGTGATTTTGCCAACTGATTTTGTTGTTGGTAGGCCAAGGTATCGTTTTGTTGCTGTACTTCTAATTCTGCAATACGACGCTTAGGTTCAATTAACGCTTCAGTCACTTCATTACTGATAGCTTGTGTTTGTTGATACTGAGTTTGTAACTCAATTTTCTGACTTTCGAGTTCAATCAACAATAAATAGCTTATGCCAATGCCAGCAAGAGCGATAATCAGGCAGAGTAAAATACTTAATCTTACCCACCATGAACTCTTATTGTGTTTCGGTTTATCGCTTGGCGCATCAGAATGTATTGAAGATGGCACTTTGCTCGTAGGCAAGTCTGTTGAGTCAGCATCAGTGTGAGAACTAGTTTGATTTTCAGTAACAGAATTGACTTCATTTACAGATTCTGAAGGTGCTTCATTATTTTCTGGAGTAGACGTTGAAGCTTGCTTTTTGTGTTCCATGAGCTGTCCTTGAGTAACTAATTGCGGTTAACAATTAGTGCGACCATTTACTGCGCGACAAAAATGTAGAGTGATAGGGTACAAGTTTGGCAGCATTATACAATATGGCAAATAAGCAAGTTTACTTTATTGTTTAAATAGATAACGCTCGTAAAACAGCTTCAGTGTTCGCGCCGTTAGCATTGGTGACGTGATGAATACCTGCCGTTTTAGCCCTTTGTTCCACTCGATGACTAGGTACTATGATATGACATGATTGCAACCATGCAAATAACTCTTTTGGAACAAGTTTAATTAGATTATCTAGGACTTCGCCACTGGTCACGACGATAGTGTCTATTTGAGCGCTTGCCCAATAGTTGCAAATGTATTGTGAATCGAGTTGTGGCGTGACTCGCTGGTAAACTTCCCAATAGCTGACACTTGCCTGTCTTAGGCTAAGTTGTTCGGCGATGGTTTCTCTACCGCCAACGCCTCTAATGATGACGACTTGTTGTTGAGCGATATCGCTTAACGAGGTTAGCGATAATAATCCTTCACTATCTTGGCTTTCTTCTGGTGCGGTTTCTGCAAATACACCGAGCTCTGCCAGTGCCGCAGCTGTTGCTTTTCCAACAGCGTAATATCGACTTGCAGGAAAATGGTTATTAAGCATTTCTGCAGCGTACTTTACCGCATTGGTACTGATAAAAATGATGGCATCAGCATCAGAAAGTTGCTGAAGAGAGAAAGGGTGTTGAGTTGGAGCAACTGCTAACAAAGGAGTGACAATATAGTCCACTCCCTTTGCATTGAGCTGTTCTATCATTGCTTGATTGCGCCCCTCTGGGCGCGTTAACAAGACTTTCATGTAAGCTTTCGCCTAATTACTTGTTGTAAACAGCATCTAAAATAGTTTTAGCGCCACGGCTAAGTAGGTCATCAGCCAGTGCTTCACCTAAAGCGACAGCATCCGTTTTAGGACCAGATACAGCACCTTCAATGACTTGGCTGCCATCAGGGTTACCCACTAAACCACGTAAGCTTAATGTATCACCTTCGATTTCAGCGTAAGCACCAATAGGTACCTGACAACCACCTTCAAGGCGGGTATTCATAGCACGCTCGGCAAATACACGGTAACGCGTCTCAAGGTGTTCTAGTGGAGCGAGTAATGCTTTAACACGCTCATCATCAGTACGACATTCAATTCCTACAGCGCCTTGACCATTTGCTGGAAGTGAATCTTCTGCTGAGATAAAGCTTGCAATACGTTCATCCAGTTTAAGGCGAATTAAGCCCGCAGCAGCAAGAATAATGGCATCGTAATCACCGCTATCTAATTTAGCTAGACGTGTTCCGACATTACCACGTAAGTCTTTAATCACTAAATCAGGACGAGCTGCACGGATCTGACATTGACGACGTAAGCTTGATGTACCCACTACAGCGCCTTGAGGTAATTCAGCAATGGTTTTGTATGTATTAGATACAAATGCATCACGAGGATCTTCACGCTCACAAATCACTTGCAAACCTAGGCCTTCAGGAAAATCTACCGGTACATCTTTCATTGAATGAACAGCGATGTCTGCACGGTCTTCAAGCATGGCAACTTCCAGCTCTTTTACAAATAACCCTTTACCACCCACTTTAGCCAGAGGCGTATCTAAAATAACGTCTCCTTTAGTGCTCATTGGTAATAACTCAACCGTTAAATCAGAATGAATGCGTTCAAGCTCTGCTTTTACGAATTCAGCTTGCCACATAGCCAGTGGACTTTTACGAGTAGCGATACGAATAACATTTTGAGACATGCCAGAGAGTTCCATCAATAGACTTAATTGCGTCAATGCTAACATTGCCATCGAGCTTATGTAACAAACTGATAGTGATTGTTTGACCTATGCACATAAAATTTTTGTGACGCAGATCTCATTTACTGGCGTAATTATCTAAAAGTGATAATATGATCATGTTGTTGCTAATTAATTGAGCGCTAATATTGCAAGCAATTGCTTGTCAAATTGGTATCAAAACGATAGTAGATGGTTGCACAGGGATGGAAGCCTTGATTGAAAACAGTTGTCGGCCAGTCAAAATAGCTAATCGATTAAACCTTGTTCGTTACGAACGAGTCAAATCGTTATTGTCACCAAAACAGCAACGCTTATTCGATTTGATTCCTTACCTCATACACCATCATCATCCCCAATTACCCGGTGGCACCTCTGCATTAACCCCATTTGGCGTGAGCGACTTTGCAACCCTTCCAGAAGTCGCGCTCGCGTGTGAAGTATTTGATTTACCCTTTATTGAAACCAACAATAACCAACCAAGTGCCTTCGAAGGTGTTTACTCTATGGGGAGTACTGCCAGTTTCGGCCAGAACCCCAAAAGTGATGTTGATGTATGGTTGGTCTATAAGTCGAGCCTTGGCAATGCTGACTTAGCCCTCATCGCAGACAAAACGGCGGCATTAACGGAGTGGTTTGCTTCATTTGATTTTGAAGTGAATTTTTACTTAGTGCACCCGTTGCAGTTTCGAGAGTGCAGTGCATTTGATAACTGCTTTAGTTCACTCGGTGAAGAGCACAGTGGTAGTACGCAGCACTGGTTATTACTAGAAGAGTTTTATCGTTCGCACATTCGCCTAGCGGGTAAACCTGTGGGGTGGTGGCCTGAAGCTTTAAAAGAACCATCGGTGTTGCATTTAGGTGACGTAAGGTCAATGCCTGCGACTGAGTACTTTGGCGCTTCATTGTGGCAACTGTATAAGGGGTTGAATAAACCTCACAAAGCGCTACTTAAAGTACTGCTACTTGAAACTTATGCGGCGGACTATCCCAAATCTTATTTTATAACTGAACAAATTTGGGAGCAGTGTCTACGTGATGATTTTTCTGATTCGAATGACGCCTATTTGATTCTGTATCAACGTATCGAAAGCTATTTATTAAAACAAAAAGACATTCGTCGATTAGAGATTGTTAGACGTTGTTTTTACCTAAAATGCGGGGTTAATTTAACCAATGCGTGTGTAGGACAAGATTGGCGCCGAGATAAGATGCAGCAACTTGTTGAGCAATGGCATTGGCCATCAAGTTTATTAGAAACCCTAGATAATAGCCAAAACTGGCATTCAGGCCAGCTAAAGTGGTTCAATAAACAATTAAATGAACTCTTATTGAAAAGCTATAAAACGCTACTTGAATTTGCCTCTAAGCAAGCGTTGAGCGATCGCTTTAGAGTTGAAGAGTTAGGGATGTTAGCCCGTAAGTTACATACCTATTTTAGTGATGATGAACATCAACTGCTGCCCTTAAATAAGCTGTGGAGTCACTCGGTATTCGAGCCGAACATGACCATCATTCACAGCATTAAAGAATCCCGTTATTACCTTTACCGTAAACCACTGAAGTCAGGTCAACTGTTAGGCGAAACCTCAATCATTAAAGCGGATACTCCAACGGCCCTTATTGCTTGGGCGGTGATGAATGATGTGTCCAGAACCACCACTCGTTGGCAAGAATATGGCCGTAAGAAACATCGTTCAGCGTTGCTAACACAACTATCGGCTCATTTAGTGCCACTACTAAACCATAATAATAAAGTCTCAAAAGCTGAATTATGCCAACCTTTTTTCTATAAAAAACTGATTGTGGTGGCCAACGTTGATGGTGACCCTACGCTAAAATGGCAAGGTCAGGAAATCATGGTGGATTACATGAATGGTAATGTTTTTTCTTTAGGGAAAAAGCAGCAAAACATGTTGTCGACTCTGGATGTGATTTCACTGAATAGTTGGGGCGAGTGGCAATGTCATCGCTTTAAAGGTGAGCAAGGCTTATTAGAAGCGCTGTCTTTTGTGGCGCTGGGGCTAAAAGCAACGCCTGAACAAGTCGATATCGAAGTGTTGGTGTGTGCCGAGCGATTAAAGAAGCAAATTCATGATGCACTGTTTAATATTTTTAATCAGTGCGTTAAATATTGCCATGAAGCAAGATCATCGTCGGCAATGATGCACCCAATAAAATTATCCGATAAGCGCTACGGTTTGTATTTTAACTCTATGGGTCTCGTCTATAAGGTGTTGACGGGCGATGAGGTTAAAGTTGCTCCAGTCAAAGTTGAACGTTATAAAAAAGCGCAGTTAAATGCCCCCGTAGCTGTTATTAAGTCTGATCCTTTTCGCAGTATTCCCAGCATCATTAAGCTGTATATCTCAAAAGGGGCAAAACAGTACTTTTTAAGGCAGCGACCCGATGTTCTTGATGTGTTTATTATTGATGAAACTAATCGGCTCACAAAGCGTGAATATGAAGATGTGTCGATGAAAGAATTAGTTGAGAAAGAAAGCCATAGTTTTGCTTTTGAGCGAGATGCCTCTTCATTGCATTATTTCAATGTGCCACAGTTTTTTAAATTAGAACGAATTGATGGCGAGTTGAGTGTGGTGCCATTTGGCGTAGAAATGAATGAACTGAGCTCAGATATTTAAGCTCAGTTCACCTCATTGATAAATTAGCGCTTAAATTGACAAAGCAATGCCGCTTTGTTTTTTAATTGACTCAATAACAAATGGCATAAATACATTATCGTTACGTTCATCAAACCATTTACCATCAACAAGCGCAAAGTGGTAGCCACCAAATCGCGTCGCAATCCATAACTCATGTAAAGGCTCTTGTTTATTGATGACAATTTGCGAACCGTCTTCAAACTCTAGTTGCAACACGTTGCCACTCGCATTGATATCCACATCAGCATCTTGCTCATCAATTGCTGTTTCTATGGCGTTTTCTATCTTGCTAAACATTTCATCTGCCAACTGATGAAATTCAGTATCTGTCATAGCCATGTATTTCAATCCTTGTGCTTTCTAGGTTATGAATGCGATTATAAGGCTATAACTCCCCAGATGCATAGATGTTGAGAAAAATGAGACTGTTTTTATTAGTAATGCTTGTTAGCCTATTCACTATAGGTTGCGGACAAAAAGGCCCTTTATATAAATCTTCTGAAGTGGAAACGAATCAGCAAGAGCGAAAACCGCAAGAGCCTACTACTGAATCAACCCAACAACAGTCTCTCGAGCAAACTCAAGAGCCGACACAAAATAAATAAGATTTACAAGGAAACGCATTTTGGACCATTTTACATATCAACAGGATAGTTTATTTGCTGAAGGTTGTTCTGTTGCTGAACTTGCTAAAACTCACGGCACACCACTATATATCTACTCTAGAGCGACGTTAGAGCGTCATTGGAATGCATTTAACAATGCCGTGGCTAATCATCCCCATCTTATTTGTTATGCGGTAAAAGCCAACTCTAATCTGGCGGTGTTAAATGTACTTGCTAGGCTTGGCAGTGGTTTTGATATTGTCTCTGGTGGTGAATTAGCTCGTGTTATCGCTGCTGGCGGCGACCCGAAAAAAGTTGTTTTCTCGGGGGTGGGTAAAACCATTGCTGAAATGGAACAAGCATTAAACATTGGCATTTATTGTTTCAATGTAGAATCAAGCGCAGAGCTTGAGTTGCTCAATGACGTGGCTGGTAAATTAGGTAAAGTCGCGCCGATATCATTGCGAGTTAATCCCGATGTCGATGCAGGGACTCATCCATACATTTCGACTGGGCTTAAAGAAAACAAGTTTGGTATTGCAATGGATGAAGCTGAGCAAGTGTTCGCACGTGCACAAGCACTCCCTCATTTAGCGATCAAAGGGGTCGATTGTCATATTGGCTCTCAGCTTACAGAAATGCAGCCATTCTTAGATGCGATGGATAGAATGTTGGCGTTAATTGACCGTCTTGCAGTTAATGGCATCGAAATTAAACATTTTGATGTTGGCGGCGGCTTAGGCGTGCCTTATGATGATGAAACACCGCCACATCCTGACGTATATGCTGCCGCATTACTTGAACGTCTAGGTGATAGACCACTTAAATTAATTTTTGAACCTGGGCGTGCGATTGCGGCTAATGCAGGTATATTTGTCACTGAAGTACTTTCTTTGAAAGAAAATAGCGATAAGCGCTTTGCCATTGTTGATGGCGCGATGAACGATCTTATTCGCCCATCACTTTATAGCGCTTGGCAAAATATTATTCCTGTTCAACTCACTTCTGCACCAAGCTATGAGTATGATGTCGTAGGTCCTGTATGTGAAACAGGTGACTTTTTGGGGAAAAACCGCCAGCTTAATGTTCAGGCTGGAGATTTACTCGCCGTTCGCTCAAGTGGTGCATATGGGTTTGTCATGGCATCAAATTACAATTCTCGCCCTAGAGTTGCTGAAGTCATGGTTGACCAAGACCAGCATCAAGTCATACGCGAGCGTGAAAAATTAGAGCAATTATGGCAAGGTGAGCACTTACTACCTTAAACTAGTGAAATCAGTTAATTTTTTAGTTCGATAAAGGAAATTCTTTTGATCCAATTCACCAAGATGCATGGGCTGGGTAATGATTTTATGGTGGTTGATGGCGTAACACAGAATGTGTTTTTTTCGCCTGATCAAATTCGCCGTTTAGCCGACCGAAATTTCGGTATTGGCTTTGATCAACTTTTATTAGTTGAGCCTCCGTATGATCCTGATTTAGATTTTCATTATCGAATCTTTAACGCTGATGGCGGTGAAGTGGAACAGTGTGGCAATGGTGCACGCTGTTTTGCCCGCTTTGTACGTAATAAAGGGCTAATTAATAAGTATAAAATTCGTGTCAGTACCAGCTCTGGTAAAATGACACTGCGGCTTGAACGTGATGGAAATGTGACGGTTAATATGGGGGTTCCGGTCACTGAACCGGGGAAAATCCCTTTCAGAGCGAAACGTCCAGAGAAAACCTACTTACTGCAAACCCCTAAGCAAACATTTTTATGTGGCGCAATCTCGATGGGCAATCCTCATTGCGTACTCGAAGTCGATAATGTTGACACCGCCGATGTAGAAGAGATTGGCCAAATGCTGACAAAGCATGAACGTTTCCCGAAAGGCGTGAATGTTGGCTTTATGCAAGTGGTTGATCGTGGCCACATAAAATTAAGAGTGTATGAACGTGGCGCAGCAGAAACATTAGCTTGCGGTACGGGGGCATGCGCTGCTGTAGCTATCGGTATTTTACAGAATAAGTTAGATAGACAGGTCAAAGTTGACCTGCCTGGAGGTCGCCTTACCATTAATTGGGAAGGAGAAGGGAAACCATTGTGGATGACTGGACCTGCTGAACATGTATTTGATGGACAAATTCAGTTATGAACGATGTAACCCGTACTAAAAAACTTCTCGAAGACAATGCTGAATCTGCCGCATTACTTGGCACAGAATTACCATTAGAAGCTATGCCAATTGATGAATTGATGATCCGCGAATACTTACTTGATAATCCAGAGTTTTTCAATCGTTACCCTGAATTATTACTGGCAATGCGTGTTTCTCACCATGAGCGTGGTACGGTTTCTTTAGTTGAGAAACGCCAAGATTTATTGCGTTCTCGAGTCACGCAATTGGAAGAAGAAATTACGTCATTAATGAAAATCGCCACTGAAAACGAAAAGATTTTCAGGTTCAACAGTGCGTTATCGCTGAGTATTTTAAAGTGCGAAGATCTAGGTGAGTTAAGGCAAGTATTGTCTGAGCAGCTAAAAGGGCAGTTTGGATTCACTCATGTTCGTTTAATTACGGTTCACGATATCGACAGTGAATTAGCAAATATTTGGCGTCAACGTATCCAACAAGGTTTTTATTTTGGTCGCCTGACTCAATCTGAATCAAAACGTTTGTTTGGCAGTGAAGTGGGCTCCGTTGCATTAACTAAACTGTCTGATGAAAATGGTCAGGTGATTTTTGGTGTAGCGTCGGCTGATGCTGCTCATTTTCATCCTGAAATGGATCATTTGTTTTTTAAACAAATCAGAGATTTGCTTGATCATATGCTGCCAAAGTTTTAAATCAGTCCCTTATGATTATAGGCGGCACCCCCGTGTTTGTTTGGATAAACGCTATAAAAAGAATGGAGGTAGCATAATGGCACAACAACCGAATTGGTTAGCCAGTTTTGAACGTTACCTTCACTCTGAAAGACAATTGTCTCCTCATACCATTAGAAATTACCGTTACGAACTTGTGCGAGCAGGTGAGATTCTTTTTAAACAGCCTCAAGGGACGTCATTAGAGGCATTTGATGACGGCTGGTTAACTGTCTCAAGAGACGAGCTTCAACGAGTAATATCATCTTTGCATCGCAAAGGATTAAGTCCACGCTCTCTATCATTGTGTTTATCATCGCTTAAACAATTTTTTGAGTTTCTTGTTCGTGAACAAGTGATAAAAACCAATCCAGCTAAAACATTGCATGCTCCTAAACAGGCTAAGCCCTTACCTAAGAACATGGATTTAGACGCCGTCAGCCATTTATTGGATATTGATGCGGATGACCCGTTAAGTAAACGGGATAAAGCTATTATGGAATTGTTTTATTCCAGTGGCTTACGTTTAGCTGAACTTGCAAGTTTAAATGTGGCAGATATCGATTTAAGTCAAAACGAAGTTAAAGTGATGGGTAAAGGCAGTAAGCAGCGCGTGGTGCCGATAGGCAAAATGGCGCTGGCTGCAATCAATGTTTGGTGCGAGTGTCGTCATGATTTGGTCAAAGGTGATACTGGTGATGCTTTGTTTGTTAGTCAGCAAGGCAAGCGATTGTCCCATCGCAGCATCCAACTCAGAATGAAAAAATGGGGCCAAACACAATCTTTATCGGCAAAAGTTCACCCTCATAAATTGCGACATTCCTTTGCAACGCATATGCTTGAATCAAGTGCAGATTTACGAGCCGTGCAAGAACTATTAGGGCACGCTAACTTATCCACTACCCAAATCTATACCAGCCTTGATTTTCAGCATTTAGCAAAGGTCTATGATGGAGCTCACCCTAGGGCCAAAAAAGCTAAGGAGAAATAATGAAACAATATTTGCGACTTAGGCCTTTTAAGGCAATCAGTTTTGACTTAGATGACACCTTGTACCATAACGCGCCCCACATTATTAAAGCAGAATCCGCATTATCATTGTTCATGCAAGAGCACTTTAACGTCCCTGAAGGTTGGGGAATTACTCAGTGGCGAGAACTGAAATCGCAAGTGATAACTGGCCATGAAGAGCTAGCCCATGATACGACCGCTGCAAGGTATGAAGTGCTACGTCAGGCGCTCATTCAATGGGATTACACTGAGCTAGAAGCCAGCCAAGGTGCGCAACAAGGTTTGGAATGTTTTCGTTTCCATCGTAGTGATTTTAAAGTAGACGATAGTGTTATCACTCTACTGGCAGAGTTAGGGAACCATTATCCGCTGATTGGGATCACCAATGGTAATGTCGATGCTAGTCGTGTTGGCTTAGATGACGTGCTCAAGTTTGTTGTGCATCCCGGACACGGTGTGAAGATGAAACCATACAGTGATTTATTCGATTTGAGTTGCCAACATCTTGAGATACTACATGGGGATTTATTGCATATTGGCGATCATCCAATTAGCGATGTTTTGGGCGCTCGTGCAGCTGGTTGTCAAAGCTTGTGGTTAAATCTGAATCCAAATGAGCAAGGTCAGGCTCGACACATATTACCTCATATTGAAATTGAGCAGTTACAAGAAATAAGAAAATTAATTTAATAATTTTAATTAGTTACCTATATTATCGCTTAAGTTAACTAATATGTTTATGGATAAATCATAATCAATATTGTGCGGTCAACGAGGTTTCTGACTCTTTTTATTCCAAATCTGACATTGTGTGGGTAAACCTCATAGTGTTTTATCATTGTTTCGCTTACACTTGCACGTTACAGGTGTTACCAATTCACCTAATTGTTAATAACTTCATACAGGTTATCGTCTAAGCGCTCATGTTAAGTTTTTATCGTAAGCTAAAAACCATCATCACTATGTCTCCAGCTATGCTGGCGCGGGTTTTGTTGATCATGATTTTTGCGATGCAATCCGTGGCAGCGATGTCAGACAACTGTGCGCTAGAGCATCAGGATTGTGGCAAAAGTTCAAACGATAACAATAAGGGCCAAGTAACTGAATTAGCAGTTATTAATCATGATGCTCTTGATGTAGATTATCCTCTTGGCTACAGCGATACAGAGTTGTGTGATGATGGCACTGTGGTTATTCATGTTGATGATGATTGTGCTGAGTGTACAGACAATTGCTGCTCTTGTTGCATGACCTTGATGCATCCTACAAACACAATAGCAAATGAACTAGTTCATTCTGATTATGTGGCATTTACGTTTACTTCTACTGCCGCTGAATCCCCATACTTCAGCTTTTTACGACCTCCTCAAGCCTAACCTTTTAATCAAAAATATTATTCTAGTGAGCAAATTTAACCCTTAAATTTGCTCAAGCCTACTGCGTTTTCCTATGACTTAGGAACACTCAGTTAGGGTTATCTTTTGTATTAAATCGAGGCTTATCTTTGATGTTTTATAATACAAGTCGCTTTAAACAGCGTGCTGTGCTGTTTCCTGTTTTATGTTGCAGCTTACTTAGCTTGTCGGTGTTATTACCCGTAACAGTCTATGCTGAACAGAGTGCAGCGCCTGAAAAGTTGACGTTACAAACCGTAATAGAGCGAGTTCAATTACAGCATCCTTCGCTGAAGGTTTTTCAATTTAGACAACAAGCATTAGATGGTGAAGCGCAAACTCAGGCGTTAGCACCAGGGTTCGAGTTAGGTTTCGAACTTGAGAATGTCGCTGGAACAGGCGAATTTCAAGGTGTCGATAGTGCTGAAATGACAGTGTCCTTATCGTCTGTCATCGAGCTTGGCGATAAACTGGATGCGCGTTCAGGCATAGTGACTAAAAAACGTGCCTTGCTGGATGCCGAACAGAAAATTGCAGGCTTAGGTATTCTTGCTGAAGCAACGCGTCGTTACATTGATGTGTTAGCTGCGCAATCAAGATTACAACTTGCTGACGATGCACTTGCACTGGCAGAAGAAACATTAACCGTTGTTGAGCTTAGAGCTCAAACAGGTTTGACGCCAGATGCTGAAGTGAAACGAGCGCAAGCCGCTGTGTTTAATAACCAATTAGTTGCCGAAACACAGTTGCATCAACTTGAGTACGCTAAGTTAGCACTCAGTATGATGTGGGGTGAATCTCAGGTGAATTATGCCAGCCTCGAAGGCAGTTTATTTGAGTTTACCGATGACGTGGCATTAACGCCGTTATTTGAAAAAGTGAAATACAGCCCCGCGATTGAGGCGTATTTAACTCAGGCGCAATTGAAGCAAGCTGAGTTGCGTTTTGCTCAGTCGCAATCTAGCACGGATGTCAGTTGGTCTGTTGGCGTTAAACAAATGCAACAAACCAATGATACGGCTCTATCAGCAGGGTTTAGTGTGCCTTTATTCAGTGGCGATCGAAATACAGGAGCTGTAATAGCAGCGCAAGCCGCAAAAGATGAGGTACTGATTAATCGAGATATCGCTTTGCGAGAATTGTATGCTCAGCTGTATCGCGCTTATGCCAGCCGCAAGCAAGCTATTATGACGGTTAACCGCTTACAAACCCGCATTATCCCTACCTTAACTTTGGCCTTAGAAGATACGCAAGTCGCTTACGAGCAGGGGCTCTACAGTTACCTTGATTATTTAACTGCAAGAGAGGAATTATTGTTCTCACGACGAGCAATGATAGACGCTGCGGCATCAGCTTTACGGTTTGGTGTTGATATTGAGCAATTAATTGCCGAACCCTTACCCGCATCTCAGCATTCCTTTTTCCGTGATTTCCAAGGATTTTAACCATGAACCACAGTATTTCTAATCACTTATTCGTTCGCAGTCTAGCGGTATTGATGGCGTTAGTATTGTCAGTATCAGTCTATGCGTCTACTGAGCATCAGCATGAAGAACAACATTCAGAATCCAATCATAACCATAACGAGTTACATCAAGATGAACATGATCATCAAGAAGGACATAAAGACAGCCATGGCCACAAAGATGAACATGGTCACAAAGATGAACATGGTCACGAAGATGAGCATGGCCATGATGAGCATGAAGAAGGGCAAGTGCACATAAGTGCTGAGCAAATGGCTATTTCTGGGATTATGACTGATTCAGCTCAGGCGGGTGAAATCAAAAAAGTACTTACTTTATATGGCCGCACTGTATTACCTGAGCAAAATGTGAGTCATGTTAGTGCACGATTTGCGGGCTTAATCACCAAGTTAACTGTCGAGGTGGGCGATAAAGTACAAGCTGGGCAAAAGATTGCTGAAATTGAGTCTAATGCGAGTTTGAAACGCTATGGGATTACTGCGCCAATTAGTGGTGTCGTAGTAAGTCGTCACGGCAATGTCGGCGAAATGGTAAGTGATAAAGCATTAGTGAGCATTGTCGATAGCAGCCAACTATGGGGAGAGCTCCAAGTCTTTCATAGGCAAAAAAACCGCGTTGCTGTTGGGCAAAAACTCAGCGTGAACTTTGAGCAATTACGGACGACTTCAACGATTCAATACTTGCTAAATCCAATGGGTAATGAGGTGTATTTACGTGCGCGCGTGCCACTCGATAACACTGAAGGGCACTGGACTGTTGGTGCCTTATTATCGGGTGAAGTGACCCTGAGTAAGCACAACGTCGCGTTAGCCATTGATAATCGCGCCATACAAATTATGGAAGGTCAGCAGGTTGTTTTTGTCAGAAATGAAGAAGGCTTTGAAAAACGCATTGTAACATTAGGTAAAAGAGACAGTCAGAAGACAGAGCTGTTATCTGGTCTAGCAGAAGGTGAAGAGTATGCGGTCGAAAAAAGCTTTTTATTAAAAGCCGATCTTGAAAAGTCTAGTGCTGGCCACGTTCACTAAAAGGAGATGCAAATGATTGAATCTGTTTTGCGTCTTGCTATTAGCCGACGCTGGATGATGATGTTTTTAGCGCTGCTGCTAGTTGCAGTGGGGCTTTGGAGTTATCAAAAATTGCCGATTGACGCGGTGCCTGATATTACCAATGTGCAGGTGCAAATCAGTACCCGAGCAGAAGGTTATTCACCGCAAGAAACCGAGCAAAGAATCACTTACCCGATTGAAAATGCCTTAATGGGCATACCGAATCTTGCCTATACCCGCTCACTGTCGAGATATGGTTTATCACAAGTGACAGTGGTATTTGATGAGGGCACGGATCTATATTTTGCCCGTAACCTTATTAGTGAACGATTAAATGCAATTAAAGGAAAATTGCCTAGTGATATCGAGCCAGAAATGGGGCCAATCTCTACCGGCCTTGGCGAGATTTTCATGTATACCATTGAAGCCTTACCTGAGGCACAGCAAGCCAATGGCCGTGAATATGATGCGACTGCGTTACGAGAGATCCAAGATTGGATTATCAAACCGCAATTAGCCCAAGTTTCTGGTGTGACAGAAATTAATACCATCGGTGGTTTTGACAAGGAATATCATATTACACCGCATCCAATGAAGATGCTGTCTTATGGCATCGCTTTTGCTGATATTAAATTAGCCATTGAAACCAATAACAGTAACCGTGGTGCAGGTTTTATTGAGCGAGAAGGGCAGCAGCTGACTGTACGTTCAGCGGCGCAACTTGCTTCGATTAATGATATTGAACAAGTTGTTGTTAAGCATATTGATAATGCGCCAGTGTTTATTAGTGATGTTGCCGATGTTGGTATCGGTAAAGCGCTGAGAACGGGCGCTGCAACACGTGATGGTAAAGAAACAGTACTAGGTAGTGCCATGATGCTGGTGGGGGAAAACTCCCGTCAAGTGTCTTTGGCGGTGGCAAGTAAGCTTGAGGATATCAAGGCGTCATTACCTGAAGGGATTAAAGTAGAAGCGGTCTATGACCGCACGACCTTAGTTGATAAAGCAGTCCATACAGTGCAGAAAAACCTCGTTGAAGGCGCATTGCTCGTCATTGTGGTGCTATTCATCCTACTTGGTAACGCTAGGGCTGCATTAATCACTGCTGCAGTTATTCCATTGGCAATGCTGGCAACGATGACAGGCATGGTGCAAGCAGGTGTTTCGGCAAACTTAATGAGTTTAGGGGCGTTAGATTTTGGCCTTATTGTCGATGGTGCGGTGATTATTGTAGAAAATGCCACACGCCGTTTAGGTCAAGCTCAGGCGCAAAATGGCGGGCAGGTTTTAGCACGTAAACAAAGGTTGCAACTGGTATACGAAGCCACTAACGAAGTGATTCGTCCAAGCTTATTTGGTGTATTGATTATCACTGTGGTGTATATCCCGCTATTTAGTTTAACGGGCGTGGAAGGAAAGATGTTCCATCCTATGGCTGCTACGGTTGTTATGGCGTTATTGGCGGCATTGGTTTTATCGTTAACCCTAGTGCCAGCGGCTGTCGCGTTGTTCATGACGGGTAAAATCAACGAAAAAGAAAGCCGAGTAATGGCATTAAGTAAATCGGTTTATAAGCCACTCCTTTTGCTTGCGATGAAATTACGCTGGTTGGTGTTAAGTGCGGCCTTAGCCTTGGTTGCTTTTTCTATCTGGCTGGCGACGACGTTAGGCTCAGAGTTTATTCCACAGCTTAATGAAGAAGATATATTGCTGCAGGCTATTCGTATTCCAGGTACTGGTTTAGAGCAATCTGTAGAGATGCAATTACTATTGGAAGATCGTATTAAGCACTTTCCAGAAGTCTTAAACGTGTTCTCTAAAATAGGAACGCCTGAGGTGGCGAATGATCCTATGCCGCCCAATATTGCCGACACTTTCATCATGCTAAAACCTCGTAATGAATGGCCTGATCCTAAAATGAGCCATGCAATATTAGCGGCTGATATTGTGGAGTCTGTTTCGGGGCAACCTGGTAATAATTTTGAGCTAACTCAACCCATTGAGATGCGATTTAATGAGCTCATATCAGGCGTGCGTGCCGATTTGGGGATTAAAGTGGTGGGTGATGACTTACAGCAGTTATTAACTTCAGCTAATGACATTCATGAAGTGCTAGAGAAGATTGACGGTGTGACGGATTTACAAGTCGAGCAAGTGACAGGCTTGCCAATGTTGTCGATTCAACCTGACCGAATGGCGCTTGCTCAATACGGTTTATCAGTACAAGCATTGCAAAATTTTGTGGCGACAGCGATTGGCGGAGATGAGATCGGATTGATTTTTGAAGGCGATCGCCGTTTCAAAATAGTGACTCGATTGCCTGAAAATATCCGTAAAGATGTCGAGCACTTACACAATTTACCAATTGTGATGCCTTCTGGTGAGTTTGTTCCTTTATCAGAAGTCGCCAGTTTATCTATTGCGCCATCGCCAAATCAGATCAGTCGCGAAAATGGTAAACGCCGCATTGTGGTTACTGCAAATGTTCGTGGGCGCGATCTGGGATCTTTTGTTGCTGAAGCCAAGCAAGACATTGCTCAGCAAGTGAATATTCCAGCAGGTTATTGGCTTGAATATGGTGGAACATTTGAACAGCTTGAATCAGCCAGTCAACGATTATCAATTGTGGTGCCTTTGACCTTAGCTATTATCTTAGGTTTATTAGTTATGGCGTTTAGCTCTGTCAAAGATGCGTTGATTATTTTTACCGGTATTCCGCTGGCATTAACTGGTGGGGTCATTTCATTGTGGATAAGAGACATGCCATTGTCTGTTTCTGCAGGTGTAGGCTTTATTGCTTTATCGGGTGTGGCTGTACTTAATGGATTGGTATTACTGAGCTTTATCCGCCAACTTCACCAAGAAAAAGGCGAACTATTAAATGCAATTGTCGATGGTGCTTTGATAAGACTAAGGCCTGTGTTAATGACAGCATTGGTTGCCGGACTGGGCTTTGTGCCGATGGCGCTGAATATTGGTACCGGTGCGGAAGTGCAACGTCCGCTTGCGACAGTGGTTATTGGCGGTATTATTTCATCGACTATTCTCACCTTGTTTGTTTTACCTGCTTTGTATCAATGGATACATGGTAGAGCTAAAGCGTGAAGTGATTAAGTGTATTTACACATGACAAAGCCCAGCGATTGCTGGGCTTTACGATAAGTCTTCATATTAACGGTTTAGCTTTGCCCACATTGCAAGCTGCTTTAATTCAATGCATTGACAGTTAATCAGTAGGATGTTGTATCACCATCTTATATTTTTCAATGAGATGTTGCCGTTTACTGGCAAGCATATTGATTTTACTTGCATCGCCACCAGTAGTTGCTAATAGTCGTATATCCATCACTTTAAACCACAACCAAGGAATATAAGCCAGACCATACATACCAAAGTAGCCGCTTGGTAGTGTCGGTAAGTCATCGAAATGTCGTAATGATTGGTAACTGCGTGTTGCATTGGCGTGGTGATCAGAATGACGTTGTAAATGAAACAGTGCCCAGTTGGAGAAAATATGATTACTGTTCCAACTATGATGAGGCTGCGGAGGCTCATAACGACCATTGGGTAGCGTACGTCTTAATAGGCCATAATGCTCAATATAATTTGCCGAGGTTAACTGCCACATAGACCAAAAAGCGCAAATGAGCAGATAGGGAATGACTGATACACCTAACCAGATCACCAAACCAATAAATAGCGAAAATGTTAATAGCATGGCCTGCCAAAACTCATTGTGTAAACTCAAGGAGGATTTTCCTGCCTTGTTGAGCCGTAACTTTTCGATTTGGTGAGCACGCATGATAGCACCAGGGAGCTCTCGCAGTGCAAATCGATAGATGCTTTCTCCCATTTGAGCTGAAGCGGGATCTTCTGGTGTGGCCACATGTTTATGATGACCACGATTATGCTCAATAAAAAAATGACCGTAAGCTGCAGGAGCCAACACAATCTTGGCCAACCATTTGTCTATGTTTTTTCGTTTATGTCCGAGTTCATGGCCAATATTTAACCCATGCCCACCAATGCTGCCTGCCAACAAGGCAACGGCTAAGTATCCGGAATAACTAAGGGAATAATTGGCAACAAACCAAGCACAATAGATGAATGTTGCCAGTACGACAAACACATTTAACCGTGTAATTCGAGCGTAAAATGGGTCGGATTCGAGTGCAGGAATAACTGATTCAGGTGGATTGCTGGTGTCTTCTCCCATGACATAATCAATTAAGGGAAACAACATATAGACCACTGCAAAAAACAACCATAGAAAAATTTCTTGCTGATAGGTTTGATATAGCAAAGGCCCTGCGACAGCAATAGTGGGGATCAATAATGACAGCCACCAAAAGTGACGTTTTTTGTCTACGTATGTTGTGCCGTCTGTGGCAATAAATACCCCAGCTTTTTCCATGCTGACTCTCCAGAACCATTATTACAATAAGCATGGCTTATCGCTTAAATAAGCTGTTTAACTGTTAACCATACTGTTTATTAGTTAAGCACACATTGCTTTGAAGATAAACCGTGAGGATTTCGCTGTGGTGACAGGCATATTTTGCGGTTATAGCGCGTTAGTCAAAAGCTGTTATAACGCCTTGAGAAATCAAATTACGCTGGCGTTGTTGAATGGCTGAGTATAGTTGAATGGCATTAGTATTAAAGCAAAAAAATGGCTCTGCTGGGGGAGCGAGAGCCAAGGACCTGATGAAACTTTTTACTTAACCAATCGGATTAAGGTTTAGATTGCGAGTGCTTTTGGAAACAGTAATTCATTTTCAGTATGAATATGTACCTGTAAATCAGCATCAAATTCAGCCAAGGTTTGGTAGCATTTTTGCCAAGTGCTACATGCACCTTCAGGAACTTGGTAGTTATTGGTGAGTTCGCGTAACTGTTGTAAAACACTACCAGCATGATCATGTTCATGCTCCATGGCATTAATTGGATTACCAATATGGCCAAAGCAACCATTCACTTCTTCGCCAGCAGCGAGTCTTCTCATCGCAGGGAATAAAATCTGTTCTTCTTTCATTAAATGCGGCATCAAATCAGCAATCAGCGCACCAATTAGCATGGCTAATGGTTTAACCTCTGCATAATCTTCGCCATGGGCTTGCACCATTTTTTGCGAGTATTCAACTAGCAGCGGCGCTGTTTCACGCACGTATTGGTGATGCGTTGCTTCTAAATGGTCAATTAAAGCAGGAATAGGCAAAGCTTGTAATTGCTCAAAGCGAGTAGAAGGCATGGTTGCTCCAAAAGATGCAATAAGTTAATACCTGTATTTTAAATGCATCTTTTGGTTGGGCAATCATATTGATGAGTAATTGTTAGTTGGATCACATAATTTAAAGACGAGTATCTCTTACTGAGTACACTTTTGCCCATTTATTAGTGGACTCACTAACACCTGTTTACTGACTTGTTGCTGCTCAAGCATGCCACCGATGCGAAGCAGCTGATCATGGTGACAAATTAAGCCACGATGATCCATGCTGGGTACATCAAGCGTTACAGGCGTTAACCATTGCATAGATTTAAAATCAAATGTGTATTGAACATTATGAGGGGCGCTCGGGTCGCCGTTATAGCCGATGCCGCTGTAATTGTATGGGTTGTTACTGCCAGCCATAAAGATTGCTTGCCCTTCAGATGAATCACTGACTCCTGTGGCAGCCATTCGGTAATGTGCAGTGGCTGTTGGTGCTTCATTAAGCTTGGCAGCCTGTTCACTGATCGAATAATGCGGCAATAATTGCCAGCTTATTCTTAAATGATTTTCTGGATTCACTTTACCAAACAAGCACACTGGCGATGATTGATAGTTGCGGCGTTTACCGATATTTGCCTGCACTTTTACACCATCACACAATACGATTTTATTGCCACTCATGGCGACAGCTTGACCAAATACGGCAGGAGCAGGGATAGGGCTTGCTTGCTCCCACGTATCTGTTTTAGTGTCGTAAACTTGAACCAAATTAACATTGCCGTCGTTATGCCAGCCACCAAATAAGTAGATATAACGCTGCTGATAAACGCTGGCAGCAGTGTCATCAACAGCTACAGGCATGTCAGCAATTCGCTGGTAGTGATTGGTTAATATATCGAACTGATAATTATCGACAGTGCTGATCTCTTCATGGTTTTTAGCAACTGTGTAGCCACCAAATACATAAGCTTTTTCATCAATACCGACAGCAATTGATGCGAGGCGACCAGCTAACGGCGCTACAAATGGCACAGGTTTTAATGCTTGCCATTGGGAGTCTGAGGTCGAAAGATTAATGCCCCACACTTTATTATGAACCGCTTGGTAGTCTTTCCCTTCAGCTAATCCTGTAAAGCTAATGAGGTAGTCCCCTTTAGTTGTGGAGACTTTAGCAACGGCATTATTAGATACGCCTTCAGATAACTGCGGGTAACTCGCATAGGCTAATGGCGCGGCGCATATAGCTGTGATAGTCGTTATCACAATCGCACCGAGTTGAGTTAATCGAGTCATTATCAATCCTTTTGATTTTTTATAGTGCACATTTAACCATATTTGCTGACTGATAGTTAACTCAACTGTATCGGGTATAGGGCGAATGATATGGTTTTTCTGTTAATGCGGAATGATTTAAATGCTGCGATGGGGGAATTTTTACGGTAAGTTAGTTTTTGCTAATATCAGTGCCAATATAAAATATAGCTAGCGTTTACGACCAATATAAACATCACAGTAAAATACAGGCAAATTGTTATTTTGAATCATAAAAAAACGTCTCGAAACATCGTTAACAAAATGACTTCGGCTCAATTTATACATCGCTGGTTAATGTTAATTTTGGCTATCCCTATTGTGATTTGGGGCTTTACGGGCAGTTACTTTGTATTGATGGATATTGGTTTTATCCGCAGCGATCATATTACCGTTGAAAAAACCGCTAAAATTGACGCATCTTCAGTGTCGTATCCTATTTCCAAGCTTTACCAAGATTTCCCTGAGGCTAAAAAAATCACAGTAAAATCACTGCTTCAGCAAGCTGTTTATCACGTCACTCTACCTGAAAGAACACTATTAATAAGTGCCCAATCGGGTATGCAACTCGATGCAATAACCCATGAGCAGGCAACAAAGATAGCTCAGTCTTTTCAGCATAATAACGCTATTTCACCTTCAGCCAGCATTGCTGCGGCTAAGTTATTAGTAGAGCAAGCTCCAGCTGAGCTAGCTTCAAGGCATTTGCCTGTTTGGCAGGTGGTGTTTGATGATATGGCCAAAACGACATTGTATATATCAGCACAGACAGGCGATGTGGTGACAAAACGTCATGAATATTGGCGTTGGTTTGACCTGTTTTGGAAATGGCACATTATGGATTATGACGAAGGGGAAGCGATTGATAATGCATTATTGTTTTACAGTGCAATAGGCTCGTTTATCGCCGTTTTTGCAGGGTTTGTTTTACTTTGGCAACGCCGAAAGAGGTATTGCTAATGAAGGTGAAAAGTCTCAGACATTGGCTACGAGTCGGTCATTATTGGTTAGGGGTGATCGTCGGTGTGCAGTTGCTCATTTGGTTGGGTACAGGTATTTATTTCAACATCACGCCCCATGAATCACTTAAGGGTAAGTTGTACTTTAAAACGCCACCACAATTAGAGAAGCAGTCATTTAGCGTTAACGAACTCTTGCCGTTAGCCTCAATATTGGCAAGAGTAAAACCAGTAGAGCAAGTCAGCCTCATTTCATTGAATCAACGCCCCGTATATCTGTTAGATGAGCAAGTACAGCGCTACCAACATGACTGCCAGCAACAAACGCTCATTGATGCTCTGAGCGGCGAGGAAGTGATGATTGATGGCCATCTTGCTGAGCAGTTAGCTAAGCAAACCTACACAGGTAATGGTGAGGTTATCCAAACGCAAAAATTGAGCGCGCCTTTTGATGAGTGGCCCAAAGAATGTAATCCATTGTGGCAAGTCAGCATTAATGATGACTTGAATACCCGAATTTACATTAATGGCGTTAATGGTCGATTGGTTGGCCATAAAAATGACCGCACTGATTTAGCTGATTTGATGTTCAAGCTGCACTTTATGGATTACTTACATCAAGGCAGTTTTAATAATCCCTTTAGTTGGTTTTTTGGTTTGGTGATGCTCATTCTATCGCTAACAGGTCTGTACTGGGTGATTGAAAACCTATTGATGAAACGATATCGAGTCAGGGTTAAGTCGGGTTAGCTTTCTCTGAATGCATTATTTGCATGCATTCTTGGTATGCAGAATTGATTTTCCGAGACCGCAACGTGGCTATCTCATCATTCTCTATAATACTGTTATAGAGTTAACTATCTAATAAGTAAATGATTAAGCTCCATAGTAAAGAGTAGTTGAATTTACCGACAAGGCATTGTCCATTTACGACATACCTGTTGTCGCCGAGTTCACTCGCCACTTTACGTATTGCGACATAAACTCATGCCGCTTTGTTCATCTGGAGGTTTTATGTTTCGCTTTTTACTCTGTAGTTTCAGTTTTGTATTGTTATATCCAACGGCTATCGACCTTTATCTTGTCGGTTTGCCTCAAATCGCTGCCGATCTGAGTGCTACTGAATCACAACTTCATACTGCATTTTCAATTTATTTAGGCGGTATGGCTAGCACCATGCTTGTTGCAGGTAAAATCGCGGATCAAATTGGCCGAAAACCTGTGGCTATGGTTGGCGGCTTGATATTTATCATTGCGTCTTTGTTAGCGGGTAATACAGAGCAAATAAATGCATTTTTAGTGGCTCGCTTCTTTCAAGGTGTGGGAGCTGGAGCTTGCTATGTCGCCGCGTTTGCTATCTTACGCGATGCACTTAATGATGATGTAAGAGCAAAAGTGCTATCTATGCTCAACGGCATTATCTGCATTATTCCGGTGATTGCGCCGGTCGTGGGGCATATGATCATGATTTACTCACCTTGGCGCACCTTATTTACTGTGATGGCAGCAATTGGCTTGATTGTATTAATCATGGCAACTTTTGTGCTGCGAGAGACGCTTGATAAATCCAGTGTATCGACAGCGCAGGGAAATACTTCTGAAAGTTTTCTCAATGGCTATTTTATTAAGCGCTTACTGATTACATCGTTAGGGATCACCATCATCCTTAGCTATGTTAACGTCTCGCCTATGGTGATTATGGGCATGCTTGAATGTGACCGAGAAACATACGCCTCCATTATGGCATTTACTGCGCTTACGAGTATGGTCGCATCGTTCGTCACACCATTAGCATTGAACTATTTTAAGCAAAAAACCTTAATGGTTTTTGGGCAGTTGTTACTCTTAGGGTCTGCATTAGGGTTGGTGTGCTGTTACCAATTAAATCTTGAAGCAAGCTATTATATTGCTTCGTTTGCCATGCTATGTATCGCTTTCTCTTTAGGCTTTGGCGTGACAATGAGCCAAGCTTTAGCGCCATTTAGCAAGCGAGCAGCCGTTGCTAGTTCACTACTTTGTGTTAGTCACGTGACTTTCTCGGCGGCATACATTTGGTTAATGGGCATGCTAAACGTGAGTGCGTTGAACATTCTTATCTTTATTTTAATACTCGGTAGTAGCATTAGTATGTTTCTATTATTATTAGAAAAAGCCAATACAACAGCAACTCATAATGAAAAAAGCTCTGTCTCGTCTTGATTTAAACTTATTGTTTACCTTGCAGCTGTTAGTGCAAGAGCGCAGTGTTTCGATGGCAGCCAAAAAGCTCAATGTCACCCCGTCAACGGTGAGTAAGTCGCTGAATAAGCTTAGATATTGGTTTGATGATGCATTGTTTGTGAAAACGCCTTCAGGTCTTGTGCCGACACCGCTGGTAGAAAGCATGGAGCAAGAACTCACTGATTGGCTACAAATGAGTAGCCAATTATTAGGAAAACGAAATGAAGCCACATCAAGTAACGTTCGCTTTGATTTACATGTTGAGTCGCCACTGTTATTAACATTTCTTAATCAACTGCTTATTAAGGTTCATCAGCATTATCCAAATGCCACAGTCAAAACAAATAATTGGGATTATGATTCATTTGAAGCATTAGTCAGTGGCGAGGCGGATATTGCGTTTACTGGGCGAGAGACTCACCCAAGGTCAAAAGAGTCGTTAAACTTACTGCCATACTCAATTGATTTTGAAGTGTTATTTCACGACCATCCCAAAGTATTTTTACGCAATGATCATCCTGCGCTTAAAGAAGATTGGAGCCTAGAAACATTCCTAAAATATTCACATATCAATATCGTGTGGGAGAAGAGTGATAAATGGGCGCTCGATGAGGTATTAATCGAAATGGGTCAGACTCGCACTATTGGCTTAACCCTATCAAGCTTTGAGCAAGCTCTTTATATGGCAGCGCAACCAGAACATCAATTGCTCACCACAGCGCCACAATATTGCGAGAAATATATTGAGCAATTACATCCCAACCTTGTTTCTTTGCCTATCCCTCTAGCTCAAGAGTGGCTTGATCAACTTGTTATTCCATTTACGATGATTTGGCATAAGCGCAATGCCTACAACCCTAAACTGATTTGGCTAAAAGACACGCTCAGAGAGTTAATGAAAGTTGCTAGATAAAGTTAAAAATCGATAAAAACAAAAAAGGGCTAACCATTTCTGGTTAACCCTTCTTAATACAACAGCTTAAGAATCGCTTCTTAGTTCATGCCGTAAATTGCTTTCTAGCTGTTTTCAGTGGTTTTAGTTCGTCTTATTTTGTCATTATAAATACTTATATATCAATGGTTAACGCTATTCTTCTGTCTTCATTGGTATTGGCAGGTATGGGTTCCTATGGTTACATGGGGGTACATATGGGGGTACATATGGGGGTACATGGAATTGAGCTATTTACCCGTGAAAATGAGCCAAACCCATGCTTTATGAAACCACATTACGCGCCTTGAATGGCAAGCCACAATCTGAAGTTACTGAGCTTACCGATGGTAAAGGTTTAGGCGTGCGAGTATCTAGGTTGGGGAAGTTGAGCTTTCAGTTTCGCTATAAAATCAATCGTAAAAATAGACGGATGGATTTAGGTGGTTATCCTGAAATATCACTAAGGCAGGCAAGAGATTTATCTGAGCAATGTCGCTCATGGTTAGCTGAAGGTTATGATCCTAAGCTTAAGCGCAGTATGAGCCGAGAAAAAACCTTAGCCCCAGTGACTGTTCAGCAAGCGCTTGAATACTGGATTGATAATTACGGCAGAGAGAATCGTGTCAACATTGATAAAATCATTGTTCAGTATCAAAGGCATATCTACCCCTATATTGGTCACTTCCCTTTAGAACAAACAGAAACAAGACATTGGATTGAATGCTTTGACCGCATTAGGCGTGGCATTAAAGGTAAAAAAAGGCCTGCACCAGTCGCTGCAGGTCAAATACTTCAAAGTACTAAACAAGCGTTAAGGTTTTGTCGTGTAAGGCGTTACGCCATTAGTCGTGAGCTTGATGATTTAATCGCATCGGATGTAGGTAAAAAGCAAAAGCCAAAAGATAGAGTCCTTACCGATGTTGAGGTATACGATTTACTCCGCTCTATTGAAAATCGTGAGGGCACTTTTTACCTTCGTTATTTGTGTAAGTTACTGCTTATATTTGGTGCTCGCACTCAAGAGTTAAGACTGTCCACTTTTGATGAATGGGATTTAGAGCGTGATGTGTGGACGGTACCTAAAGCGCATAGTAAGACAGATAAACTGATTATTCGACCTATCCCTGCCAAAGCTAAAGCAATTATTGAGTTTCTTTATAAGCGCCACGGGCATACCGGCTATTTGCTTGGCGAGCTAAAATCATCTGAAACAGTAAGCGGCTCAGGTTGTTTGATTTACAAACGTTTAAAGCATAAAGAACCATGGTCACTGCATGACTTACGACGAACTTTTACCACCAAACTAAACGACTTAGGGGTAGCCCCGTATGTAGTCGAGCAAATGTACTGCCTAACAAGGTTTGCAGTAAATAAGTCTTACCTGTCTGACGAGCGCCGTCAATTAACAGTGGCTTACGCTTATCTTTATCTTTCCACTTCAATAATTTATTGAGCAATAACCTTCGCATGACTTATTCCCTGCATAAAACTGTATAGGCAATTACACTTTTATGCGCATTAAAGTGTGTTGTTAGGTATGGGTTTAAATGAATATATAATTTATGACTTATAAGGGTATTACAGTTAGTCGCTTACAAAGCAATTAAAGCTCTAAGTGGTGATTGAGCTGGCAGCGCTAGGTAACCGTCGAAGATAAGGGAATTTGTGCGATAAGATTGATTGCGATGGTGTGGAGTACATGCTACTGGTAAGCCCATCATCTTCATCGATTAAAATTGCTGGTGGCCATAAATTTTTTAATATTATGGCCTTTCGAATACCTTTAGTTATCAATAAGAAAATTTAAAACACGACCCGATAGTGCTTAGACATACAGCCATGGCATACTTTGCTTTTTGTTTTATGCTTAACAAAATCACTTAAGTTTTCACCTTCACCTTCCATAATCACTCTACCACAATGAAAACATGGGGCTGGGTAGGGTTGCCTTTTTTCAAGCTTCTTTCTCCATGCCCTTACTTCATCCAACGTGGTGCCTAGCGGTAAGGTTTTTATTACACGGTCAAAGCGGCACGATTGATATGGGCTACCCCAATAAGTTGATGCGACATAAAACTTAATCTTATCCTCGTCTTTATACACATTAACAATATTACCAGTGTTGCTTATTCTATCGACACATGTCGCATCAAAATCCTGCTTATAGGTCGTATTGCAGTGGTTATCAATACAAACGGACTGGCCATCAACAGCGCGTTCAGAAGTGGCCACCAGCTTATTACAGCGCTGACAAATAAAGAAGGCATTAGAGTTATCAAGGTGACGATATATTGCATGATAAGTAGGGCGTATATAGTTTAAGTTTGGATTCTTTTTGGCGTAAATTAGTTGATGATTGATACCATCAGTAGAATGAATATGTGCTGTTATGGTAAACAAATTAGCTTGCAATTCGATGGTGTAAAGCAACGTTTTTGTTAGTGGTAGATTGATATAATCAGTGAGGTTATATGTTTCGCCGTAATCCCAGCCTATAGGTATTGGAGTGTCAGATACTTCAAATGAAGGTTTACAGTTACCCCTCGAAACGTTATCAAAGTATTCTTTTAAAAAATGTTTAAGTCGCTCGTTATCGCCAATAAATCGTATCGCCTTTTGTTGAATCAGCGATCTTATTGTCGGGTTAAAGTCAGATTTCATCTTATCCATCCTTGAGTGTGGCTATAAAAATGTATCTCATTTTCTCAAATGCCCTGTTACTGTAAGTCCCAATGAGTGCTTTAAGATGTTAGCTATGTCAAAAAAATAAAAAGTAACTTATTGTATCTTTATGATCTTATTGTGATTAATTGTTTTATTGCTTCGAACAATTAGGTTAAAGATTCAAGGATGTGAACTGAAACTAGCAATTTATTACAACTTTTATGAATTTTTAGGGCATAAAGTGACAATAAGCTTAGGGATATACATGGATGATCTTTACCCTTCAAACTTAAAAAGGTATTGCACTCAAAACGTGCCAGTATGTTTTATTTAGAATATTGCCGAGTAATACAGAAAGGTGTTTTTTTGTGGTTGTATACTGGCATACAGACAACTTAGGGTTTAAATAGATAATATTATGTAGGATATAGTATGTATCAAAATTCTTACTCTATGCTTGGTGGTAAAGACTTTGACTTTACTCAGGCATCAACATTAGACAGTATTAACTTCCTTAAATTAGGTCTACCAGTATCTATGCTTGATTGTGCAGCCAAATTAATGGGAATGAAGAAAAAACACTTCATCTCACTTATTGGGGGTGTTTATGGTAGTCAGTATTCTAGAGAAAATGATAGGCTTACGCTTCTTGAAAGCGAGAGGATGCTAATGATTATTGAGGTATTAGCTCAAGCAGAGCAATATTACGGTGATATAAATATAGCTTTGGAATGGTTAAATACCCCCAGCATCTCACTTGAAAATGAACCGCCTCTTACATTCCTGTCTAGTATCGAAGGCATTAAGAGCGTGAAAAACTCACTCGTTAAGTTATCTCATGGGATGACTGCGTAAAGAAACTATCCTCAAACTATGATGCATTATTATCATTAGTGACGTAAGCGCTTAGTTGATGCTATCAACATAATCACCTTTTGATTGCAATATATGTCGATTAAATTAGATTTCATAAAAATGTTTACTTTACATGTCGATTGAATCGACAGCAGCTCACAGAAATATCTATATATGTCGATAAAAGAAGGTTTTTAAACATGGAATGGCAAGCGACCCAAGCACATAACCATTTATCCTTATTACCACCGAAGAGTGAATTTGAAACCGTTGCCATCTTAAAAGCCTGTATTCCAGCCCTTACTGAATTAATGAGAGCGGGTGAACTACTTGCACCAAGGCAGTTTTAATAATCCCTTTAGTTGGTTATTTGGCTTGATGATGCTGATTTTATCGTTAACAGGTTTGTATTGGGTGATTGAGAATCTTGTGAAGAAGCGGTATAGAGTGCGAATGAAATGAAAACCATAAAATAAAAAACCGTAATGCTTATGCTTTACGGTTTTTAGTTGTTAATTAGATTGAAATCTAGCCGTTATTACCTTGCTACATTACCTTGCTACAATAACGTGATCTAGTGACTCGATATCTAATGACAAGATAGATTTCGAGTCATAGTCAAAGAGTAGTATTTGTCCTGACGAAGTTTTAATCATGTCTCTCATTGCGACGCCTTTGTTCAAATCACCTTTATTAAAATAATCTAGGTCCCCTAAAAGGCTACGTACACCGCTAGTGCGATCAATAGAAAATAATTGTTGGTCTGCATCTACAACGAGAATTCTATTGTTTTCACTGTCAAACGTCATCGCATGAATGTCATAATCTGTTGGATTATCAGCGTTCGGTATACCTGCGTTATCTGAAAGAACAGTAAAAGCAGAACCATCCAGCGGTTTGATTAAAATACGGTTTTCATCAGCGATGATTAATGCATCATTGACGGTATCAAGAGTTGAATCAAATGGATATTCAAAACCATTGTCATCATGCTGCATGAATATTGAAATCGTATTAGTATTAAGTTCATATTGATAAACGTGGGATTCGTCATCATCCAGAATAAATAAGCGGTTATTGACTGCATCAAACTCTAATCCTGCAGCATAAACATCTTCACCTATAGTGCTGCCCACATTTGCATCAATTAGTGTTCTTATTCCTGTGGTGATATCTACAGCGGTGAGTTTGAATTCATCTCCCATCACTAACAAGCGGTTATTATTTTCGTCCAAAACTGCAAAATGGACTTCAATAATTGGATTATTAGCATCAGGGTAGGTTGAGCTAGTTAATAATGATTTAGTACCGGTCGCAATATCAACTTTAAATATTTCCTCATGACTGTCATCTGTTACATAAAGCGTACTGCCGTCGGCACTTTCAACCATTTTAGTGATCGAACTAAAAACAATATCGGTATCGCCAGTATAACCGTGTGTTAAAGGACTACGACTACCGTCAGTGCCATTAATTTGAGTGATAATCTCTCGATCATCATCCCATGTATAGGCGACTTGCTTGTCATCATCCCATCGAATAGAACTGATTTCTTTGAGCGTGAGTTCACCGTCAGGTGTAGAGTCATCAGATAGTGTCGCAAACGCACTTGATACGACATCAATGGTGGTCACTGATACTCTGCCTTTACTGGAAAGTATTCGATCATTGGTTGGGTCGTAAGTGATTGCTCCTGAGGAAGTAAAATTATAAGTATACAAGTCATCAGCGCGGGTGCCATCTGTCATTGATACAGAAAACAAACCTGAATATAAATCCATGATCCACAGTTTGTTATTATCGTGATCGATTGTCATTGCATAAGGTCTGGCGAAAATATTATCATTATCAGGCACACCTTGACCTGAAAATAAAGTACGTGCGCCAGTGGACAAGTCGATACTTAAAATTCGGTCATCATTGCCAGAACTGTCATACTGCAATGCAAACAGACGATTATTGTCCGCATCTATCGCCATTTCAATAATGCTATTATCACTCACAGGGTAGTCTGTATTTGGAATGACATCATTTGAAAATATTGTTTTTGCCCCTGTCGTTAAACTTACTGCCACGATATGATTTTCAAGAGTGTCAGATATTAATAATCGATCTCGCGCTCTATCAATCACTAAAGCTTGTGGCACAGTAAACTCAATAAAGTCTTCACCAAGATTATCATCAGCGATGATTTTGACCGAACCATCAGTTTTTGAAACGACATAAACAGTGTCATTAGATGAATCAACTAAGAAGATTTCATCACCGCTGTCTTCCACTTTCATGTCATTGACATAACTAATTATTGGACCAACATTTTTTAAGTTGATTGAAGCTGCGCTGTTATTTTCGTTCCCCCATTCATCCTCAACAGCTACAGTGATGGTATTGTCTAGGTGGCTTAATGGAATACTTGCAGTCCAAGTTGCATAATCATCATCGCTGCTGGCATCTACGCCATTAACTTTCACTGAGTCAATGTTACTTACATCAGTACTCGTTCCACGAATGATATAACTGCTTTCAGTCGTTAAACTATTATTTATTGGGAAGGTTATGGTTGCTGTAGGAGCGTCGTAATCATCGTTACCGGAATCAAAATCTTCGCCGTTACAAACGTATTCAGTCACTGATATTTCGTTATTATCGAGTACACCACTTCGGTTTGTATCTAAACCACTATCAATACGTTTTCCTCCTGCGACACAGTTTGCCCCAGCAGCTTCAGTCGTAATTTTGATTAAACTATCGAAACCGTCTGAGCCATCGATACTGTTACAGATAAACTCTGTTGCAGTAATTTCCCCACTGTCTAGAACGCCACTTTGGTTGGTATCAAGACCCGTATCGATACGCATGCCGCCAGCAGTACAGTTTGCTCCAACAGGCTCAGTTGTAATATCAATTAAACTATCAAAACCATCAGAGCCATCAGAGCCATCAGAGCCATCAGAGCCATCAGAGCCATCAGAACCATCAACGCCGTGACAAATATAAGTTGTTAATGTAATTTCACCAGCGCTTAAAGATAAGTCATTATTGGTATCTAATCCCATATCAAGTTTTTGGCCGCCAGCGGGGCATTGGCTTCCTGCAGGTTCTATAGTGACATTGATTAAGCTGTTAAAACCATTTGAACCATCAGCTCCGTCGTTGCCATCGGCTCCGTCGTTGCCATCGGCTCCGTCGTTGCCATCAGCTCCGTCGTTGCCATCAGCACCGTCTTCGCCATCAGCACCGTCGTTGCCATCGGCACCGTCGTTGCCATCGGCACCGTCGTTGCCATCGGCACCGTCGTTGCCATCAGCTCCGTCGTTGCCATCAGTACCATTCTTACCACTACATATATATCGGGTTTGAGTTCGCTCATTATTTGCTAGTATGCCATCGGCATCAGCGTCTAATCCGGTATATATGGCGATACCACCATTAGCACATGCAGATCCTATATCTAGGGTTTCAGTTTCTAAAAGAGCTGTTAGGCCATCTGAGCCGTTACAAATATATTCTGTTGAGGTTATTTCATCATCATCAAGGTTAGCGTTGCCGTTAATATCGAAACCTAAATTAATCTGGGTTCCTGCTGCATCACAACTATTACTGCTGGTTACTGCGAAACTATTTACAAATACTGCTGATACAGGTTCTTTATCTATTGGTGTTTCATCTATGTCGGGGGTACTGTCGCTGCTCCCGCCACAAGCTGATAAGAATATCGATAAGCTTGCTGCTCCAATCCAATGTTTCATAACATTCCTTAATTGTGGTGATAATGTCGCCGAGCGCCTTAGCTCTAGCTAATTATTTGGCACTGAGTGCCTTATTGTTTATTGTTATGTCGTAACAAATATTATTGGCAGAATAGTGTGCGCTGCCTAAAAAAGATTTAAACGTTAATTAAGTGATCGCTAAAGTTGTTTTGTAAATAAATCAGTTAATTAGCAAAGTAATTGTAACAAATTAATAAAGTTGTTAAAACAAGTTACTAACTAGTTGGATGAGTGATCGAGAGGCGATTTACGCTTTGAATGAACGAGATTGTAGCTATGTATAAAACGGCCAAAAATAAGGATGTTTGAATGGTTACTTGGACCTAATTTAACCTGCTGATGTAAAAGAGTTAATAACAAAAAAGGCTAATCATTACTGATTAGCCTTTTTAAATACAACAAACTTAAGAATCGCTTCTTAGTTCATGCCGTATATCGCATTTAGGTGTTTTTATTGGTTTTAGTAGGTCTCTGTTTGTTATGAGTTTTTCTTAGTTATCAACAGCTAAGAGGTTTTTAGTGTCCTCATTGGTATTGGCTGATATTGGCTCCTATGGTTACATGGGGGTACATATGGGGGTACATGGAATTGGCCGTATTCCCAGCCAAAATGAGCCAGAACTATGTTGTACGAAACATCGCTTAGAGCAATGAACGGTAAGTCTCAACCTAAAGCCATAGAGCAAGCTGATGGCAGGGGATTAGGCATTCGGGTATCAATGCAAGGCAAGATACGCTTTCAATATCGCTATAAGGTTAGCGGCAAGAATAGACGCATGGATCTAGGAAGCTACCCAGATGTATCACTCAGGCAGGCAAGGGATATGGCTGAGGAGTGCCGTACTTGGTTAGCACAGGGGCACGATCCTAAAGTAAAGCGCAGTATGGGCAGAGAGAAATCATTAGCACCCGTAACCGTGAAGCAAGCCCTAGATTATTGGATTGAAAATTATGCCATAGAGCATCGTGTTAACGCGCCTAGAACAGAGGCTCAATTTCATAAGCATATCTATCCCTATATTGGCCACTTTCCTGTAGAGCAAACTGAGACACGACATTGGATTGAGTGTTTTGACCACATACGGAAAGGTATAAAAAGTAAGAAACAGAAACCTGCGCCAGTAGCGGCAGGGCAGATACTGCAAAACTGTAAGCAGGCATTGAAGTATTGCCGAGTAAGACGCTATGCAATAAGCCGTGAGCTTGATGACCTCATTGCATCTGATGTTGGTAAAAAGCAGCGTAAGAAAGATAGAGTTCTTAGTGATGTTGAGCTATATGACTTAATGAACTCAATACAAAAACGTGAAGGGAGTTTCTACCTCCGTTACCTATGTCAGCTGCTTATTGTGTTTGGTGCTCGAACTCAAGAGCTTAGACTATCTACATTTGATGAGTGGGACTTAGAAACAGGCTTGTGGACAGTACCTAAAGCGCACAGTAAGACCGATACCATCATTATTCGCCCTATACCAGCCAAAGTAAAACCGATCATAGAGTTCCTCTATAAAAGACATGGGCAGACAGGATACCTACTGGGTGAGTTGAAAAGCTGTGAAACGGTTAGTGGCAGTGGCTGCTTAATACATAAGCGCTTAAAGCACAAAGAGTCATGGTCACTGCACGATCTGCGAAGAACCTTCACTACCAAGCTAAATGATTTAGGTGTTGCACCTTATGTTGTCGAGCAGCTATTAGGCCACTCACTCGGTGGGGTTATGGCTATCTACAACCGAAGTCAGTACCTTCCAGAGAAGCTTGCAGCACTTAATATGTGGTGTGAGTGGTTAGAGCAACACGTTAACCCAGTTGATAATGTTGTGCTGCTTCATAGAGCTTAGACTATCAGTGAAAAACTGTGGATTGAGCAAAGGGAGGATTGCTCACTACCTAATATCTTCAGAGAGTAATTAATAAACCACACCATAATGAATAGAGGCGCAGCCGTAGCAGAGTTTAGCCTCTGTCTTGAAGTCAACGAATGAATCTAAGTCCATTCCATCTCCTGCATTATCGATCTGCTCCTTGCAGTGAAAGCAGGGAGCAGGATATTCCTGTTCTGCTTCTAGTTTTAACTTGAGGCTTTTCACCTCTTTAACGCTAGCGGTAAGTGGAAGTGTGGCAAGGACTAGGTAGCTGGGTACTGGTTCGTGAGGGTGTGGCCAGTCTGTCACTGAGATATAGAACTTAACTTCTCCCGCTTCAACGTCTTTGTAAACCCCGACATTGCCATCGTAGCAATAACCATTTGAGAGTCGATCAACAAGGCTAGTATCAAATACCTGCTTATAAGTAGCCTCACAGTGCTGGTGGGCATCACTGTTGTGAGCAATCAAACCGTGATTACCATCTTTGATACCGTTACAAATCCCATCACTGCATAGCTCTGAGGCCACCAGCTGTTTGCACTGTTGGCAGATAGTGAAGACTGGTGATCTATCAAGCGCAGAATACAGCTCGTATAGTTCAAAGTCAGGGTCTTTAATGTTTGATAGTGTCTTGCTGAAAACAGCTTTCTCTACAACATCATGTTCACTATGAATATGGGCTAATAGTTCAATGTGTTCAGCTGATAATTTGATGCTATAGATCACCTGCTTGGTGAGTGGCCTGTCAATACTCCCAATTAGCTTATGCCTTATAGGGTTTTTATGCTCCTTAGGAAAAAAGCGAGACCTAGAGGCTGAGCGATTAGCAAAACTAGGTAAGCGCAGCATCATCTCCATATGTTCTGATAGCTTCTCAATCAGCTGTCTATCGCCACTGACAGTGATCGCATCTTGCTGCAGTAGTGATGTTACTGTCGGTATTAATTCAATGTTCATCTTAACCCTTGTTTGTCACTGCGTGATGGTCACTGCGCTAAGTTAAAGTCTAGAAGCCACAGTCTTGAATTCACCATCTCGTAATAGCAAAGTGCCATTTATAAATAGTCATTTTTCGCATAGGTATTACAGCTCATAGAACTATGTAATACCTTACAATACCAATAGATACGAGAATGTTTATTGTTTTTGATCTAACAAAGATAGGTTGGATGCATTAATGTGTATAATCGATACAATTTTTGAGTGACAACACCCCTATTTTTAGTGGTGTACTTCATGCAAGCGAACGGATTAAAGAATAAACATGGTCGAACAGCATCAACAAGAGCTTAAAAAGCAGCTTTGGAATATCGCAAATACCCTACGTGGCAATATGTCTGCCGATGATTTTCGTGATTACATTCTAGGGCTTATCTTCTACAAGTATTTATCAGACAAGCTCAATCGTTATGCAGATGCTTTACTGAGTGAAGACGGTATAAAGTTTGCTGATATTGACGAAAGCACCGCAGACGGCCAAGAGATCTTAGCAGCGGTTAAAGATGAAACACTGGATAACCTAGGCTACTTCTTTAAGCCTTCTGAGTTATTTCACCTGATTGCTGAGCATGGAGAAAATGACAAGTTCATCCTTGATGATGTCACTAATGTGCTTAACCATATTGAGCAAAGCACTATGGGCGCAGAAAGTGCTGATGACTTTACAGGTCTGTTTGATGAGTTAGACCTTACCTCAAACAAGCTAGGTAAAACCCCAGAAGCTCGCAACAAGCTGATTGCTCAAGTGCTAATTCATCTCGATAACATCGAATTTCACTTAGAGAATAGTGAAATAGACGTACTAGGTGATGCTTACGAGTACCTTATCGGTATGTTTGCCAGTGGAGCAGGTAAAAAGGCGGGTGAGTTCTATACCCCGCAGATGGTGTCTAAACTGCTGGCTAAGTTGGTCACGCTTGATACACCTAACCTTAAAAGTGTTTATGATCCAACCTGTGGTTCGGGTTCATTGCTGCTGCGTGTAGCGAAAGAGGCTAACAACCCAGACCTTAAGTTTTATGGCCAAGAGCAGAACCCTAGCACCTTTAACTTAGCGCGCATGAACATGATCATGCATGATGTGCATTACAACCGCTTTGATATTCAAAACGATGACACCTTAGAAACACCAATGCATTTTGAAGAGCGCTTCGATGCGGTAGTTGCTAATCCGCCATTCTCTGCTGCATGGTCTGCAAGCCCACTACATCTCAATAACGACCGTTTTGCCGATTACGGTAAGCTAGCGCCAAAAGGTAAGGCTGACTTTGCCTTTGTGCAGCATATGATTCACCAGCTTAATGATAACGGCACCATGGCGGTGGTACTGCCTCATGGCGTGTTGTTCCGTGGTGCAGCCGAAGGCCATATTCGCCGGCATTTAATCAAGGAGAAAAACTATCTCGATATGGTGATTGGCTTGCCTGCCAATATCTTCTTTGGTACCCCTATTGCGACCTGTATATTAGTGCTCAAAAAGCACCGCAAAGCCGATGATAACATCCTGTTTATCGATGCCAGCGCCCACTATGAGAAAGGCACTAATAATAATGTGATGCGTGACAGTGACCTTGAGCGCATCATCAACGCCGTGACTGAGCGTGAGAAAATGACAGACAAGGAGCTAGATAAGTTTGCCTATGTGGCGACTCAACAAGACCTTAGCGACAATGATTACAACCTCAATATCCCACGCTATGTGGATACTTTTGAAGAGGCAGAGCCTGTTGACCTATCGCTAGTGGCTAAGCAGCTGGTGGCCAATGATAAGGCCATGGTTGATATTGATATATCTATTACCAATTACTGTAAAGAGCTGGGCATCAGTGCACCGTTTGAGGTGAAAGGATGAGAAGTTCCTTAGTGCCTAAAGTGCGCTTTAAAAACGATAAGGGGTTGGATTACCCCAGTTGGCATGAAACTGAGTTTGGAAATGAGTTTTTACGAATAACCAAAAAAAATATTGATAATAATATGAATGTATTGACCATATCCGCACAAAATGGATTGGTCAGCCAGTTGAATTATTTTACTAAATCGGTTTCTTCCCGAGATGTTTCGGGTTATTACTTTTTGGAAAAAGGTGATTTTGCGTATAACAAAAGCTATTCCAAAGGTTACCCGATGGGAGCCATTAAACCTTTGTCATTTTATGATAGCGGTGTTGTGTCACCGCTGTACATATGTTTTAGATCAAAAAATGAAAATAGTTGTGATTTCTTTGCGCAGTACTTTGAGTCTGGGCGTTTAAACACAGAAATAGCAAAAATAGCTCAGGAGGGAGCCCGAAATCATGGCTTGCTCAATGTTAGCGTCAAGGAATTCTTTTCTGATATCAGATTATGTATTCCTCAAACTGATGAACAACAAAAAATTGCTGATTTCCTCATCGCTGTCGATAGCAAAATCAGGCAGCTAACAGAAAAGCATCGCCTGCTCAAAGAGTACAAGAAGGGCATCATGCAGCAGCTGTTTAGCCAGCAACTGAGGTTTAAAGATGACGACAACAAGGCGTTTCCTGAGTGGCGAGTTGAGCGTATTGGAAAGTACTTAGAGCCATATAGAGAGTTGGTTTCAGCTGATACCGAAATCCCAATTTTAACTTCATCTAGAACAGGACTCTATCCTCAAGAACGCTCTGTTATTAATGAAGGTGATTATGGTGTTGTGCCATTAGGGTACTTTACTTATCGACACATGAGTGATGATTTGGTCTTTAAATTCAATGTGAACCGTTGGTGGGAAAAAGGTGCAGTTAGCAAGGAGTACCCAGTATTTAAAACAGTGGATATGGATAGCTATTACTTAGAGCTTCAGCTTAATGAAGGTAATGATTTTAAGCGCTTTGCTATTCAACAAAAGCAAGGTGGAACACGTACACGTTTATATTTTAAGAATCTTCAAGAGTTAAAACTCAACTTACCAAGCTTAAAAGAACAACAGAAAATCGCCCAGTTCCTGCAAGCTATCGATAACAAAATTGACGGGGTGGCTGAGCAGGTAGAGCAGATCAAGCAGTTTAAGAAAGGCTTACTGCAGCAGATGTTTGTGTAAGACAGGTAGGTTGGTGGACGTGTTTGTGCTGTGAAAAATATATATATAAATAAGAAAAGGAATTCAACGATGAACGCTTTATTAAGTTGCCAGAGAGAGAAACAAGATGCCCTATAGCAAGCCTTGGCACTCCTATCAGGCGCAACTCGATAAGCTACGTGAGCGTGGCCTTAACATCACTGAAGATGATAAGGCGCTAGATTACCTTGCCCGTATTGGGTACTACCGCTTAAGTGGCTACTGGTACTCGTTTCGCCAGCAGCAAGAAGTCGAAGGCAAAAAGGTTAAGCTTGATAACTTTATCACTGGTGCCAGTTTTGAGCAGGCGGTTCAGCTGTATGTATTTGATAAGAATCTACGCTTGCTGGCAATGGATGCGCTAGAGCGGATTGAGATTGCATTTCGTGTTGAGTTAGCTCACTTATTGGGCGAGCAAGATATGTTTGCCTACTTAAAGCCAGAGCTATTCCACGATAAGTTTGCCAAGATTCTGAAGCCGCATACTGGGCTGACAGAGCATCATAACTGGCTAACTAAGCAAGCGGGGTTGATTAAGCGCTCAAAAGAGAAGTTTATAGAGCACAACAAGAAGAAACATGGCCTACCCCTACCTATCTGGATAGCCTGTGAGGTGTGGGACTTTGGTACCCTGTCCTTCCTGTATGGCGGTATGAAAGAGGCTGACCAAGATAGAATCGCTCGAAAATTTGGCTTATCCAATGGCCGTGTGCTGGCCAGTTGGCTGCGTTCACTGAACTACCTGCGTAACTTATGCGCTCATCATAGCAGACTCTGGAACCGCAATGTGGTTGAAAAGCCCAAGCTACCTCCAGCACCAGAACTGCCTTGGGTGGCACCGTTTATTGAATATGACAGGTTACGCTCTCGCCCTTTTTTACTGTTTTGCATTACTAAGCACTTGATGGATCATATCAACCCTAATTCAACATGGTGGAATAGGTTAACGGACTTAATGGCTAATGATCTGCCCGATATGTCGATGCTTGGTTTGGACTTAAATAGTATGGGAGTTTGTGAAGACTGGTTAGAGTTATTTACCACACACGAATGACAGGCAATAAAAAACCTCTAAGCAGTCTGCTTCCCGAAGGAAACTTACCGATAGAGGTCGTGTTGCTACAGAATATAATTTAATTTACGGCAATTAGCAAACATATTTGGCCATTTTAGTGCGTAAAGATACGCCATGAGACACTATAGGACAGCTACTAGCACTTCTAGCTCGGATAGGAGCATTATTACTTTTTACACGCTTTTTACATGGTAGTGGCCGTAACTAGATGGATTTAGCCACAATTGAGTCAGCTACCTATACAAGCGCAAACACAGAACAAATGGAAGGGAATAGATGGCACATCAATCAGAACAGCAACTAGAAGATAACCTTGTTAGCCAGCTAAGTAAGCAGGGCTTTGAGGTGGTCTGCCTGCCTGATAATGCTGCCCTTGAAGCTAACCTTAAAAAGCAGCTTGAGCGAGTTAATGGTGTTCAGCTATCAGACGGTGAGTTTAAGCAGGTACTTGGTAAGCTCGATAAGAGTAATATTTTTGGTAAAGCCAAGATACTGCGGGATCAGTTGGATGTGAGTTTAGATAATGGTGATAGCTGTCACCTGAGCTTGCTGTTTGAACAGGCTAATGCTAATTCAGCTAAGAGTGCTAAACGAGGACTGAATCACTTTCAGGTGGCGCAGCAGATCACAGTTAAAGGTGTGTACACTAACCGCTATGACGTCACGATTCTGGTTAATGGTTTGCCATTGGTACAGATTGAGCTTAAGCGCCGTGGATTAGAGCTTAAAGAGGCGTTTAATCAGGTTAAGCGTTACCAGAAGCACTCTTATCATGCCAATCATGGCCTGTTTAATTATGTGCAACTGTTTGTGATCTCTAATGGGATTAATAGCCAGTACTTCTCCAATAACAGCGAGATGTCAGCTAAGCAGACCTTTGACTGGACTGATGTCAGTAACAATCGTATAAGCAAGCTTACAGAGTTTGCTAGCGCCTTTTTATCACCACAGCACTTAACCGATATGATCGTTAAGTACATTGTGCTGAATGAGACTGGCAAGTTCTTGATGGTGCTTCGACCGTATCAATTTTATGCAGTAGAGGCGATTGTAAAGCAAGTGAAGGAGGCTGATGGGCTTCCTCACGACTCCTACTTAGATAGCGGTGGGGGCTATGACTCTGGTTATGAGAATGGCTACATCTGGCATACGACAGGTTCAGGAAAGACACTGACCTCATTTAAAGCTGCACAAATCATTACCTCGCTCAGTGAAGTTGATAAGGTGGTGTTTGTGGTCGACCGCAAAGACCTAGACTATCAAACAGCGCTAGAGTTTAATGCTTTCTCAAAAGGTTGTGTCGACAGTACCGACAACACTAAGGTGCTGTTCCACCAGCTGCTTGATAAGCCTGTAAAGCTCAGAAAAGGGCAAACCGAGAACACGAATCGTAATACCAAGCTGGTGGTCACTACCTTACAGAAGCTCAATAACGTGATCACTAAGAAGCGCTACCTTGAGGAGATGTCAGCACTGCAAGACAAGCGCATTGTATTTATCTTTGATGAGTGCCATCGCAGTCAGTTTGGTGATACCCACCAAAACATCACCCAATTCTTCAGGGGTAACCAGCTATTTGGTTTTACTGGTACCCCGATATTTGCAGACAACGCTATTGCAAAGAAGTCAGTAAAGAAGACCACTAAAGATCTGTTTGGTGAGTGCCTGCATACCTATGTGATTGTCGATGCTATTAGAGATAATAATGTACTTAAGTTTGCCATTGAGTATGTTGGGCGATATCAGTACAAAGATGGCTCTAAGAATAATCTTGATATTGACGTTGAGGATATCGACACCAAGGAGCTATTAAGCTCACCAAAACGGTTAGAGATGATCACCGACTACATTATTGATCATCATGGTCGTAAGACTCATAGCCGTGATTACAATGCGATGTTTTGTGTCTCTGGTGTCCCCGAGCTGATTCAATACTACGAGCTTTTTGCTAAGAAGAAAGCTGAAGGGAAACATAACCTCAAAATTGCCACCATATTTAGTTATGAGGCTAATGAAGAGGAGGAGTATGAGCTTGGTGGTTGTGAGCTTGATATTTACAGTAATGAAGTGCGTGAAGTTTCGGTCAAATATCTCAATGAAGGGCAAGCGGCTAAGCTACATAGTCGAGATAAGTTAGAGAGTTTTATTGCTGACTATAATCAGATGTTTGGTACGAGCTATCACACTAAAGATAGCAAGATTTACTATAACTATTACAAAAATATTGCCAAGCGTGTGAAGGCTAAAGAGATTGACCTGTTGCTGGTGGTCAATATGTTTTTAACGGGGTTTGATGCGCCTAAGCTTAATACTTTGTTTGTCGATAAGAACCTTAAGCAGCATGGACTGATTCAAGCGTTCTCCCGTACCAACCGCTTACTTGATGAAACTAAGTCTCACGGTAATATTGTTTGCTTTAGAAACCTTAAGAAAGCGGCTGATGAAGCGTTTACTCTGTTTTCGAACAAACAGCCTAAAGAGGATATAGAGACCCCCTCCTATAACGAGTTGATTGCCGACTTTGATAAGGCTCACACTGCACTGATGGCGATAACACCCACCGTTGATGACGTAGATACCCTAGCAGATGAAGACGCTCAGAAGCTGTTTGTATTGCAGTTTAGAAAGCTGATGCAGTTGAAGAATATGCTAAGTAATTTTGCAGACTTTGACATGAGTGAAACCGCCATGGATGAGCAGACCTTTCAAGACTTCACCAGTAAGTATGCAGACTTAAGTCGTCAAATCCGTGAAAGCACCATTAAAGAGAAAGTGTCGATACTTGATGATGTGGATTTTGAGTTAGAACTGCTCCATAGAGATGAAGTGAATGTTGCCTATATACTGCAACTACTACGGGAAATTCATGGTGAAGAAAGTAGCGAAGAGAGAGAGAAGAAGCGCCAAGTAATCGCTAACCTTATTGCATCAGACCCTACATTGCTAAGCAAGAAAGAGTTGATTGATAAGTTTATGAATGAGTACCTTGACGGCATACCTGCTAGCGCTGATGTTGATGAGGAGTTTGAGTTCTTTTGGGAGAAAGAGAAGCGTGAAGCTTTGGAGGTCTTTGCACAGGAGCAGAAGCTAAACAAAGAGCGCCTTGAGCAGCTGGTGGCACGATTTGAGCTAAGTGATGAGATGCCTTTGCGTGAAGACTTTGCTAAGGCATTGGAGAGCAAGCCTACAATACTGCAGCGTAAGCGTGTGTTGCCTATTATCAGCGACAAGTTTAAGCAGTTTGTCGATACGTTTATGTCAGGGTTTTAGTTAGCAAATAAGGATTTTAAATGGAATTAACTTCGAATATTAGCAGTAACCATGTGGTTGCGATTCAAGAGCTTCTAAGTGCAACTCCTACTCGGGTAGTGATTACGTCACCCTACTTAGCATCTGATATGGCTGCACTGTTGGACAACTTTGACTTCAGTAGTTTGAAGCGAATAGAGATAGTGACTACCTTTAAAGCGAATGATCCTGAACAGCTGACAAAGCCATTCCAGCTACATGACATACAGACCTATTTTCAAACGAAGTACCCTTCAGTCAAGTTAAAAATCCACATAGATAATCAGCTACATGGCAAAGTGTATATGGCCATGGGTGATGAAGCTTTATCAGCTGTTGTTACCTCTGCAAATTTTACTCATAGTGGTATGTATTCCAACCATGAATGGGGGCTAAAGGTTCGCGATGAGCACACAATAAATGAATTGTTAGAGCAGGTATTAGGTAGCTTAGATTACCCTGAGTTGACGTCAACTCAAATTAACAAGGCAAAAATGTTTGCTGAGCAATACTTGAACTCCCACCCTGAATGGTCAAAGAAACCTGATGTGACGGTGGATATCATATCAACCATTTACTCAGCTGAAGTTGAAACGGATAAAGAACCTCTTTACTTCTTAAAGCCTATTGGTACAAGCGAAGAGCCTGTGAGGCTTGAGGATAGAAATGACTACTCTGATTTGCATCAGCCCCTTCATTTTTCGAAATGGAAACCAAAAGGTGTACGTCAAGGTGACGTTGTTATTACTACAGGCGTTGGTTGCGGCTCATTAATCTCATACTTTAGAGTTACAGGTAGCCTCTTTCATGTGACTGATGATGAGATAACACTAGAGCCTTGGAAGGAACGTTGGCCTTGGTATATGGAGGGGAGGAACTATAGTACTGACTTTGGGCGAGTATGGTGGCAGCATGACATTAAGCGAAATACGGCATTGAATGAGTTTAGAGACACACACCCAACCATTCCAGTTACAAGTGCTGGTGGTTTTAGCCTTGGAACATTAAATATGGGTAGTGATAAGGTGCAAATCACTAAAGAGTTTGCGGAGTTTTTAATAGCGAAAATTGATAATGCGGAAAGCTAGCGGATGACTGACTCTATTTGCTCACAATTGACAGACGCTTGCTTACATATGCTTACTGAATCCATGCAACTAGATCTCAATCATATTGAGTCTGAGTTGAGCTCCTATACTCCTGAAGAGCAAGTTAATGCCATTAGCTACATAGAGAATCTATACTTCGTATCTCAACAGATCAAGGAAGGAGTTAGTACTGTAGTTGATTATAATGAGCTTTATTGTGAAAGTGACACTAAGTTTAACGTACTTCAGCAGGGTATGTTTGATGCGATAAAGCTAACTCTGGAATTCCATGGAGAAGAGCTTTGGAAGGAACTGCACACTCACACAAATCGAGGTGGGGAAGATTGGTTTCCTATCGTGATATTCAAGGAGCCATTAGAGGACTATTGCAGTAGTTTTAGGTTAAAAACGATTTATCGTGGCTGCAATGAATCAGAACATCAAGCAGGCTCTTTTGGTCAATGTTGGAGTTCTTGCAAGCAGACTGCAATCGACTTTGCCTTTAATAAATATCCTGAGTTAGATTACTCTCAACGAAGGGTGTATCAGGCTGAGGTTTCTTGTGAGGATATAATCTGGATACCTATGGTATCAGCTGAGAGTGAGGTCGTTATCAAACGAGATGCGAAGCTAGAAAACTTACAAGAGATTCTCCCTCACCAATTAAAGCTGTCATTACAAGCGTCATAACCCCAAAACTGTAACTCTTCGTAAGTGAGTTTCACCCTTTAATTATTGCTATGAGCTGGTGGCTCAACTGAGGAGTGATCACAAAAAAGTGATCACTTGATGCTATCTAGCTATTTATGATCATCAAACTCATATATAAAATTATCTAAGCTTATGAAAAGCAACTGGTTGCGTCAGGGGGAGACTGATCAAACACCTTAGAAAAACTCCCTATTGTTCAACCAACTTGAAACGGTTGACAATCTATTAACAATTTCTGTAGTAAAACAACGCTTGCTGACTGCTGTTTGAAATATGCCTGAAAGTGATCTCTATAGCCGTGGTGCAATGCGGCTGAAGAAGTAGCCCTTAACCTTTGACGGATTTGCTTGCTTAGAAGTGTTCTTGGCTAGGTAGCTTAAGCGATAAAGTGCTGCTTGAAAGGTGACAAGGTCATTGCGATACACCATGTAATGGCAATACTTTGGGAAGTGAGTCTTTGCATTCACAACTAGCTCAATTGCATGTCTAGCGTAATCGAAGGTGGTTTTTGTCTTATTAACCTTATGCCCGTCGAGAATGACAAAGCAGTGGTAGTGGCATTTATCATCTAAGCTGTTTTGCTCTCTAACCCAGCCATAGGCAGCTTTAGACTCGTATCTATTGTTTAAGCTAGTGGTAACGCTGCGCATGGTCTTGCTTATGAGTTTATTATCTTCTGGTGAGTCATACAGGGAGATATCAAATCGAATGACGAATGCCTTTGAGTGTCGAGATAGAAACGCCGTTAAGGATTGGTAGGTTTTGTTTAAGATATTTCTATCAAGGCCATCAGCAAAGCTCATAACCTGCCAGCCGAATCTGCCTAAACAGACTGGCTCACAGATAGGCGATCCCATGTCATAAGGGTGACTGTTAGGTGCTGCATAAGAGCGTAGAGACATAATAGTATTTAATAACCTAGTTCAATTAATCATCAGGGCAGTCTGCAGCGCAATCATGGCGCTGGTTTCACTCTTAATATTTCGATTTTCTTGCTTCAAGAAGAGCATATAACAGCCCAACTTGTTTCATTTTATTGTCATAAAAAGGGCAACAAGTGCCCCGTGTTAAAGCTAGTTGTGGAAGTGGCTAATCCACCCCTCGTTCCCATCGCAATAACTCTGATTGATAGACATACCATTCGTTACCGTCTTTGAAGGCTTTCGGGCAGTCCACTTGCAGCCTGAGCCAATTACGGATTGTTTTAGGTTTTTTATTTAGCCGAATCGCAATTTTCTCGGTTGTAAGTACTGGTTCAACTGTATGTTGTGAGGCTACGACTTGGCATAGCCTTATAGCTCTTGTGCTGGTGGTAGGCTTAGTTGGTGTCATTGCATACCTCTACATCCTTTAGCTTCACCACAGGGCGTGTGCGTATCCATTCAAGTACTTCTCTTAGCTTCCAAACATTGCTATTGGCATTAAGTTTTATACGAGTCGGGAATTGACCATTTCGCTCTAGCTGAAATGCTTGAGAGCGGCTTACTGTTGTGATGAAGCAGCGCTGTTCTTCGTTGATGACGGGTTCATCAAAACTGTCATCAGCTGATGGAGTAAATATGGATGTTTTCATTCGTCTCTCCTGAAGTCCAAGGGGCAGATTGCTCTTGGTAGGAGGACTTTAAGTGGCTATCAAGTAGAAACTAAATTTTAGAGGGTTTTAGTGTGTTGGGTCATATTGAGGGGGCTTATGGAGCGGATATAGGTTAAATAACTTTGGTTTCGTTGTGCTGGTGGCCTTATGTCCACCAGCACATTGGTTGTTAATGGGCTTTAGATCGCCACTGTTCGAATCGGGTTGGGTTCCAGCCTATGGTTCTACCATTTCTTGTCACTGGCTTTATTAGTTTGCCAGATTTGACCCAGCGAAAAACAGTGGTTCTACTTTTGCCTAAAATTAAGCAGATATGGTTGACTGAAATTAACGGTCTCATATCTTGAGCTGCTTTTTCATCGCTCATATTCATAGCGCCCCTTCACTGGCACTTTCTGCTATAGAGTCAGTTTGAGATAGGGTGACTTTTTCTCTGGAGTTTACCCAATCTAAAAGTTCCGATAGTAGCCATGCAACTGAGCGGTTAGAGATACGTCTGCGCTGTGGAAACCGTCCTTGTCGTTCGAGTTGAAATGCCTGCGCTTTACTAATACAGGTTATTTGTAACCTCTCTTTTTCTTTTACTAGGCGGTCAAACACTAATTCGTTGGCTGATTGGCAATCCATAGTGGCTAAATCTATATGTTTCATTGAGTTTTCCTCAGTTGCCAAGGGCTTGATTGCGCTTGGTAGGAGGATTCTGGATCAGCTTGCAACTGAAGCTGTCATTTTCGGGGGTTTTAGCAAATAGGGTGTAATTCAGTGCTAACTAGAGATCTTTTCGCATGATTTATTTTGGGGGTAATAACAGGGTGAAAGACCAGATCACAGAGAGGGACAACAAAACAACGGGGGTACATATGGGGGTACATATAAAGCAAAACGGGCTTCCCATCTCTGGAAAACCCGTTTTAATACATCATGTTAAGAATTGCTTCTTAGTTCATGCCGTATTTTTTTAATTTCTTACGTAAAGTACCACGGTTGATACCTAACATGTTCGCAGCACGTGTTTGGTTACCACGAGTGTGTTGCATGATGATGTCTAGTAATGGTGCTTCAACTTCGCTTAAAACCATTTCATATACTTCAGACGCTTCTTGACCGTCTAACTGAGAGAAGAAGTTTGTTACTGCACGCTTTACTGCGTCACGTAATAGTTGTGGCTTGATTGTACCGTTAGCGGTTTCAATCTTACCTACGGTTAGCTGGTGAACTTCTGTGTTAGTAGTTGTCTGATCAAACATTCTATTCTGCTCTTTATATTAAAAATTTACTAATTCATCAAAGTAACATTCCACAAGGGAATATTGCTGTTCAGCGGTTTCAAGCCTATTAAAGTCAGCACGGAACTGTCGCTGTTCTTCTTGGTTTAGGTACCATCCCATATGCTTTCTCGCAAATCGGACACCTTTGTATTCGCCGTACAATTCGTACAATTTGTTCAGGTGTTCGAGCATGATTTCTCGTTGCTCGCTCGCCTCAACTGGCGGTAATTTTTTACCTGTTTCCAAGTAGTGGTGAATTTCTCTAAAAATCCACGGTCTGCCTTGGGCTCCTCGTCCTACCATCAAAGCATCGGCGCCTGTGTAATCTAAGACAAACTTAGCTTTTTCAGGACTGTCGATATCTCCGTTAGCAACAACAGGGATTGAGACATTTTGTTTTATTGCTTTAATCGTGTCGTATTCGGCAAAGCCTTTATACATGCATTGTCTCGTTCTGCCATGAACGGCGAGCGATGCAATACCACAATCTTCAGCAATATGGGCAATTTCAACACCATTACGATGTTCAGGTTGCCAACCTGTGCGGATCTTAAGTGTTACAGGGACATCAACTGCACTAACAACAGCCTGTAAAATCTCTTTCACTAGCTGGGGATCTTGCATTAATGCCGAGCCTGCAAGCTTCTTATTCACTTTTTTTGCCGGACAGCCCATATTGATATCAATGATATGCGCACCTTGTTCAACGTTGAACTGGGCGGCATTTGCCATTAAATCAGGATCTGCACCTGCAATTTGTACTGAGCGAATACCTTCTTCACCAGAATGCATCATGCGCTGGCGGCTTTTATCTGTATCCCAAACATCAGGATTAGATGAAAGCATTTCTGATACTGCTAGGCCTGCGCCATAGCGTAAACAGAGGTTTCTAAAAGCGCGATCGGTGACACCTGCCATTGGTGCCACGATCAGCTGATTGCTCAGTTGATAAGGGCCAATTTGCATTGAGTTAATCACCTTGCTCGTCAAAGGGGCGCTATATTAGCCCTTTTTTGCGCTGCTGAAAAGGTCAATAAATGAACTAAATGTAACTTTTTTTCTTGACTTTTAGTTGGGGAGTCGTAATAGCCCCTTTTGGCAGAGATCTAGCTGCCATAAGGGGTGTACTGCCTTTACCGTTATTTACGTGTACCTGTCAAGCGGCTCCAGTCTTCTTTGTGAGCCGCTTCATCCATGATGAACCATTGACTGTAAAATTGTGATATTTCTTCTGCTTGCTCTTGTAGCAGGCCTGACAGGGCTAATTTACCGCCTGTTTTAACCTTTTCTGCAATTAAAGGCGCTAATTCACGTAAAGGACCCGCAAGAATGTTAGCAACCAAGATATCCGCTTGCAGATTGTCAGGTTGGTTCTCTGGTAAATATAGCGCTAATTTATCTGCTACGCCGTTACGTTCTGCATTGGCAGTTGATGCATCAATCGCTTGATAATCAATATCGACACCAGTAACTGTTTTAGCGCCAAGTTTTAGTGCTGCAATGGCTAAAATACCTGAGCCACAACCAAAATCGATCACTTCTTTATCAGATAAATCTAAGCTATCTAACCACTCTAAACATAATGCTGTGGTTGGGTGGGTACCTGTTCCGAAGGCAAGACCTGGATCAAGAATAACGTTAACAGCATCAGGCTCAGGAATATCACGCCAGCTTGGGCAGATCCATAAGCGGTTACCAAATTTAATCGGGTGAAAGCTGTCCATCCATTCACGAACCCAATCTTTATCTTCAATCTGTTCGATTTTATGTGTAAACCCTTTGCCTAGATAAGGCAGGGTTTCTAAAAAGCTCACTGTCGGAGCTAAATCGGTGCCAGCATCAAACAGGGCAATCACGATAGTGTCTTGCCAAAGTGGTGTTTCACCTAATTTGGGTTCGAATATCGGTGTGTCTTTACCATCTTCATAGGTAATTGATACAGAACCTTGCTCCATTAAGAGGTCGCCAAGCGCGTCGGCATGGTCGCTGTGAGTACTAATGCGAAGTTGAATCCAAGGCATGGAGTTTTCCTATGAGAATAATTTAATGGCCTATTGTACCTGCTTGGCGGGTAAAACAGCAGCACTTGATAGTGAAATATTGCTCAATTGCATTGAAAGGGCCATTTTCACACCTTTTGCTACTGGTTAATCTTTAAGCTATTAATATCCATGATGAAATCACCATATTCATCTGTTTGTTTGAATGTCATGATAAATTTATGAAACATAAGGTAAATTTTGAGTTCTTAAATTTGAACAATCTGTGACTGTGATCAACTTCTAAAAGACGGTGAATGCAGGGTGAGCTTGATCACGATTTAATTTTCTAGCACAAGGAGAAATAGTGATAACTGATAAGCTGAAATCACCAGCAATATGTCATTAACAGGCATGAGAACTATGACAGCTTCATCACAAACACAAAATCAAAAAATACATGACGTATCGTCAAAAGGGTATTTGAACCCCATTTGGGCTGCCAGAGCGGATAAATTACAAAGTGCCACTGGATTACTATTGGGCCTCTTTATCATTATGCATTTGCATTTTGAGTCGAGCATCCTAATCAGTAAAGAGGCATTTTATCATGTTGGTCATTTTTTAGAGGGGGGAATATTCAGTGAAACTGGACATGGCTTCCCTGTACTAACCAAATTTATCTCTGCCTTCATGTTAATTGTGGTGATTATTCATGCTGCATTTGCCTTGCGCCGTTTTCCTGCTCAGATTCAGCAATGGCGAGCGCTTCGCAGTCAAATGACAATCATGCCTCACCAAGATACAAAAATTTGGTTCTGGCAGCTGATCACAGGCTTCTTATTATTCTTCCTCGCGCCTGTTCATCTCTATGACATGATCACTAATCCTGCGATTGGTCCGCATTTATCGGCTGAACGTGTTTACCACCAAGATGTGTGGATGCTGTATGTATTACTGCTTCCTGCCGTAGTTATTCATGCCATGTTCGGCTTATACCGTGTTGCCGTTAAGTGGGGCATTACCACTAAACGTATGGCAGCGTTAAAACTTGCCAAGTTTATGGTGATTTACTTGATGATTATTGGTATCGCAAGTTTGATGACTTACATCGTGATTGGTCAATCGTTGGAGTTACCAGTGACTCCTTTTGTGCCGAGCTAGAAGCTTAAGAGTTTTAGGTTAATGAGTCACCTATGCCATTAACCTCGTATCGAATTTAAGGAATACCCGTGAAAATAATTTATACAGACTCATTAGTCGTTGGCGCAGGCCTTGCTGGTTTGCGCGTTGCTATTGCTTCAAAAGAACGTGGTTTAGATACCGTGGTGTTATCGCTTATCCCTGCAAAGCGCTCTCACTCTGCAGCGGCTCAAGGTGGCATGCAAGCGAGCCTTGGTAACACTGTAAAAGGAATGGGTGATGATGAAGATGTCCATTTCCAAGATACTGTAAAAGGTTCTGACTGGGGCTGCGATCAAGACGTAGCAAGAATGTTTGCCCATTGCGCGCCAAAAGCAGTGCGTGAACTGGCTAACTGGGGCGTACCTTGGTCACGTATTACTGCTGGCGATCGCCAAGTGGTAGTGAATGCTGAAAAGGTCACGATTACCGAAGCTGAAAAAGCCCATGGTTTAATTAATGCCCGTGACTTTGGCGGGACTAAAAAATGGCGTACTTGCTATACCGCTGACGGTACAGGTCATTCATTGTTATATGCAGTAGATAATAAAGCCATTGAAATGGACATTCCTGTTCATGAACGTATTGAAGCTTTATCACTTATCCATGATGGCAAACGCTGTCATGGTGTGATTGCACGCTGTTTAATTACAGGTGAATTACGTGCCTATATTGGCAAGGCAACCACTATTGCTACTGGCGGCTATGGTCGAATTTACGAAGTGTCTACCAATGCAATTATCTGTGAAGGTATTGGCCAAGCATTGGCATTAGATACGGGTGTTGCCGCCTTAGGCAACATGGAAGCGGTGCAGTTCCACCCAACAGCCATTGTGCCAGTAGGGATTTTAACCACAGAAGGGTGTCGTGGTGATGGCGGCTTATTACGTGATAAAGATGGTCATCGCTTTATGCCTGACTATGAGCCAGAAAAGAAAGAGCTTGCATCACGTGACGTAGTATCACGTCGTATGACCGAGCATATGCGTAAAGGTAAAGGGGTTGATAGCCCTTATGGCCCACACTTATGGCTTGATATTACTCTGCTTGGCCGCAAGCATGTTGAGACCAATTTACGTGAGGTCAAAGAGATTTGTGAAAACTTCCTTGGTATCGACCCTGCGAAAGATTGGATCCCAGTCAGACCGACTCAGCATTACTCAATGGGCGGTATTCGTACTAATGCTACCGGTGAAAGTCCGCAGCTTGCAGGTTTATTCAGTGTCGGTGAGGCAGCCTGTTGGGATATGCATGGCTTTAACCGTTTAGGCGGTAACTCACTGGCTGAAACCGTGGTTGGCGGCATGATTATCGGTAAGTATGTCGCTGATTTTTGTGAGAAGAATACCCTAGAGATTAATACACAAGTCATCGATGACACCATGTCAAAATTACAAGGCGAAATTGATGAGCTATTAGTCGGTGAAGGTACTGAAAACGTATTTGATATCAAACTCGCTATGCAGCGCATTATGATGAATTACGTGGGTATTTTCCGTAATGGCCCTGAGCTTGAAAAAGCCGTCAGCGAGTTAAAAGACTTGCTTAAACGCAGTAAAAATATTGGCCTTAAATGTAAAAAACGTCACGCGAACCCTGAATTAGTTGAAGCATTAAGAGTCCCGCGTATGCTGCGTGTTGCGCTAACGGTTGCATGTGGTGCTAATGCCCGTACAGAAAGCCGTGGTGCCCATGCCCGTGAAGATTACCCACAACGTAATGATAAAGAGTGGCTAAACCGAACATTATCAACTTGGCCTGATGAAAATGCATTAGAGCCAGAGCTCACTTATGAGCAACTTGATGTGATGAAAATGGAACTACCACCAGGTTATCGTGGTTACGGAAACGATAATGCGGTCGCACACCCTGATACCGCAATTCGTGAAGCCCAAATTGCCGAAATTCTTGCTGAATTAGGTGATGATGCCGACCGCTTTGATAAACAAGCCGCCATCATGCCATTCGATTTACCTGAAACATTACGTCCTCGTAATGAAAGATTAAGTGACACTAGTGCAGTGTCGGGAGAGAAGTAATGAGCAGCCCACGTACTATCAGTTTTGAAATCTTTCGTTATGATCCGCAAGATCCTAACGATAAGCCAAAGATGGTGACTTACGAGATCACTGAAGCGCCAGGAATGACAGTGTTCATTGCACTCAACTTACTACGTGAGCAGCAAGATCCTTCTTTGCAGTTTGATTTTGTTTGCCGTGCAGGTATTTGTGGCAGCTGCGCTATGGTGATTAATGGCAAGCCAACGCTGGCGTGTCGTACCCTGACGGCTAATTTCCCTGATGGCAAAATTAAACTCATGCCACTACCAGGGTTTGAGCTAATTGGCGACTTATCGGTGAATACTGGTAAGTTTATGCGTGAGCTGGCAGAGCGTTTACAACTGTGGCTGCAACCAGACAGTAATGACATCGACATTCACCGCTTAGAAAACCCAATGGATCCAGCTGAAGCGGCTAAGTTATATGAATTAGAGCGCTGCGTTGAATGTGGTGTGTGTGTTTCTGCGTGTGCGACCAAACAAATGAAAGACACTTTTGTTGGCGCAGTGGGTATGATGAAAATCGCTCGTTTTGAAATGGACAGCCGTGATACCCGCACAGCTGAAGATTTCTATCATGTGATTGGTAATCAAGATGGTGTATTTGGTTGTATGACCTTATTGGGTTGCCAAGATGCTTGCCCGAAAGACTTACCGCATATGCAGCAAATTGCCTATTTACGCCGTAAAATGGCGCAAACGATAGTGAGTTGTTAATTAATCGCTAAACATTTAAAAGCCGCATATCTGCAGAGGTAAGCGGCTTTTTTGTTTGTTATTTTGAACAAATCAAGGTCACGGAACTTAGTTCACACCAGATTCAGGTTGTAGGTTTCTTTCCTTTATTTCCAAACTCCGTTTGAATCAAGATCGTGGCGCTTCGCCCACACCAGACGAAAGGGAAACAACAGCATTTCCCTTTTCGATATCCCTTGCCGCCCCTACGAAATTGCTCTGAAAAGCGAGCAAGCTTCATGCTTATTCGAAAATAGCTAACGCTTTAGATAGGCCATCCATGGCCAACTAAAGCTAGCCTGACGTCCTGTCAGGCTTACGCTATTTTCTTCAACGCATTTCAGCAATTTCAATGGGGATTTATTACACCCGCAGGTTCGTCTGTTGGTCCAGAGTAAGCGCTTGATGTCTTGCATAAGTACTTTATCTGTTTGTGACCTTCTTAGAATGCTCAATTTGAATTGAGGCAAGCAATAAAATTGCGTGAGTCTAGCCATGGATGGCTAGCTAGCTTTCGAGGGGAAGGGACGCCCCATCGGAAGCGTTAGTGATTTTTGAAGCTTGTTGAAGTTGTCTACAAATGAAGTAAAAAGCTGGATATTTCTCCATTGAAATAATCGCTTTTCAGATTAATTCGTGGGAGCGGCAAGGGTGATGCAAGAGGGGGATTGCTGTTGTTTCCCCTCTTGCTCTGGTGTGTGCGAAGCGCCACGACCTTGACCTTAATCCAAACGAAGTTTGGAAATAAAAGATGAGGTGACGATCATAATAAAAAATGCATTATACAAATTTAATATCTAGCTCATTTCTGCCCCGAAGTTAGTTAGAACCACAGCTCTATTTAACAATGCTTATCTTCGTTTTCCATTCAACATTAAATTGAAATTGCTCTTTTACAGTTGCCATCCTTACTGCCTAGGTTGCACTAGTTCTAATGAACTAGTTTTATATACAGGTATAATGAGATTTGGCTTAATTTAAATCAAACAACTCATTAAGTAAGCCTAAAGTCGTATTGTTAGCTCAATTAGAAAACTATAATTAATTGATAATGTTGGAAATAAATTTAACCGCTTATTTTTTGAACGACATTATCGCGCAAGCCCGTTTTGTTTTATGATGTTGAGAGTATTTTATTGCTTTACATCAAAGAGATAGAAAATGTACGATGATATAAATCAAAAACTTAAGCTGCCGACTTTATCGGGCGCGCCGTTCAATAAGCTGTTAAGTGTCTATGGAAATTGAATCAATATCTAAAGTTGAGATACTAGAGAACGAGGAAATGTATGTTGTTCTCGCCAGTGGTGGCCAGCCAATGTATCAACACATATATCGTGAGGCCGCCGAAGTATACTGGGACAATGACATAAAAGGGTTTAAGGCTCCGGCCCCAAGAAAATGGAGCCACTCTGATTGGTATCATCATATTGTAAGTGTGGCTGCTTCAGGTTTAGGTATTTCATTACAGCTATCTAGCAGCACAAACTGGGTTAATGTTTCATCACAAACAAAGGCTGAAGTCTGTGCCAAGCAAAACACTTAACAAGGCGTTTAACCGCCGTTACAGCCGCAAAAACACGCGGCTTCCACTGGACAGCTTCTCCGCAACTTCGTTGCTACAAAGCTGCCGGTTAACTTGGCGTTATATTTCTTAGGTGTTTCACACTATGATAGATAGAATATTGCCAACACCAGAGAAGTTCGCATCTTGTCCTGACGATGAGAGGATTCTTCCTTTCTATGATGGTCAGTTTGAGTGCGTATACATTCTTCTACATCCATTTTTTAAACCTACAGCTATTGATATCGAACGCTTCTTTCCTTCGGCGTGGCCTGACAAGCTTGAAATCATTAATGGCTGTGACGCTATTAGCTGGCGAGAAATCATTGGACTTTCAGGTGTAAACAGCTTATGTGATATTGATATAGGTTTGAGAACCAGTATTGGTGGTTTAAAAAAAGAGTTATCAAACGAACAGTTTTCAAAAAAACTTGCTGAACTGGACCAGCAAAATATCATTCATCCTCAGGAAGGTGATATCCCTCCATTACTTGAAAATCGCCTTCTCAAAACAATCAAAGAACTTGGTCATGATTGGCTTTGGGTAGGTGATCAGTTTGGTACAGAAAGGAAGCTGCTCTGGATTGACGACCTAGTGGAAAAAGATGAGATTCCCTCTCATGGCTGTATATTCACTCATGACCATAGTTTGTTGGTTACAACACATTGGGATAGTCACTGTTCGTTTTTATGTTCTTCAAAAGAGGTTATTGAAGAAATGCTATCACTAGACCCATTTGAAGGGTTTTATTGTACTCCAAAAACAGAAGTATACTGGGGAGCATATGAAATATAACAAGCGCACATTGTCGGAATGGTTTTCCGCTGCGCTCCAAACAATCCGCAAATGCGGACGTTAAGTGCTAATGCGTATAGTAATACTTTTATTAACTTTGCTTTTAACAGGCTGTACTAATTCAGAGGTGAAAGACCTTTACTCAACATGTATGAGTTTTAAAAAGCCATTGGACGCTGACACCCTATATCAGACTTTTCGAAACGGTGAACTGTTGGAAGTTAGTGATGAAGGCAATCAAATTCACTATTTCTCTCCACATCCAGATTACAACTTGATATACAGCTCGTTTATCGTTGCCGAGATAGATAAAGATAAAGTGGTGTTGCATTTGAAATGCGCGGAAAATAAGTATGCGTTTTGAGTGGCAGCACCTAACAAACGCCTAAAGCAAAGGACGCAAAATGCTTGGCTTGCGCTCCTTCGTCGCTAATTATAGTCAAGCATTTTTCGCCGCTTAGGCGAAGCGTTACCGTATATCCGATTGCCATATCTATCCTAATACCAAAAGTCACTTTTAGAATTTAGCTTTAAAACGTTTTTGTCCAAAAATAAGTTTCCAACTTTATCCATTAAAGACAATAGCATCTATAACTAAACCAAAGGCGCTAGCTTCATTAACTCAGCAATATTTTGCACGCCCAGCTTTTCCATTAATTTGGAGCGGTGAACTTCAATGGTTCTGACTGCCACACATAATTCATTCGACATTTGTTTATTGGTATTGCCTGCTATAACCAATTTGAAGATTTGATTCTCTCGCTCTGATAGTCCATCAATTAAGGCGAGATGATGCATTTTCCAGTGTTGCTTCACGCTGTATTGCAGACCCTTTTCAATAGACTGTGCCAGCACTTTGCCTTGTACTGGTTTCTGGAAAAAATCAAATGCGCCTTGTTTAAATGCATCCACTGCCATGGGCACATCACCATGACCTGTCAGGAAAATAATCGACAACGGGCTTTTCGCTTCATTCAATAATTGCTGTACTTCTGGGCCGCTAAGTCCAGGCATTCTGGCGTCTAAAATTACGCAACCTGCTAATGACAAATCAACCTGATCGAGAAAGGCGTCTCCAGAGTTAAAGCTGGTTAGCTGATAACCGAAGCCTTCCATTAAAAAGCATATTGAATCGATAATGGCTTCATCATCATCGACTAAATAGACTGGGCAATGAATGTCAGTTTGCATGTGTATTCCTTGCAATGTTTTGAATGCATCATTGATAAATATCTCAGTTTGAATCGATATGCGAACTAATTTTATACAAACCATGAAATCCATCACGTTGCGTGATTGCCGCTCATCGTAAGCTTATTATAGTTTTCTAATGAAAGGTTTTATTGTGCTGCGGATATTGCTTTGTTTAATCGCTATTAGCTTTTTGTCACCAGTTTGGGCTAAACCGCAAGAGCTTTATGTCGGTGTGCTTGCCAATTGGGGCGATCAGCAGGCGATTGCTCGTTGGACGCCGATGATGGATTACTTGAATGAACAGGTACCAGATACCCGATTTCATGTTTATCCAGGTAATTTCGAAGCCTTGAATGCGGCAATGGAATCAGGAAAAATCCAGTTTATTATTACAAACCCTGGGCAATACCTTTATTTATCCAATCAGTTTCCTTTGTCTTGGCTAGCTACGATGCGTTCAAGGCGTCATAACGGCGCTACCTCTGCTATTGGCTCAGCCATTATTGTTAGGGCTGACAGTGATTACCGCTCCTTGTACGACTTAAAGCAAAAAACCATTGCGGCTAGTGATCCTCATGCGTTGGGAGGCTATCAAGCTACCATTGGCCTGATGCATAAATTAGGCATGGACACTAAAAATTACTTTAAAGAGATTAAGTTTCTTGGGTTCCCGCTCGATCCATTATTGTATCAAGTGCGTGACGGTAACGTGGATGCGGCGATAACGCCATTATGTACCTTTGAAGATATGGTCGAGCGAGGGCTGATTAAAGCGGATGAGTTTCGTATATTAAACCCGAGTCGTCCGAAAGGATTCGACTGTCAGTGCAGTACTAACCTTTATCCTAACTGGTCGTTTGCTGCGAATGAGAGCGTGGATATTGAACTCAGTAAACATATCACTCAAGCGCTAATGGATTTACCTTCAGATCACCCTACTGCAATACAAGCAAAACTGAAAGGGTGGACCTCACCTATTAGTCAGCTGGCAGTGATTCAGTTATTCAGTGAGCTTCATGTTGAAGCGTCAGAAGTAAACCGCTGGGACACTTTACTAAAATGGCTTAATAATAATCGTCATTGGGGTGGTTTGGCAGTGCTGTTATTTATCGTCGCGACGGTTTACCACTTATGGATTGAGTATCGATTTCATCAAAAAAGTGAGTCGTTAATTGAGTCTGAGCGACAACTAAAACAGCAAGAGCTTGCATTAGAGAAGCTACAAAGTGCTGCCATTATTGGTGAGATTGGCGCTGGTTTAGCCCATGAAATAAATCAGCCCATTGCGGCGATTACCAGTTACAGCGAAGGCGCTATTATGAGGCTGGAAAACAATCAGCCTTTTGATGAACAATCAGCCAAAGCATTGCTAACTAAAATCCATCAACAATCCACCCGAGCTGGCGAAGTGGTTCACCGTATTCGTGGTTTATTAAAGCGCAAAGAAGCGGTCATGGTGGATGTCAACATTTTGAGTTTGGTCGATGAGAGTGTGTCATTACTCAAAATTGAATTGGCTAGACACGACATCAGTGTTGAAAACAATATCAAAGGTGAGCCATTTTTTATTACCGCCGATAGAGTTGGCTTGTTGCAGGTGCTGATTAACCTAATTAAAAACAGTATTGATGCGATAAGTGATAGTGCTGAGGCTGTAAAACGAGCCAAAATTGTCATCGCAATGGATTTTAAAGAGCATCAGGTGGATGTTTCGATAATCGATAATGGCCCAGGCTTACCTGAAACATCAGATGCGTTAATGGCAACCTTTTATACCACCAAAGAAAATGGTTTAGGCCTTGGACTTGCGATTTGTAATGAAGTCATCAAGGAGCATGAAGGCGCCTTTAGCCTTAAAAATCGACAAGATATTCAATCTGGTTGCATTGCCAAAATCAGTTTGAAGAAAAGAGGCAGCCAGCAAAAACTCATCGTTTAACTTGAGTAACAACCCGCCTCGATAGAGGCTGGTTGAGCCGGAAAAACACTGACTATTTTGTTTTTATCACGAAAATAGACAAAATGTGGTTTACCACAATAGCGAAAAAAATAGACATGTGTTGGTGATTTTTTAAACCGTGAACACAGTCACAAAGCCGAAATACCCGCCGTAGATATGTGGTTTACCACAATATTCAATTCGCTTCTTCTGTTTGAGAATGATGAAAACCTTAGAACAACTTAACCGTATGCCATCCAGTTGATTGGATATTAAAGCAAGCTGATTAAGGTTCTTGGGCATCGTTGTCAATTGGGAGAAGTACCATGAAACTAGATCGGCGAACCTTTATCAAAGGCGCAGGAGCAGGCACCGCAGGTTGTGCACTCGCTGCGCTGCCTGGCTCGATTGCTGCTTTAGGCAGCGTCACTGTGCAAGGGAGTGAAGAGCTAGTCGCAAGTAGCTGCGAGATGTGTTCAACACGTTGTCCTATTTCTGCTCGAGTAGTAAACGGCAAAAACGTGTCTATTTTAGGGAATAAAAAAGCGAAATCATTTGGCGGGGCAGTGTGTGCCCGTGGTGGCGCTGGTCATAGTTTACTTTACGATAAGCAGCGTATTGTTAAGCCGCTTAAGCGTGTAGGCGAACGTGGCGAAGGCAAATGGGCTGAAATTGAGTGGGATGAAGCCTACAGTCTGATAGCGGAAAACCTCAATAAAATTAAAGCCAAGCATGGTGCAGAGTCCGTTGCATTTTCTTCTAAGTCTGGCTCGCTTGAAAGCCACCTTTTTCATCTCGCCAAAACCTTTGGCAGCCCAAATACCTTTACTCATGCATCGACTTGTCCAGCTGGTTATGTGGTTGCAGCTAAAGCCATCTTTGGTGGCAAAATTAAACGTGATTTAAGTAACTCAAAGTACATCATCAACTTCGGTCATAACTTGTATGAAGGCATTAATATGTCGGAAACAAGAGGCATGATGAATGCACAAATGGAAAAGGGCGCCAAGCTAGTGGTATTTGAACCACGCTTTTCTATCGTTGCTGATAAAGCTGATGAGTGGTACGCCATTAAACCAGGTACAGATGTAGCGGTTGCCTTGGCGATTTGTCATACCCTGATTAATGATGATTTATACGATAAAGACTTCGTCGCACAGTACGTTGAAGGCTTTGATGAGTTTGCCAAAGAAGTCAAAAACTACACACCTGAATGGGCCGAAGCGATAAGTGATGTACCCGCTGAAGATATTCGCCGTATTACCCATGAATACGCTGCTGCAGCGCCTCATGCATTAGTGGATTTTGGTCACCGAGCCTCATTTACAACAGAAGAGTTTGAAATGCGCCGTGCTTTATACGCTGCCAATGTATTGGTAGGCAATATTGAGCGTAAAGGCGGTTTATATTTTGGTAAAAAAGCATCGAAATATAATAAGTTTGCTGGCGAAAATGTTGCGCCAACACTATCAAAACCAGGTGTAAAAAACTTACCTAAAATTGACGCTAAGCGTATCGATATGGTCGATGAGCAATATGCCATGTTGTGGTCATCGGGTGGGGTATATCAAACCATTTTAGATGCCACTCTTGATGCCGTGCCTTATCAATTACACGGCTGGGTTATGAGCCGCACCAACCCAATGCAAACCATGACCGACAGAGCACGGATTGTAGAGTCGATGAAAAAGCTCGACTTTGTTGTCGCCTGCGACTTATACATCACCGAAAGCGCAGCTTATGCTGATGTGTTCCTACCTGAATCTACCTACCTAGAGCGTGATGAAGAAATTAAGGATAAGTCAGGCAAGAACCCAGCTTATTATGTGCGTCAGCGGGTGGTCGATACCATTGGTGACACTAAGCCAAGCTGGCAGATTTGGAAAGAGGTGGCAGATAAATTAGGCCTAGGTGAGTACTTCCCTTGGGAAAATATGCAGACCTTGCAGATGTTCCAAGTGAATAAAGATATTAGCTTGCTGGATAAAATTAAGCGTGATGGCTGGGTAAGCTACGGTAAACCATTAATGTTACGTGAACCGAGCATGGTGAATGCGTTTGTTACTGAATACGCTAATGCCAAAGCGCCAGATGAAGATAGCACTTATGCCAGCCATCTGAGCTTTAAAACGCCGTCAGGCAAGATTGAATTAAGCTCAGATAAAGTGGAAAAAATGGCACCTGGACGCGGCGTGATTAAATACCGCGAAGTCACCATGAAAAAAGCTGATGAGCTATTTTTCATCCAAGGTAAGGTCGCCGTACATACCAATGGCGCAACGCAAAATGTCCCCATGTTGGCTAACTTGATGTCTGACAATGCCTTGTGGATCCACCCGATAACAGCGGGACATATGGGGATTTCGAGCGGCGATAAAATTCGTATCTTCAACGATACAGGCAGCGAAGAGGGTCATGCCTTAGTCACGCCAGGTATCCGTCCTGATACCGTATTTGCTTATATGGGGTGCGGCTCTAAAAACAAAGAGCTTGCGCGTGCCACAGGCAAGGGTATTCATTGCGGTAACTTACTTCCTCATGTCACGGCTCCGGTAACAGGTATGAACCTACATACTACCGGCGTCAAAATAGCCAAGATTTAATCGGAGTTCATTATGACTAAACGTTATGTCCTTGTGCACGATGAAAATAAGTGCATTGGCTGCCAAGCGTGTAATGTCGCTTGTCGCAGTGAAAATAATGTCCCTGAGTCGGTGACCCGTATTCAGGTAAGAGTTGAGGGGCCTTACGGTAATTTCCCTCACCTGCATTTTAAATACAACCGCGTGTCATGTGAGCAATGTGAAAACGCACCTTGCGTGAAAGTCTGTCCAACTGGAGCGGCTTATGTCAACGATGATGGCATTGTGTCCATCAATGAAGGTAAGTGTGTTGGTTGCTTGTATTGCGTGGCGGCGTGTCCTTACAAAGTGCGCTTTATTAATCCTGAAACCCGCGTGCCGGACAAGTGTGACTTCTGTAAAGAAACCCGTTTAGCTCGAGGCGAAGAGCCTGCATGTGTAGCAGTGTGCCCAACCCAAGCGCTGACCTTTGGTGATGCCAATGATTTAACTTCTGAAGTGAGTCAATTACTAGACACCAAAAATCATTACCAACAAAAAGTGAATCTAGGCACAGAGCCAAGGGTTTATCGTATTCCTAGCCGTAAAGGAGGGATCAAAGCATGAATAATATCTGGGGCTCAATGGAGCAATACGATCCAGTCGTCTGGAACTGGATAATCGCAGTGTATTTATTTATGGCAGGGTTATCAGCAGGGTCAATGCTGGTGGCAATTGGGCTCAAATGGTACAAGCAAAGCCGAGGTTTACCGACAGAAGGGCTACCGGTGATTAAAGCCGCAGCGGTAGTTGGCCCAGTCTCTATTTGTCTAGGTATGGCGCTGTTAGTGCTTGATTTAACCAAGCCATTTGAGTTTTACCATATTCTGCTTAACTACAACTTTACTTCGGTGATGGCTTGGGGGGTATTAGCATTATTATTTTATATCCCGCTGGTGTTTATATTTGCTGGTTTAGTGTTTGAAAAGCAGCTACTTAAATATGCGCCCTGGTTAGCTGGCGTGGCTAAAGTATGTCGCCAACTTGAGAATAGCCTTAACAAGTTGATCTTTATATTGGCGATAGGGGTTGGGGTTTACACAGGCTTTTTATTATCAGCGCTGATTAGCTACCCGATATTAAATACTGCTGTTTTACCTGCACTATTTTTAGCATCAGCTTTGTCGGTAGGTTCGGCAGGTAACATTTTGGTTGCGACCTTATTCTTCAGCAAAAAAGAATCTGACTGTATCGAGCAAGTGCACCGTATCGAATACCCAGTGGCCTTTAACGAAGCCTTATGTCTGGTGTTATTGTTTGTTGGGCTTAACTTTTCAGGCCCTGCAGCGCAAGCGGCAACGTCAGCTATCACTACAGGAACGTGGGCGAGTGTATTTTGGCTAGGGGTTGTTGGTTTAGGTTTAGTTGTGCCAGTGCTTGCTAGCACGATTGCACCTAAGTCATGGCGTCATACAAAAGGGTTTTTAATCACGGTTTCTTGTAGCACCATTCTTGGGGTATTAGCCTTACGTCACTTCGTGGTGTATGCAGGGCAAAGTTATATTAGCTAGAGCGCTGTATATAAGAAGGTATTGATTCTTGAAGACTACCAACTTATTCAGCAATTAATAGCACCAATAAAGCCGCTTAACATATATTGTTTAGCGGCTTTATCGTACTCGCAATATTTATAGCATTAGATAATTTCTCACATTAACTGTGCAAATTGACTTCCGACGAAAATCACTTATTCCATTATTAATATCAATACTACTACCAGCACTACTATCAGTTTTACATTCCAAGAGCATCACATGTTAATCGAGCATGTTTATTTAGGTTTAAATTTATCCGATGAAATCATGTGCAGTAATGATATAGTCATTTTTATTTAATCATTTGATTCAGATGTTTGAAGAGTATTGAACATGAGTGTTTGTGGCAGTTGCGGATCAATGACTCGCAATAGATAAGCACCAAAATAACATAGAGGGATTTATGATTTATTGGCCGTTAAATAAGAACATTAGGTTGGTCAGCATACTGGCTATGCTGTTGTTATCAGGATGCGCTTCGCAGCAAGTGAATACCAAAAGTAGTGTGATGGATTACCTTTATCCAAAGTCCAGCGAAGCAGTAATTACCCCTGCAATCCCTCAGTTAACTCTCCCGTTACGGGTTGGTGTTGCGTTTGTTCCTGCAAGTAAAAGTGATAGCTCATCTCATAACTCTTGGACCGGAAATAGTTATTCTGCAGGGTTATCGGAATCTAAGAAAACCGAAATTTTAGAAAGTGTTGCTAGTAACTTTCGGATGTTGGATTTTGTTAGCAGCATAGAAGTGATCCCCTCTGCGTATTTAACTGCTGGTGGTAGTTTTGCTAATTTGTCTCAAATACAAACTATGTATGGTATTGATGTGATCGCATTGGTTTCTTATGACCAAGTACAGTTCACCGATGAGGGCATATTATCGCTAAGCTATTGGACAATTGTCGGTGCTTACGTGGTATCAGGCGAGAAGAATGATACGAACACCTTGATGGATACAGTTGTCTACGATATCGACAGTAAAATGATGCTTTTTAGGGCGCCAGGAACCAGTCAGATATCAGGCAGCTCAACACCTATTAATTTAAGTGAAGAGTTAAGAGCAGATAGCATTCAAGGCTTTGAGCAAGCAGCGGATAGTATGGTTATGAATTTAAATACTCAATTGGATAGCTTTAAAAAGAGAGTTAAAGAAAACCCTGATCAAGTAAAAATAACGCATAGTGAAGGTTATAGTGCTAAAGGTGGCGCGCTAGGTTTGTTAGATATAACACTGTTTTTCATAATAATGGTATTTGGATTTAGAAACCGAGTAGGTAGAACATAATCAAAACCAGTGCCTACAACCTGAAAGATTGAATAATTAGCTACTTTTAGTGCTTTTACTGAAGTATTGCGTGCTGACATGTCCGCTTGTTGAAAGTACAGGCACAAAAAAACCACCAATATAGGTGGTTTTTTAATGCAGAATCAACGTTAGGTTTTAGCGCGTTTCATCGCAGTGAAGAACTCATCGTTTGTTTTGGTCATGGCCAATTTATCGATAAGGAATTCCATGCCTGATACTTCATCCATTGGGTTAAGGATTTTACGTAAAATCCACATCTTCTGAAGTTCATCTGGCGTGGTGAGTTTTTCTTCACGACGCGTACCTGAGCGGTTGAAATCAATCGCTGGGAATACACGTTTTTCAGCTGCTTTACGAGAAAGGTGTAACTCTTGGTTACCTGTACCTTTAAATTCTTCGTAAATGACTTCATCCATCTTAGAACCAGTATCGACAAGCGCTGTTGCGATAATGGTTAAGCTACCACCGTGCTCGATGTTACGTGCAGCACCAAAGAAACGTTTTGGACGGTGTAAAGCGTTAGCGTCAACACCACCGGTTAGGACTTTACCTGATGATGGAATCACGGTGTTGTATGCACGTGCTAGACGCGTGATTGAGTCTAATAAAATCACCACGTCTTTTTTGTGCTCAACTAAACGTTTGGCTTTTTCGATAACCATTTCTGCCACTTGAACGTGACGTGATGCTGGCTCATCAAAGGTTGAAGCAATCACTTCACCTTTTACCATGCGTTGCATTTCGGTTACTTCTTCAGGACGTTCGTCAATCAGTAATACCATTAACACCACTTCTGGGTTGTTGTAGGTAATGCTTTGCGCCATGTTTTGAAGTAATAAGGTTTTACCCGCTTTTGGCGGTGCGACAATCAAGCCACGTTGACCTTTACCGATAGGAGAGCATAAATCAAGAATACGCGAGGTGATATCTTCAGTCGAACCATTACCGCGTTCCATGCGTAGGCGATCTTCTGCATGTAGCGGGGTTAAGTTTTCGAATAAGATTTTAGAACGAGAATTTTCAGGCTTGTCGAAGTTTACTTCGTTGACTTTTAGCAGGGCAAAATAGCGTTCACCGTCTTTTGGTGGGCGGATTTTACCAAAGATGGTATCACCGGTACGCATATTGAAGCGTCGAATTTGGCTTGGAGAGACATAAATGTCATCAGGGCCTGCTAAGTAAGAACCATCTGAACTTCTTAAAAATCCGAAACCATCTTGAAGGATTTCTAATACACCGCCACCAAAGATATCTTCACCGCTTTTGGCGTGGGCTTTCAGAATTGAGAAAATGATGTCCTGCTTGCGAGCACGGGCCATATTGTCTAATTTCATGCTTTCAGCGAGTGAAACTAGGTCCGATATAGACGTGTCTTTTAATTCAGTTAAATTCATGTTGGGGGTCTTGTATTACGCGACGATGCTTACCGCAATCAATCATAGGGTATAACGGTGTAGATAAAGTGTGATTGATAAGCGAGTAGGAGTTTAGTTGAAAAAATCTGCTGAATAAATTAGCACTATATGGAGTGTGCGTCCAGAATTTTAGCTAATTATCGGCACAAATTGTTCACATATTGTGCCGATAATCACTATTCAAGCTCAAAATGCGCAGCATCGTCATGATTGATTAGCGTTATTGACTCTCATATATGAGAGTCTCTAAGCCAATAACGAGTCTTATAACAGCACTCGTTATGAATAATATTCAACATTCAATCAGATAGGCTGTGATTCTGATTTGAGGCTTGATTAAGCTTGTGCGTCGATGAACTCTTTTAATTGAGTCTTAGATAGTGCGCCAACTTTAGTCGCAACTAACTCGCCGCCTTTGAACATTAATAATGTCGGAATGCCACGTACACCGTACTTAGCTGGTGAAACATTATTTTGGTCAACGTTAAGTTTAGCTACTGTTAGCTTACCTGCGTACTCTTCAGCTACGTCATCTAAGATTGGGGCAATCATTTTACAAGGACCACACCACTCAGCCCAGAAGTCTACCAATACAGGTAATTCTGAGTTAATAACGTTATTTTCGAAGCTGTCATCGCTTAGGTATACAATTTTATCGCTCATGTAAATCTCCAGATTTGGCACCATTGCTAGTTTATTAATGGCTTACCATGTATATTGGGGCGGTTAAATAGTTTTCAAGTAAACGTGTGGGCTATTTCAAACGATTAAGTCTTTTTTTGCAACACTAACGAGTATGCTTGTGCTATGAGCGAAACACATTTATCTACCCAAAGATTCGCCGACTTCCCTCTGAAACCAGAGGTTGTTCAGGCTTTAAACGAAAATGGCTTTGAATTTTGTACGCCGATACAGGCGTTATCTCTCCCCATTTTATTACAACAAAAAGATATTGCAGGTCAGGCACAAACAGGTACTGGCAAGACAATGGCTTTTTTGGTTGCAACCTTTAACCATCTTTTATCCGTTGCCGTCCCAGAAGGGCGACAAGTCAATCAGCCACGTTCAATTATCATGGCGCCGACTCGCGAACTAGCGATTCAGATTGCAAAAGATGCCAAATTATTAGAAAAACATACCGGCTTAAAAGTGGGTATTGTTTATGGCGGTGAAAGCTATGATGTTCAACGCCAAGTGCTTGATGCTGGTGTTGATATCCTTATTGGCACAACGGGTCGTATTATTGATTACGTTCGCCAAGGTGTGATTAGTTTGAACTCGATTCAAGCTGTCGTATTAGATGAAGCTGACCGTATGTTCGACTTAGGCTTTATTAAAGATATCCGTTTCTTGTTTAGACGTATGCCTGATGCGAAATCTCGCTTGAATATGCTTTATTCAGCGACATTATCAATGAAGGTACAAGAGCTAGCTTATGATCATATGAATGATCCTGAGAAAGTCGAAATTGCGCCTGAGCAAAAAACGTCAAAAAACATCAAAGAAGAAATTTTTTACCCTTCAACAGATGACAAAATGCGCCTGTTGCTAACATTATTAGAAGAAGACTGGCCAGAAAAAGCAATTGTATTCTCTAATACTAAGCACAGCTGCGAAAAAGTATGGTCATGGTTAGAAGGTGACGGTCATCGTGTTGGACTACTGACAGGTGACGTGCCGCAAAAGAAACGAATTCGTATTCTTGAGCAATTTACTAATGGTTCGCTTGATGTGTTAGTGGCAACTGATGTTGCTGCGCGTGGCTTACATATTTCTGATGTATCTCATGTATATAACTATGACTTACCGGATGACTGTGAAGATTATGTTCATCGTATTGGCCGTACTGGCCGTGCAGGTCAAAAAGGTGTGTCAGTGAGTTTTGCCTGTGAAGAATATGCATTAAACTTACCTGCAATTGAGACTTACATTAAGCACTCAATTCCAGTGACAAATTACGATCGTGAAGCGTTACTTGATGATTTACCGCCACCAGTGCGTATTCATCGTAAACACCCAACGACTCGTGGTCGTGATGGTGCTAACCGTAATGGTGCTCACCGCAGTGGTGGTCGTCCACCTCAAAGGAATCGCAGACACTCGTAAATGACTGTTTCAGCTACATTACCCTGTTACGCCGCGATAACGCTTGGCTCAAATAGCTTTAATATGTTGGTTGCCCAAACATTGGATGGCCAACCAACGATTATTGCTAAATATAAGCAAAAGGTGCGCTTGGCTGAAGGTATTGGCGAGGATAATCGCTTAGCTGAACATGTGTTACAGCGTGGTCTTGATTGCTTGCAAATGTTTGCTGATATGCTTGAAAAACATCAAGTAGATCAGCAACATGTTGCTGTTTTTGCGACAGCAACACTCCGTGTTATTTCTAATGCGGCTGAATTCCATCAACGTGCGTTACCGATATTAGGTCACCCTATTGAAGTGATTAGCGGTCTGCGTGAAGCTGAGCTTATTTATCAAGGCATGGCAGCGACAACCGAAGGTGATGGCCAGCGTTTAGTGATTGATATTGGCGGCGCAAGTACCGAGTTTATTATTGGTAATGGCAACGAAGTGCTATTTAAAACCAGCTTAGATTTTGGTTGTGTGCGCTTTAATCAACAGTTTTTTAATCAAGTCCCTCATCAGCTTCAGCATTTTGAACAAGCTAAAGCAGCGGTGTCTGATGCGTTGCTTCCTCATAGTGAATTACTTAGAGAGCTAGGTTGGCAAGGCGTGGTTGGTGCCTCAGGCGCGGTTCAGTCCGTGGTTTCGGTACTGAATCATCGTGAGCTGTCTGAAATCATCACCCTTAAAGTCTTATATCGATTTCGTGATGAAGTGTTGGCGCAAAAGAATGAATCTTTGCATCATATTCAAGGCTTATCTGAAGAAAAAGCACCGACTTTTGCTTCAGGCATCGCCATATTAATCGCCTTATTTGAATTGCTTGATATTGAGTCTTTAAATTTATCTGGCGGCGCACTTCGAGAAGGGGTGCTGAAAATGTTGGCTGACAGAGTTGAGCTGGGCTAAGATTTGAAAAAGTGCTTGTTATGAGCGATCAAAAAAGGACCTAAATAGGTCCTTTTTTATTGTGGCGTATTTTGATTTATTTAACGATATTCAATAAATCTTGCTCTAGTGTCACTTCAGGGCTTTCTACGATACGGCCAATCTCTTTATTGTCTTGTTCAACGATAAAGGTTGGGATACGTGTAAACTCATAGTTAGCGGCTAAACCTTCAGGATCAAGCTTGCTGCGATCAACACCAATGTAGGTAACGGTGATATTCGGGTTAGCAACTTCTTCGATTAGCTTCATGAAACGTGGTGTTTCACGATGACAATCAGGGCACCAAGTTCCAATAATCACAACCACATTTGTTGGCGTGGTAATGGCTTTTAATGCTGAGATAGTCGCGGCATCTGTTTGATAGTTTTCAAACTCTTCTGCATAGCCTGGTAAATCTTTTTCTAATGCTGAAATTTCAACAATACCTGTGATAATCACTTCTTGTTTCTCCTCGCTACATGTTGCCATGAAGCCTGATTGCTCTTCATCAAACGCACAGCCGCTGCTAGCTAAGGCTGAACCTACAACCAATTGGCTGCTAAAGAAAAGGGCGGTTGTGGCTAATAATGTTTTAACAGTTTTATGCATGATAAAGTCTCATGAAAGAAGAATGCAATAATTCAATCATTTTGACGTAAGTTAGGGAAGTTGAATATGAGCGACCTGTTAGCTAGATCACTCACAAGGGCAATAATTCAAAGAGAACTTTGAACTTGCCCATAAGTGCGATAAATACTGTAACAGATATAAGAATCTTATTGCATATCATATTCCTGATGCGCGGTTTTTGTCCTTTTGGGGCTGTTTTTCTGTCGAGAAAATATGCCAAGACTTTTCAATTCCTGATTCTTGCCACTTAGCTACAGCAACTAATCTGTGTTCACGTCCCTTGATGGCTACTGGGATCATATTATCTTCAAAATACACTTGCGAAGTAATGTTTTGCTTGTTGATCCCTTGCGCCACAATCAAGCGGGTAATTTCTTCGGTGCGCTTTTTAGCGAGTTCATGGTTATAGGTATCGCTACCCTCGGGGCTTGTATCACCAATCAAATAAATCTTCGCGTCTGGGTGGTGTTTGACTGCGTTTACCATTTTAGCCAAACGATTCGATTCATAGTCAGTCAGTGTGTGTTTATCAAATTCAAACATCACCACACGGCTGGCTTTTTTCTCCACGGTGACGGCATTCTCGCAGCCATCGTTATTGATAACTGAACCGTCAGGAGTCGTTAAGCACAGATCTCGAGCTGTGATAACGCCATCGGCATCGACATCGGTTAAATCACGACTTTGCTGTTCAACCATGGCTGGTTTAGGTGTTTCAATACAGGCTGATAGCATCAATGCCACGAGGCAAAGCGGAAGCATGTTAAGGTGTTTCATATTACTTCTCCTTTTGCCATTGTGTTGGGGTGTCGACTCTAAATGATTCAATGAGTTGACCAGTGGCGTTAATTAATCGATACGATGCAATATGATAATTGTAATAGGCGCTAAGGTAGTTTTTTCTGGCTAAATAGACTTCTACTTTGGCATCTAACACATCAAGAAGTGAACGTCTTCCTAGCTCAAATTGACGTTGATAGCCTTGCTCTGCTTGCACGGCTTGGTCCACATTCACTTGATAAAACTTACGTTGCTGGCCAACAAATTCATAGGCGTTCCAAGCAAGTCGAGTGCCTTCAATGACTTGTTTTTCAGTTTGCTGACGAATTGATTTTGCTTGTTGTACTTGCCAGGCCGCGGCTTCTGCTCGGTCATTGGTTGAACCGCCATTGTAAAGGTCATAACTGAGCATTAGCATGGCTCGTGCATCTTCATCAGGCCCTTCAATCCCACCAATGTTGTCATTTTTATTGGCTTGAAGTTCAATTGATAACTTAGGCCAATAGTCACTTTTTTCTCGTTCATACTGTGACGAAGCAGCTTGAGTATCGTTGATGGCCGCATCAATTTCTGGATGGTTTTTAACGGCTTGCTCTAGTGCCAGCTTGAGTGTTGTAGGTACATAATTAAAATCGGGTTTGGCATCATGCAGCTCTGTGGGAAGTTGGCCTACTAGGTCGTAATAACGAGCTTGTAAATCCATTTGCTCATTGCGCGCAGCAAGGTATCCCGATTGGCTTGTTGCTACACGGGCTTTGACTTGCGCGACGTCTGATTCACTACTCAGGCCTTTTGCTTGACGCAAAATAATGTCTTTTAAGATGTCTTCGTGTTCGACAATATTACGTTCAGCAAGCCCCACTACACGGTTAGACAGCATTAAATTGAGATACACTGTTGCGACATCTAAGCTGAGGTTTTCAGCTTCAGAAATCAGCCCAAAGCGTTCAGCCTCTTGTTCAAATTCGAGGCGGTCAATTTCTGAAGTGGTTCTAAAACCATCAAATAATAGCTGCGACACTTTCACGCCTAACTCGGTGCGATTTAAATCAGTATCGACGCGTTGGCCGCTGTTATAGCGCACCTCTTCATAGCCTACACCACCATACAACTTCACTTGGGGTAAATAGTCTCCTACTGCGGCTTTTTTATAGCGAACAGCAGCTTCAAAGCTAGCATATTTTTGCTGCAGCCTAGGGTGATGATTTATCGCTTCAGCCACCGATTGTTCTAGCGTCATTGCTTGAACTTGAGTGGACATCACTAAAGCAGAAATGAATAGCAGTTTTTGCATAGTATCCTTACCTTCTGGTACCTTTACGGTTCTCTTAGTGCATTTGCTTTGGCTCGTAATAATGGTTTAAGCCAGTAATTTAAAACTGTTTTTTGACCTGTCAAAATATCTGTAGAAGCTTGCATCCCAGGGATAATTGGCCAGCCATTGAGCTGAGTTTCATCTGTTTTTATGTGCGCCTCATAATAGGTGGTGCCATCTTCTAGTTGCTGGGCATCTGGACTGACATAAATCACCTCACCTTTAATGCCACCATAAATGACAAAATCATAAGCGGTAAATTTCACCATGGCTTGCAGTCCAGTATGAACAAATGCGATGTCCTTAGGCGCTATTTGGCTTTCAATAATCAGTTGATCATCTTGCGGCACTATTTCCATGATAACTTGCCCCGGTTCAACCACTTGACCGGCGGAGCGCACCAGAATATTCGACACGCTACCAGTGACTGGCGTAGTGATTTGGGTGCGTTCGAGCCTATCGGCTAGCGCTTTCATGTTTTCGGTTAACGCTGAGAGTTCGTTACTGGTTTTATTGCGCTCATCGGTCATGCGATTAATAAAATCGAGTGCCACATTGCGACGCTCTGCTACCGCTTGACTGATCGCGGCCTGAAGCTGTCTTTCACTGGCTTGCGAGGCAGATAATTCTCCCTGTAAGCGAACCGCGTCTCGCTCAAGTTTTAATAGTTCAAGTTCGGCAACGGCGCCTTCACTAACTGCTTCACGGGTCATACGGATTTCTTGTTTCGCCATGCTAAGACCACTACGTTGAGCCTCGATATTAATATTCACTTCTTCTTTGGCTTGGCGTTTTTGCTCGACGATTTGCGCAGTTTGATCTAATTGCGATATCAGTTGTGAGAGTTGCGATGAGTATATTGCTTGAGCACGACGATTGGCTGAAGGGTCTGCAATCTCAAACTGTTGCGGACTGACTTGCACTTGTGAAAACCATAGCGGTTCATTGTCATTGATTTGCACACTTTCAAGTAATGCTTCTAATCGTGTGAGTTGGTTTTTTAAGGCAACGCTATTGAGTCTTGCCTCATGGAATGCTGAGGCAAATCGTAACTCATCTATCACTAATAGAGTTTGTCCCGCATTAACGGTATCGCCTTCTTTGACTAAAATTTCTTTTAAGCTGCCGCCATCTAAACTTTCTATTTGCTGAACGGCTGTGGCTGGTACCACTTTGCCTTCGCCAACCACCACCTCTTCTAAGGTGGCGAAGGCTGCCCAAGCAATCGTGGCCAAAAGCAAGGCAACAGTCAGCATGATGACCGTGTTGGCACGTTTTGCCCCTTCAAGGTGTTTGATGTGCATGTTGGCACTCATGATTTCACCTCTTTGCTTGTATGTTGGCGCACATTGACCGCTTTAATTCGGCGCTTACTGGGCTCAATAAATTCACTGGCAGATTTCTCGCCGATTATCGCCCCTTTATCCATCACTATGATGCGATCACAAAGGCTCAATACTTTGGGGTTATGGGATGAAATTAACAGGGTGCAGCCTTGAGTATTGGCTTTTAAACTACTGATAATTTGATTTTCACTGCGTTCATCCATAGCACTAGTGGGTTCATCAAGGATGAGTAATGTGGGCTGACGAAGTAGGGTACGACATAGTGCAATAGCTTGACGTTGTCCGCCCGATAATTGGCGGCCAAATTCACCCACTTGGCTGTTTAAACCACTGCCGAGTCTATCCATTAATTTATCAATACCCGTATTCATCATGGTTTTAGCCAGTAATGCTTCATCCACGTGTTGGAGTCCGTAAAGTAAGTTGTCTAGGACGGTGCCATAGACTAAACAGGGTTGCTGACTCATATAACCGATATGGTCACGAAGTCGATTAACGGACCATTGTTGCGCTTCGAGTTGATTGTAAAAAAGTTGACCTTCATTTAATTGATACTGCCCTGCAATGAGTGCCAGTAATGTTGATTTTCCCGCACCTGCGGGGCCATAAAAACCGACTTTTTCTCCAGCTTTGATATCAAGAGATATGTCATTAAATGCTGTTAGTGGCTGCTCTGGGTAACTGAAACTTGCGTGTCGTAGATGTAGGCTGCCATTAAATGGGAATTGCGACACACTCATTGATTGCTGCTGGTTTTCTTGGGGTAAAGACAAGATAGATTCAACCGAAGTAATTGCTGAGCGAGTCTGTTGGTATTTTAGCAAAAGCATGGCTATTTGATTGATAGCACTTGAGGCGCGTCCGCTTAGCATGACGATGGCGATAAGCCCGCCCATGCTCAAGTTACCCTGATGAATTTGATAAACGCCAGTAATAATCAGGCCAATGGACACGAGCTGCTGACAGTTCATCACACTATGGCTTAGGGTATTTGAGCTAATACGAGACTCATTTTGCCAATCTGCAAGACTACTGACGGTTTCATGCCAAATACGTGAGGCTTTAGCTTGACCGTTATTTTGTTTAATTTCGGCTAGCATATTTAGGCTTTCGACTAGATGTGCTTGACGCTGAGTAGACAGTTTTGATGATTCTTCTATGGTTACTGATAAGCGCTTTTGCATAAAAACACTCAGTAAAATGAGTACGACCATGCAGGTTAATGGCACAAACACCATGACGCCACCTAACCATGCAATTAGGAGCAAAAACAATAGGGTAAAAGGTAAATCCACTGCCGTGACAAGGGTGACTGATGTGATGAAGTCACGAATGCTATCAAATTCTTGTAATTGTTTAGCGAAAGCCCCTGATGATGCGGGGCGGTTTTCAAGCCGCATTCCGACGACTTTTTCAAATAATGTGCTTGAAAGTTTAATATCAACTTGCTTGCCAGCGACGTCAGCAAGACGGGTACGAGCTTGGCGCAGTAACCAGTCAAAAACAATCGCAATGGATGCACCGCTAGCGAGGACCCATAAGGTATCAATGGCTTGGTTGGGCACAACACGGTCATACACATTCATGGTAAATAATGGTGTGACTAAGGCGAGTAAATTAATGGCCAGAGAACCAATCAGAAAACTGCCGTAAAACGGTTTTACTTCATCAAATGCGGCTAAAAGCCAATGTCTTTTGGTCTCTTTGTGGTGCTCAGTACCTCGCTCGTCGAGTTGTTCGAGCGGCTTGAGATACCAACACAGGCTGTTTTTTTGAGGAAACTGTTGGCTTAATTGTTTGGGTGAGATTGATGATTGTTCACCAGCAGCATTGAGTAAGGTAAAACCTGCAGCTTGTTTTTGGGTAATGAGAAAAACCTGTTGGTTAGCATCGGTCAGGAGTGCAGGTAGCGCTAAATGCTGGCTATCAATTTTTTGTGAAGCAGCGTCCAAGCTTATTTTGGCCATCGCCGTGGTGAGTTGGATGGCGATGTCTTTTTGTACGGGCAGTGCTTGCTGCACTTGTTCAGTGCTAATGCTTAAGCCAAAGTGAGCTTTGGCTAATACTAGAATATTAACTAAGGCTTCATGTTGAGCTATATCGGCATGACTGCTATCTGTAACTGACATTGTAATATTGCGTATCCTTATGCATTTTTAGTTTTTGATTCTAGCTTTGATTTAATAAGGCCTGATGGGCGGCTAATTGGTTTATTTCATCCAATTCAGTTTGGCTTAAATGGACATCTGTTTGCACATCGAATAATGAGATATCTTGCTGATGTGCCATGGACTGTTTTATCGCATCAGTGAGCGCTAATAGGTTTTCAGCCTCTGTTTGATTCTCTGATGTTGCATTCATTTGGGTGTCGTCTGGAATTGGCTGTATCTCATCAAAACCTGGCTGCTGAATAAGCTTGTCATATGAATGAGTTTGCTGCATATCGATTGATAATTGGCTGGTTGACTCAATCGTTATTGTTGATAAACCTTCATTGGGCAGTGCTTGTTCCAACAACTCTTGCGCTACTGGGCTCATTTCACTGAATAGGGCTAAGTTATTATCGAGATGACTAAAAATGGGCTCTACTGTTTGAGCTTCAGCGTCGGTAATAGGTTGCGGATCTTGATATCCGTATTCAGGTTTACCGCTGAGCAATGGCTCAGACTCTGGTTGAAACTCTGGTTCAGATTCTGGTTGAAAGTTTGGTTCAGCCCCTGGTTCAAAGTCGGGCTCAGAATCTAAGGTAAATTTACTGTAGTCATTAGACGCAACAGGGGACATCGTATCTTGATGAATCGGTATGTCATCTGATATGACTGGTTCATCAATAGGTAAAATGGCGTCTATAGGTTGGCTTGATAATGGGTTACGCGACTGCTCATATTGATAACGAGCGACGGTTTGTTCCATTAACTCGATTTCAGCAAATACAGCTGCGGCAGTTGGAGTCAGGTTTCGATAGCCATGTTCATAATGCCGCACTTGCTCAAATTGTGCTCTTTCATGCATTTCTTGCATGATATCGAGCTGCATCATCTCTAACGCTGCTTCATCATTAAATGGATGGACTATCGGATCGTCGAGTTCCGTTGGCTGGGTAACCGTCATCGCCATTGCCATATTGAAAGCTGAAACGTAGGCGGCATTCGCTGCAAATGTATTCGCTGCAAATGCATTAGCCACCACGGCGTTGCTATCAACGGTAATGGTGATGGTTTCAAGTTCACCATCGGCCACATCAGAACCTAATGTCGCAATCGGATCGAGTGATAAGGTAATTGTTTCCCCGTCTGTCGCACCGCTTAATGTAAGCCCTGCGACATCTTCAATATTAACAATCCATTTATTGCCTTGTTTTTCACCTTTCGAAAGCGTCATGCCATCCGATAGGCCAAGAATCGTTAATGTTGCGGTTTCATTTGGTGCAGGGTTTTGCAGCTCTAAGCCCAAGTTTAAAGCGATATTGTCAGTTTGATTGGTCGTGAAGTCGGCAAATTGAGTCCAAATAGGCGGATCGACCTCTGGGGTTAATTCAATATCAAAGGACACGGTTTGGCTTTGACTTCTGTCGAGCTCTTCCGAGCCGAGGACTTCTGCAGTATCAATACTGGAAATTGCCATTTCAACATTGAGCGTACCAAAGGCAAGTTCACCAGGTAATATTTTGACTTCTGCTAAGCTGACGGCTTCAACAATTAAGCTGGCGATATATCCACCTGAACCATTAGCGGTTAAAGCAACAAATTGCCCATCAATTTCTACCCCTTCAAGGTCGACAAGGGCACTGGCGTCACTTGAGGTGATTAGAAAATCAACAACAAAGAATTCACTCCCATCGAGATTAAGTAATTCTGCGGCAATTTCTACTTTGATGTCATCGCCCTCGTTACCCGTATAATCATCTGGAGCAGAAATGATTTGTACGCCATCTGCGATAGGGCTGACGCCTACAATAAAGTCCATTGAGGTAGTCACAAAATCATCTGTGCCTAACTCTTGGGTGATGATGGATAGAGACAGTGGCATATCACCGTTAAAGTTGTGTGGCGGCTTAACGACTATGCTATCTAGTTGATCGGGTGTGACTGTCCAATAGGTTGTCGGAGTACCATTGAGTTGACCGCCATCAGCGCCATTGTTTGGCAGAATGTGTAAATCACCACCTGCATCTTGGTAATAGACAGTCGCCCCTTCTGGCACGCCATTAAGAGTGATGTATTGCACCTCTGAACCATCTAAATCAATTAAGCCGATAACTGAGCTATTAATGCCACTAAGCAAAATATCGGTATCTTCTGTACCGTTGATAGTGATTAGGCCTGCTGGAATGTCAGCAGCGTCGGTTACTGGGTTTACATGAATCGTAATTGTGTCACTGAAATTGGTGGTATCGATGACATCTGCTGAGTCAATATCAGCGGTGTCACTGACTGCACCTGATATCTGTAACCTAAAGTCTCCACTTAAATGCTCGGGAGGCGAAAATTGTAATAAGGCCAGCGCTGAATTTAATGCAGGATTGGTAGAACCTGTGAATTCCCATGTATCTGTGGTGCCAGACTTTAATTGGAATAATCCTGAGTTATCAATTAGCTGACCACCATCGAGCAGTTGTATGGTGAATAATTGGGCGGGATTATCAAGCACCACTTTTTCAACGCCACCATTATCAGCAGTTGGATCTTGATCCTCATAACTAAGGAACAAGCCAAGTGGTGTCGGATCGTCCTCATCCATAGTATCAACTAATACATCTAGCGATAGGCCATCAGCGATAGGGGAGATATTAATATCCAGACTCTGGCTATCATCAACTAGGGTGTCACCACTGAGTGAGTCCGTTGCAATAATGCGAATAGGGATGACCATGTCTCCGGCAAAGTCGTCGGCAACATTGTGCAGTGTGAGGTTACTTAATGATGCTGTGGTAAAGACATATTCAATCACGTTTTCACCGCTGGCATCATAAAGCGCAATGACATCACTGCCACTGAAATAGCCCCCTTGTGGGAGATCGCTAGCAAGCACTCTAAAGCTAATCACATCATTATTATCGCTCGTGATGGATAAGTTTAAGTGGCCAGCAAAACTGATGGCGTTATCTTCGGTAGCATCTACGGTCGTCGATTGCAGTGCCGTCACAGTTGAAGCTGTTGAGGTTGAAGTGGGTTGATCAAAGGTAACAAAAATATTGGCTGAAATAACTTCTGGGTCATCTCTATCTAGCACTCTGGCTTCTACAAGGATAGCTTGAAAGAGTGTGATGTGGTCACTTGATATGGTCATTCCTTCTAAAATCGCCAGTGATTGTTCTTGAACTGAGTCACTGGTCATATTATTGCTAGGAATTATCCATCGGCCATCACCGTCGTTAATTGCGCCATTTGGATGGGTGACATACCAGCCGTCAGCACTTGGCATGGTAATAACGATATAGTCGAGTACTTCAGAGCCATCAATATCACCATCAAAAAACACAATATCATCGCCAATGGTAATTGGTTGGCCATCTGGACTATAAAGGACGGTGTTGTTCACCTGTAATCGTGTGATGCCTTCTACAACGGCATCGACTTCAATAGAAAGCTGACTCGCGATATCTTGAACCGACGTTTCTCCTGTATCAGAGGTGTCGGTAATTTGATAAATAACGTCTAATGAGAAAGTACCGTCAGCATCTTGTGGTGGCAGTACGGCTAAGCGTCCCGAGTTGAGTAACTCTATTAATGTTGGGCTAAATTCATCGGTAAGTTCAGATAGTAATAGGCCTGAACTGCCCACGGTTATTTCAGCGCCATCGAATAAGTAAATGATCCCCTCACTAGAAGGAAAGATCGTCATATCTGTGATGCTTTCACTACCGTCAATATCGGCTAATAAAGCCGGTATTAAACTCAGTACAATAGGTTGATCTTCTTTGCCATTGCTGGTGGTAGTTAATGTTGCGGATGTTTCATCAATTACTGGGGCAATATCAATATTGAGATTGAGTTCGTATTGCGCACTATCGCCATCTAATTCGGTGCTTTCGACAAATAGTTGTAAGTTAATTTGACCACTAAAATCTTCAGCGGGTCTGATTGACAGTGCAGATAACTCTGCTGCTGTAACGCTATAAATAGGTGCTGAACCGTCAAAACCGACTACGGGTAAATTAACAATCTGGCCATTGCTGTCGACAAAGTTTGCACCGTCAGGCAAGCCCACAATGCGTAAGCTTAAACTTTCTGAGCCATCAACATCTGAGCTAATTACCGTAAATGATAGCGGAATATCAGTGTCCTCATTGAACGCCGCCACTGAATTGATATTACCATCATTGGTAATTTCCCAGACTGTGGGATCTGAGGTGATGGTTGGCGCATCATTGGCGACACCAGTGAGAGCTATCGTTATGGTTTGTGGGGCACTGTAATTGGGGTTGGGATTGATAATACTGTCTACTGGAACGATACCATCCTGGGTAGTTTCTGTCGCATAGCTGCGAACCGAAATAGTAAAGTCGCCAAGATTTGCAGAGCTTGCGTCTGCTAAAGGCACTAGCATGGCTTCTGGACTGGCAAAAAGATCGTCTACCGAGACAGTCCACACATTGTTGCCTAGATGGATAGCGCTTGGGGCATCAATCTGCCAACCATCTGGTAAGGTTAATTCAAAATGGAGGCTTTCAGAGCCAGATGTATCGGTTAATTCGCCAAATAAAATTGTGTTTAAAGCGATAGGCTGATCTTCTTGACCATTGATATCACGAGTCACTAATGTGGGAGCATCAGCAATTGGGGTGACATTGATGGTGATTGTTTCATTGGTGCTTTGCGCAGTATCGCCATTATCAGGCTCAGTCGAGATGGCCCTAACATCAAAGCTATATTGGCCCGCTAAATTTTCACCGACTGTAGCTTGTAATAATGCTAATTCATCTGCACTGATTTCTTGGCCATTGGCGATAGAGAATTGCACACCTTCACTGTTTGTACTGGTGAGCTGAATACCTAGTGCAATATTGAAAATGACATAGGTCATGACCTCAGAGCCTTGAGCATCAATGCCAACGACATCCTTAGTACTGGCTGACAGGCTTATATTGAAAGCACCATCATCTTCATTGACATCATAGGTAAACTGGCTGGTGTTTTCCCATTCAGGTGTATCGGCAACAGAGGCGATAGTCAACGGAACTTCAGTCGAGATTGACGGTTTGTTATTAATATTGACTGTGATTTCAGCGTTGATGGTTAAGGTTGCATCCGAGGCGTCTTCAGGAGGATGGAACACTAAGTCACCGCTAGGAATTGCTATACCAAGATTACTGATCAACAGATCTCCACTACTCAAGATATAGTTCCCATCGGCATCTAGGCTGACAGGTTGGCCATCTAATGTGAGTGTGCCACCTGCTAAAGATGCTTTGTTGATGACAATGCTTTGAATGATTTCCCCTTCATCAATATCGCCAGGCAAGGCGACGATAGATAAAGCCCCAGGTGTATCTTCGGTATAATTGGGGTTGAGCACCTTGATAGAGCCTGCTTTATCGTTAGCCGTGATGGTGAGGTTATCAATGACGGTATCACCATCAGTATCGGTGACATATACCTGAACCACTTCACTATAAAACAGTTCATCATATTCAAAAATCATACTGGTTACTGTGGCTTTACCGTTGGCAGTAATCACTAACGTTCCGTACTTAACTCCGGTATCGGTAAAGAGTTCAACGGAATCGCCTGCTGAATATTCTGTGCCTTTGTATATAAATTTACTGACTTGTGCTCCATCAGCGCCTTGTTGTTTTTGATTAAACAAATTAACACTGTGGTCAGCATTGTTTTCTTCGGTAAAGGTGAGTGATGAGTCATGCTGAATGGGGACATCATCTTGAACATTGATATGTATCGTTTGACTGTTTGAGGTATCGCCATCGGCATCGGTTGCGATAACGTCAAAACTGATGGTTAAGGTATTTTCACCATTGCCATCAGGATGGTCTATGGCCTCAAATTGCTCAAATTCAACTTTACCATTGGCGTTAAATCGCACTCTAAATACTTCACTACTGTCTCCGGCTCTAATGGCGGTATACCAGCCGTTACCATCAGCAAAATTACTGAGTAATATTGACTGCCCACTACTGGTATAAGCCCCAAAAGTAAAGCTGGGATCAAATTCAATACTACTGATATCATCACTGCCATTATCGATATTTAATACCGCACTGCTAAGGACGCTGTTGTTGTCGACTAGCTCACCTTCGTCGATTGTTAAGATGAGCGAAGAAGGCAGACTTGGAGATTCTCCATCGTAAATATCGATAGAAATAATGGCGTTTATATCTGTGTTGTCGCTGTCGGTTGCGACAACATCGACGTTGATTTTGCTTTCAACCCCCGAGCCTGCGATGTTATCAATTGGGCCTAACATACGCATTTCAAAATCAATTTGAGCTGTGGACTCGGCATCGATATGGATGTCTGTTGGCAGGCTCATTCTGAACACAACAGTTCCGTCAGCTGTTTGTCCTTCTGCTGTTGCCCCGTCATTAGATATCACCCAATACACGAGTGACCCATTTTGAGTCACATCATTATTGTCTGCATCTACAACCACGTCGCCATCGGTAATGGCAAATTTGATATCGACGATGGGGTCGCCTTTAGCACTGATATTAATAAAGCCACTAGCACGGTTATCAACACCTAGAGTAACGCTAGGCAGCTCGCTAATTTGCACTGTGATACCAGTAATTTCACCTGCTTCATCATCTTTTACTGTCAACGTCATCGTGGCTTGTGTTGTATCGCCATCATTATCAGTTATGAATAAGCCAAAGTTGATGTCGTCAGTATCAATTTGATCAAAAGGTTGATGGAGCGTTGTTGTATAGCCATGAGATAAAGTGTCAGATTCATTATTCCAGCCATTGTCGATCGCAATGGTAAATATTGGTTGAGCAGGATCGCCAGTATGTGCGGTCAGCGTTAATCCATCAGCGGATAAGTCAAATTGAATCGCTTCACCGCCAACGGTGAGCTCAGGAAGCTGGTCAATATCAAACCCTAATGTGTCGATAGCATCGGCACCGACTTGAATATCAAACAGACCTGTTTGGGCAATAGGTGTTCCTATGAGATTTGTTTCATCAAAAATCAAGGTTTCAATATTATTGATAGCTGCATCATTGCCATCTTGTATGTTCCATTTAAGGTTACCTAAATCGATATGACTGCCATCAATATCATTGGCATCGATTAATGTGGCTAATTCCAGTGATTCAGCACTGTAATGATCTAATGGCCTAGTTAATGTCATCACCGCTGTCACATCGACATCATCGCCATTACTGACAGCAGAAAGAGATAAGGTAAATACAGTGACTCCATTTGCAGATGCAGTGATGGTTTTAGCATCTGGACTGAGGATATAACTGAGACCGTCGCCATTAGATGTTAGTCCTAATGCGGTTAATGGGATTAACGATAAACTACTAAACACCACAGAACTGGCGACGATGGAGTCTGAACCTGCGGAAATGGTAAAAGAGCGTGAGTCTGTATTAGGGGAGTTGATAATCGCTTCTGCAGTCGAAAAGCTGACATCACTCATGTTACCAATTGCACCGTCAGCGATGATAATGGTACTGGTTGCAGATGCAATACTGCCGTCAAAGTCCGTAACTGTGTAGTCAAAACTTATGGATTGTTCTACGGTGTTATCTAGATTGTCACTTGCCTCAAATCGCCAAAAGCCATTGTATAAAACCGTTAATTCACCTTTACCCGTATCAATAACAGCTGGAGAGCCTTCTAATACGGGGTAATCGATGCCATTAAATGTGACGGTTTCGACGACCAGTGGGCCTTCGATAGTGTAATCGTTACCGGTTATCGAGCCCGTCATAGCGGTATCTTCAATGGCTGTGAAGTGATCGTCTATGGCTAATTCAGGGGTATCTTTTACATGCAGTATGGCGTAAGTAATGATTTGCTCAGTTGTGCCATCTGTATCCGTTTGCAGCCCCTCAACTCGAATTAATGTGGATAAATTACCTGTAGCAGGGTTATCTAGCGTTTGATAAAGGGTAACGTCGAGTTCGGTTCCGATAAGCGTCGCTTCAAGGACGAGTTCGTTATCTCCATCCCTAAAAACTTGGAAAGACAGGCTGTTTGGCGCGATCACAATCGACAAGTCTTGGCCATTAGATTGGTTTTGTAAAAGGAAGGATTGGTCAGTTGATAACGTCAGCTCGGCATTAGGAATATCAAAACTAAACTGGGCACTTGTTTGATTGTTAATGTTTAGCACTAACTCATATAAATAACCATCATCAGGAATATCTAAATACGGCATTTCATCTGTAGCGGTATTCCCTGCAAGGTCGGTCACACTGACACTCATCTGCCAACTTACACGTTGATCTAATCCATCTACATCTATGGTTTCATCAAACTCCCAAGTGCCATCGGCCTTAACATCAGTAGTAAATGTTTTGGTGGTGACTCCATCAGTTAGCGTTAGAGTGACTGTTTGGCCTTCTTCTGCACCTGTTGTGGTGCCAGATAAAGATGACTCTCGACCATAGGTAAATAACCCGACGTCAAACCCATCTGCGCCAGTATCGATATCAATGGTTACTTGAGTATCAATAACAAGTTGATCCGTTGCGCTGGCGGTATTTCCCGCGACATCGGTTGCCGTTGCTGATGCTGTTAAAATACCATCAACAAAACCTAACGCGGCTAGATCTTGCGCTGAAATGGTCCACGTACCGTCACTATTGACCGTGGTGATGATGCTGGTGGAAGTATTATTCGCATCCGTAAGCGTGACAGTCACATCTTGTCCTGTTTCAATATTAGTGACGGTCCCGCTAACAACGACGGCCAAAAGCTCAGTTTGGTTAATGATATCGTCGTTATCTATGATGTTAATTGTAATGACAGCCGTGGTATCAACGGGTAACTGAGTTGTCGCAGTGGTAGGGTTGCCTGCATCATCGTTAACACTTGCTGTGACTTCTAAAGAGCCATCATCAAAACCAGATAAGTCTTGAGCAGCAAGTTGCCAAACTCCAGCAATGACTTGTGTGGTTAACGTTAGACTATGGCCTTGATTATCGGTAATGACAACGGTGACGGTTTGGTTGTCTTCAACATCGGTTACCGTGCCCTGAATAACCACTTGTGTCATTTCAGTGGCGTTAATGACACCATCATTATCAAGGATTTCAACCGTGATATCGGCAAGAATATCGACAGGTAACTGAGCGGTGGCAGTAGCAGGATTACCTGCAATATCGTTTACGGTTGCTGTGACCTCTAAAGAGCCATCATCAAAACCCGATAGGTCTTGGGCTGGTAATTGCCAGATTCCACCATTGACTTGAGCTGTTAACGTGAGGCTATGACCTTGGTTATCAGTGAGGTTTATCGTTACGGTTTGACCATCTTCGATATGGGTAACCGTCCCTTGAATCACCACTTGAGCCATTTCGGCGGCATTAATCACGCCATCGCTATCAATGATTTCAACAGTGATTTCGGCAAGGGTATCTTTGGCTACGGTGTTGTTACCAATACTTGGATTGCCTTCAACGTCAATGGATAAGGCTCTTAGGCTGAGTTCACCTTCTGCTAGTGAAGATAAATCTAGATTATCTAACTGCCATTGGCCATCAACAACTGTGGTATTGAAAATAAGGCGTAAGCCATTAATATCGGTGACCCATACAAGTACGTTCTGACCATCTTCAATATTAAGTGCTTCACCTCGTAAAGTCGTTGTGGAGACTTCAATCGCATTGAGCGTATTATCATCGTCGACAGCTTCTATGGTGACAGCAGCCAGGGAGTCTTTGGTGACAATCGTAGAGGTTGAGGCTGGGTTACCTGCGATATCAACGGTGCTAACGGCAAATTGGATATCACCATCAACGAGTGAAGAGATATCGGCATTATCAATTTGCCAATTTCCCGCTGTGATAGTGGTGGTAAAAGTTAACGATGTACCCAAAGAGTCAGTGACGATAATCGTCACGCTTTGGCCGTCTTCGACATCATTGACTTGCCCTGAAAAATCTAACCGTAGCATTTCAAAACGATTAATAATGTCATCACGGCCAGTGTCGACGTCGATATTAATGTCAGCAAGAATATCGACAGGTAACTGCGTTGCTGCCGTTGCAGGGTTACCTGCAAGATCGCTTGCCTGCGCAGTTACGAACAGTGATCCATCATCAAAACTTGATAAATCTTGCGCAGCGAGTTGCCATTCTCCGTTTGAGACTATCGCGGTTAACGTTAGTGTATTACCTTGATTATCAAAGAGCAGTACGGTGACCGTTTGGCCATCTTCAACATTCGTCACAGTCCCTTGAATCACCACTTGAGTCATTTCAGCGGCATTAATCACGCCATCATTATCAATAATTTCAACACTAATACTTGCTAGGGTATCAATCGGGAGTGGCAATGATGAGCTTGCGGTATTTCCTGCAATATCTGTGACGGTGGCGGTTGCCACTAACGAGTTTTGATCAAAGGCTGACAGATCTTGTGAAGGTAGGGCCCAAAGTCCGTTAATCACAGAGGTTGTTATCGTTCGTGTGTTACCTAAATCATCGGTTAAATTGATGATAACAGTTTGACCATCTTCTACATTCGCTACGCTACCATGAAAATATACGTTAGTGATTTCTGTTGAATTGATAACACCATCATTATCCAGAAAATCGATACTAATCTCTGCGGTGGTATCGACTGGCATCGATGTCGTCGCCGTTGCAAGGTTGCCAGCGATATCACTGACTTCAGCGATAACGATTAGAGTACCATCATCAAAATGACTTAAATCTTGGGCAGGCAATGACCATTGGCCATTAATGACAGTGGTCGTGAGTGTTAATGCATTGCCGTGAGCATCACTTACTCTTACTGTGACGGTTTGGCCATCTTCAACTTTAGATACACTACCTTGTATGCCGACTTGTGTTTGTTCTGCTGCATTGATAACGCCATCATTATCGATAATGTCAACGGTGATCCCTGCTTGGGTATCTTTGATAATGGTATTACTACCAAATGCAGGGTTACCTTCTGCATCAATTGCCACGGCATAAAGGTGCAATACCCCGTCTGCTAAATCTGAAGCATCTAAGCCTGATAAACTCCAGATACCATGAGTGACTTCTGATGACAGGGTGAATACTTGCCCTAAACTATCAGTGATAGTGATGAAGATTTTTTGCCCATCTTCAATATTATTGGCAATACCAAAAATAGTATTGAGGTCATCAATTTCTTGCTGGTTTAATAGGTTGTCTGAGTCAATGACATTAATGGTGACATTGGCGATGGTATCTTTAATCACTGTAGTTGAAGCACTGGCTGGATTGCCTGCTAAGTCTGTTGTATCGACATCAAATCGCAATTCTCCATCAACTAAAGCTTCAATATCAGCGTTATCTATTTGCCAAGCGCCATTAATAACTTGGGTGGTAAAGGTTAATACTTGGCCATTGATATCGGTAATTGTGATGGTGACAGTCTGGCCATCTTCGACATCAACCACACGACCTGAGAAATCGAGCTTTTTCATCTCGAACCGATTAACAAATTCGTCATTGCCTGTATCAACGCTAATATCAATATTCGCAAGGATATCAATAGGATCTGCTGTAGTGGCGGCAATGGGGTTACCCGCTATATCAATCACTTCTGCGGTTGCGGTGAGTGAACCTTGATCAAAGTCGGAAAGGTCTTGAGCATCAAGCTGCCAAGCACCACTCATTACCGTGGTTGACATTGTGCGAGAATGACCACTGGCATCAGTTAACGTCACAAGCACTGTCTGACCATCTTCGACGTTAGTGACGTTACCTTTGATGGTGACAGAGATAATTTCTGCAGCATTGATAACATTATCATTGTCTTCAATTTCAATGGTAATGCTGGCGAGGGTATCTTTAATGGTTTGATCAGTTGCTGGTGCAGCTTCACCTTGATAGGTTGGTGCACTGATTTCTGCGGTAATCAGTCCTTCAGCTAGGGTTGATATATCAAGCCCATTCACTTGCCATGACTCATTCATCACCAATACTGACAATACAATTTGCTGACCCTGGATATCCGTTAGCGTGAGCTGGAGTACTTGCCCATTTCGAGCATCGAGTGCTTGGCCATTGATATCGACCGTAGGGACTTCAAACTGGTTTAAATAGCCGTCGTTTGCATCTTCAATATTGACAGATAAAGTTAACGTTAAAAAAGTATCTTGGCTGCCAACAAGGGAATTGATTGAGTCAGTAGAATTGAATTGTTCATCGCCTTGAGTGTCGTAACCAGATTGGGCAATGAGCGCATTATATCGAGTTTGAATGATTTGGTAGAAGTAGTTAAGCCCGCTATTACTGACATTATTACTGTTCTCGCCAGAAGTATTTGAGCTGGTAGGCACGGGTTCAGTCGAGCTATCTTGAGCTGGGCCATTTTGCAGCCCTTCGTCTTTGGCTGAATTAATCAGTAATGAATTAGGCAGCAAAACGCTTTGTTGGTCGACAACAATATAAGGGGCGCTGTCTGCATTAATAAAAATACTTTCAGCATTGACGTCATGAACGGTTAATTCATTGCTGACGTTATCTAGCGTAACCGCATGCCATTGACCATCGTTCGCTACAGCGAAAATGCTTGAGCCAATTTTAACGTAGTACAACACATCTACACCATCAACAATCATTTGCATTCCTTAATTTCAATCCATTGTTGTCAGTAATCAAATACGTTTACCGCTTATGACGAGGATCACCAACAAATTAAGCGCAATTTAAAGCATAAACCTTGTTTTTTAAATTTTAAAGCGATGATGAAATATTCACCTGTTTTGATTCATAAAGATACAAAAAAAGAGGCCGATTGGCCTCTTTTTTAAAACAATCAATAATTTTTATTTGTCTTCTTTAAGCCACTGAGCGGCAGATTTTGCAAAATAGGTTAAAATTCCATCAGCGCCAGCACGCTTAAAGCAAAGTAATGATTCCATTACGATGGCTTTTTCGGCTAACCAACCATTTTGAATCGCAGCCATGTGCATCGCATATTCGCCGCTGACCTGATAGGCAAATGTTGGTACTGCAAGTTCTGTTTTAACGCGGCGAACAATATCCAAATACGGCATACCAGGTTTAACCATCACCATGTCAGCACCTTCTTGAATATCTAATGCGACTTCGTGAAGTGCTTCATCACTATTGGCTGGATCCATTTGATAGCTGTGCTTGTTGCCACCTTTAAGGTTGCCTGCTGAGCCTACTGCATCACGGAATGGGCCATAATAGCTAGAAGAGTACTTGGCTGAATAAGCCATAATTTGGGTATTCACATGACCCGCAGCTTCCAGTGCTTCACGGATAGCGCCAATACGGCCATCCATCATGTCAGAAGGCGCAACAATATCAGCACCTGCTTCAGCATGAGATAGGGCTTGTTTGACTAAGATTTCAGTGGTGATGTCGTTAAGAATATAACCTTCATCATCAATAATGCCATCTTGACCGTGAGTGGTGAATGGATCTAAAGCCACATCAGTCATCACGCCCAACTCAGGGAAAGCTTGCTTTAGTTCACGCACAGCACGCTGAACCAGCCCATCAGGGTTATAAGCTTCTTCAGCCATTAATGATTTCTTTTCTGCCGGAGTCACAGGGAATAAGGCAATAAGCGGAATACCTAATTCAACGAGTTCAGCCGCTTCTTTAAGCAATAAATCGATTGAATAACGTTCAACACCTGGCATAGAAGCCACTTGTTCAGTGCGATTGTTACCTTCAAGAATAAACATTGGGTAGATAAGATCATTTACCGACAATTTGTTTTCTGACATTAAACGGCGGCTGAAATCATGTTTACGCATGCGGCGCATTCTGCGCTGTGGAAACGCACTAGTAATAATATTCACATTCGACTCCTGATATTAATTTGCTCTTATTCGGACGAAAATAGGCTTACTTGGTTTCGTCCATTGCGCTTAGCTTGGTAAAGCGCTTTATCGGCTTGTTCAAGTAGCAGAGTTGGGTGTTCATCAGTTTCAATTACCGAAGCACTGACTCCAATACTTACAAAAAGGGGAATAGGGTTATTCTCCCAATCAATGGATAACTTGGATATTGCTAAGCGAACTTGCTCTGCTAACTGCATGGCTCCTTCACTATCAGTATTCGGTAATATAATAGCAAACTCTTCACCACCAAAACGTGACACCAGATCGGTTGGACGTTTTAAAAAATCTGAAATTGTAGTCGCAATCACTTTTATTGAGTGATCGCCAGCAAGATGGCCATGTTGATCGTTAATGTCTTTAAACTTATCGATATCAATCATTAATATCGCCAATGGTGTCTGTTGACGACGACTGATACGACCCTCAGCGGCAAGACGCTTATCAAAAGCACTACGGTTTTTAACACCCGTTAAACTGTCAATGGTATTCTGCTGAGTGAGTTTTTGGTTAGCTTCATTTAACTCACGCAAGGTCACTTCAAGTTCTAAGGTTCGCTGTGCCACCATTTGTTCTAAGCGCTCGTTCGCTTGCGCTTCAGCTCGTAGTGCTTCATCTCGGTTTTGTTGTAACCTTACCGCTTGTTCAAGCGCTTTTTTCTGCATTTGTAATTTTGCTTTGCGCTCATCGTTATAGCGCATAGCCAATACTGCTGACATGATAATGACCTCAAAGGTCAGCCCAACCATAATTGGAGTTTGCGGCAATATTTGCCAGCTAATATGACCTAAATAGATTAATGCTGATATTAAAGAACCAGCAAATAAACCAATACGGCCTATGGCATGGAAGCGAGCGTTTTTAGTGCCTTTTAGAACTTGTATTAGTGAAAACACAATTAAGGTAAAACTAATTAAAATGATTGATACACCCAGGAGGTATATGGTCACTTCAAAATTTAAAAATGAGATCACTAAGCTTAGGAATACACAATAAACTGCCAAGTAGCGTCCCATTAGCAACATGCGTTTATTATGATATTTAAGTTGCATAACCTTTTCAGTAAACATCAATGCAAAAGCTAATGCGATAGGGATCATCATCGGAATGATTAATTGCTGCAGTCCAGGCAATGAAGGCCAAATATACTGAAATGAAATACCATAAATGCTCGTGACAATGATCGTTAAGCTCATGACATAACCGCAGTAATAGCTGTAACTGAACGAGCCAGAAGCCAATGCAATAAATAAACTGAATAAGCTAATTGCGATTAAAATACCAATTTGAAGCCCATGCACTAGGCTCTGGGTTTCTATCGCATGGCTAAAATCATTCTTGCTCCAAAGCACTAAGGGGATATTGAGTGTGCCGCGATTATTAATTTTAAAATAAAAAGTATGTAGCTCGCCGGGTTTCATGTCGAACGGATATAGAAATAAGTTACTTTGCAATGGACGTTGATCAAAAGGCAGGCTATCCCCCATCAGTTCAACATTCTTTAAATCATTATCCACTAGATGAAACAACTTCAATCTATCTAACAGTGGGTTATCTAAGGCGATAATGCGTGACAATTGATCGTTAGGATTATAAATACTGAAGCTGACCCAAGTATTTTTCGCTCCAATCGAGCGCATGTCTGCTTCGGTAAATTTATGCCAATTTTGCTTGTTGTTATTGTGTAAGGTGAGGGTAGCAAGCTCGGTTATATTATTGGAGTTATGGATGTAGAGCCAATCAGTGAGATCAATTTTGGTGATGGAAGATTCTGTTAGTCTGAGAGGGGTATTTTTATGCTCGTTTGTGTCAAAAACATCTTGATTATTAATCGCTGATACTTGAGTTTGGCTTTGTACATAATCATGATCGATTGCCATGCTCGCTGCGCAAAAAAGTAAGCTGAAAAGCGAGAACAATAATATGGCACTGTAGTGAGTTAGCGGTGCTCTAGGCATTAGTTGTTGCCTAGATTAAAAAAGTTAACGCTATTGCGGTAACAATGATCCGAAAATTGTTCATAGGTTTGCCCACGAAGCTGGGCAATATAGTCGACAATATAAGGTAAATATTGCGGTAAGTTTTTACTCGATTTAGGTTTAGGTCTCATACTTCTTGGCAACAGATAGGGGCTATCGGTTTCAACCATAATCCGGTTATCAGGAATCAGAGGGACAATACTGGCAAGTTCAGCACCACGCCTTTCATCACACACCCATCCCGTAATGCCAATATGAAGATCGAGTTCAATACAAGCAAGTAGCTCATCTCTTGTTCCGGTAAAGCAGTGCAGTACTGCGGCAGGTAATTGTTGCCTATATTGAGATACTATTTCAACAAAGTCGTCATGGGCATCACGACAATGCATTAATACTGGCATTTGCAGTTTTACTGCTAATGCCAGTTGGGCATCGAATGCTTCACGTTGCTTGTCTCGAGGAGAAAAGTCACGATTATAGTCTAAACCGCATTCACCAATCGCAACGACATGCTCAGAGTCCACTAGGGATTGTAGCTCAGCTGTACTGGACCCATTCCAAGTACTGGCTTGGTGTGGATGTACACCTGCCGTAGACAACAACTGCATTGGGTATTGCTGGCAAAGGGTGATGGCATCAGTACTTTCAGATAGGTCACTGCCAATAACAATCAGCGGAGATACATTTTTCTCCGCTGCATTGTGAATAATAGTGTCTATATCTGCTACTAACCGACTACTGAGTAGGTTAACCGCAATATCGATATGTTGAGACATAATTACTTGAGACGTTTAACTCGCATGGTTGAATTGCGGCCATCACTACCAAGTAAAAATGAACCTAGTGCGCCTTTTTTGATAAAGATGGTTTGGCCAGATTTGAGCTTATAGCGCTCAGTTCCTACTTGTTTCCAAGTTTGCTCATTGGCTAATGTCACAATTAATGAACCATAAGGATCTTTCTTTATGGATGACACTTCGGCATATAGACGAACATCTTCTTCGTCATCAGCGACTTGTTTTAAGCCAAATTCCTGTTCATCTTTTTCAGCGACATTCTTCAAACCAAACTCTTGTTCAGCGGTGTTAGCGTTCGCTTCAACAGGCGCTGCTGCCGCTGTTGGCGTAACAGGTGCTGTGTTTGTTGGAGTTGACGTCACTGCAACTGCTGCAGGCGCAGTGACTGGTTTAGCAGTCTGGGATGTTGAAAGTGTAGATGTTGCTGTAGAAACTGAGGCCGCTAATGCGTCGTAACACATTAGACGGTCCAGTTTATCGGTATGACTGGCACATGTTGCCAATTGCTCTTCCACTGAGGCATGAGCTTGAGAAGTGATAGCCAAAGCAAAAGTGGCAACCAAGGTTAAACGCATAACAGAATCCTTCTTTATTATTGTTTTACTAGTCCATGAGTATTAAATGCATTACTTAGCTGTCAGTGCTTTCACTCTTAGACTCTTCGTTATCTGTATCTTCTTTTGGCGTGTATAGCTTAGCTGCTATGAGGCCGCCTTCAAATAATATTAACATAGGAACAGCTAACATTGTTTGAGAAATAATATCCGGTGGAGTCAGCATCATACCCACGACGAATGCGCCTACGACAATGTATGGTCGTTTTTGCTTTAATTCTTCGGGAGTGGTTACGCCAGCCCAACACATTAATACTACAGCAACGGGAATTTCAAAGGCTAATCCAAAGGCAAAAAATAGCTTCAGAATAAAGCTTAAGTAGCTACTGATATCCGTTGCAACGGTAACCCCTTCTGGTGCCACACTGGTAAAAAAGCCAAACACAACTGGAAAGACAATGTAGTACGCAAATGCAATTCCAAGATAGAACAACAGTGTACTACTGAATAACAGTGGTGTAATAAGGCGCTTTTCGTGCTTGTATAACCCCGGTGCGACAAAAGACCACGCCTGATATAACACATAGGGAATTGCCACAAAAAATGACAACACTAAGGTTAATTTAAATGGGGCGAAAAATGGCGCAGCTACATCTGTTGCAATCATGCTGCTTGTTTCAGGCAGTGATTGCATTAATGGGATCGCCATATAATGATAAATATCATTTGCCCAATAAACTAAACAGATAAATACCAGCAAAACACTGCCGATAGCTCTGAGTAACTTATTACGCAATTCAAGCAAATGACTAATGAGAGGTAGCTGTTGTGACATTGATTACCCGCTAGCTTTTGGTATTTGAACTGGTCGAGTCTGCTGCTTGCTCACTAGTTGTAGTGGCGCTTTCAGCTGGTTTTGCTGTTGCAGCATCTTTATTAATGTCCTCTACTTGATAAGGACGATTAACCGATTGCGCAGCATCTTTTAGCTGATCAATAGACTCTTGTAATTCAGGAGATAAGTTAGACAAACCTTTGCTTTCAGCTTTTTTCAGATCAGCATGTAGCTCTTCGATTTTAAGCTCTTGCTCTAATTCGTCTTTAACAGAGTTTGCCATTCGCTTTAATGAGCGAATCCACCCAGATATTGAACGTACTGCAGTCGGGAGTCTTTCGGGGCCCAATACCACTAGCCCCAAAATACCAATCAGCAGTAGCTCCATAAAGCCAATACCGTCAAACATAATGAATTACGCCTGTTCTTTGTCCTTTGACTCGGACTTTTGTTCAGTTGCCTGTTGAGAAGTTTTCGCTGTGCTTTCTTTATCTTCTAAAGACTTTTTCTCTTCGTCTTCAGGATTCATAGCATTTTTGAAGCCTTTAACAGCGCCACCTAAATCACCACCTAAAGAACGTAACTTTTTAGTTCCGAATAACAAAACAACAATTAACGCAATGATAAGAAGCTGCCAAATACTGATGCCGCCCATGAACATTTCCTCTATAAGAATAAAAACGTGATTTTGAATAAAGTCAAAATTATAACCTTTATTACATCGAGTATTATGAACCTCTAATGAATAAGTGCTAGTTAAAATTTACGATTCTTTGGTCTGGATCTCCATCCTGTGAGCCAAAGCACTATACCTGATGTGATACAAATATAAGAAGGCCATAGTGTAGCGTCTTGATTTAATAATAGTGTGCCACAGATCAACAATACAGCAGATGTTATTAATAAGTAATTGCTCTTATGAGCTTTGTGCTGAAACTTCAGGTACTTATCTAACATCTGTTGCTGAGTTCCCAGCAGTTTTCGGCCCACTTTTAGGTTGTCATAAATCAGTTCTGGGAATTCAGGTAACTTTTCTGCCCAGTAAGGACTTTTCATTTTCACTTTGTCAAAAATCGCTTTAGGCCCGACTTGTTCAGACATCCATTGCTCTAAAAATGGTTTTGCTGTCGACCACAAGTCAAGTTGAGGATAAAGCTGACGGCCTAACCCCTCAATGTAAAGTAATGTTTTTTCGAGTAAAACCAGTTGTGGCTGCACCACAATGTCGAATTGGCGGGCTGTGCGGAACAGCTCTAGTAACACGTGACCGAATGATATTTCATCTAATGGTTTATTGAACATCGGCTCACACACCACTTTAACGGCTTGCTCAAATGCCAGTACGTCTGTGTTTTCAGATACCCAGCCTGATTCAATATAAAGCTGTGCAATTCGTTGGTAGTCTCGGTTAAAGAAAGCAAGAAAGTTTTCAGCTAAGTATCGTTTATCGACATCGCTTAATGTGCCCATGATGCCGCAATCCATACCGATATAAAATGGATTGTCTGGGTGCTCACGGCTAATAAAGATATTACCAGGGTGCATGTCAGCATGGAAAAAGTTATCGCGGAATACTTGGGTGAAAAATAGCTCTACACCGCGCTCTGCTAGTAATTTAAGGTTTGTGCCTTGGGCTTTCAGTGCTTCAACGTCTGATACAGGGATACCATAAACGCGTTCCATGACCATCAAACGAGGGTAGCAATAGTCTTCATAGACATAGGGTACATATAAGGCGTCAGAATCTAAGAAGTTATTGCGCAGTTTAACCGCATTAAGGGCTTCTAGATTCAGGTTTAACTCACCTAGTATTGTGGTGCGATAATCATCAATTACTTCAGCAGGGCGTAGGCGGTTGCCTTCTCCTAACAGCTTTTCAAGTAGATCTGCAGCCTGACACATTAATTGTAAATCGGCTTGCACCTGCGCTTCGACATTGGGACGAAGGACTTTCAGTACCACTTCGGCGCCATTTTCTTTTAAATTTGCAGTATGTACTTGTGAAATTGAGGCTGATGCGAGTGGGGTTTCATCAAAGTTATCGAATAAGCTTTCGATTGGTGCTTTTAATTCAGCTTCAATAGCCTGTCTAGCGAGTGCTGAATCAAAAGGAGGGACTCTGTCTTGCAACATTGATAACTCATTTGCCCACTCGTCATTCAACAAGTCACGACGTGTGGACAACATTTGGCCCAACTTAATGTAGACCGGTCCTAGTTCTTGCATCGCCAGTTTTAAGCGTTCTGCTGCGGGTTTATCTTTGTGTTGATTGCGAAGCCAGAAGAAGCAATTGCGAAGCAAACTGAAGTACCAGGGGGTTTTCTTATTAGCAATAATCTCATCTAGGCCGTAATGCAATACAGTTTTGATGACTTGATAACCACGTCTGATACTGGCAATTGTCATGGGGTAATCTTTTCTCTTAGTGATGCAATTCTGGTTTCTATGGCAGTTGTGCTTTCTGCTAACTCTTCCAGATTATCACGAAAATGGATGAATTCTATTTGATGAGGTGCAAGCCGGTACTCTTCAGTGGTTAATTGACCCACGTGAGAGCGAGATTTTTCGAAGACCTGCTTGGCTGTTTGCGCTAATTGTTTTGTACCCGATACCAAGATGTGAGTGGGTGCATCACCGATATATTTTGAGATAGGCTCGGCGAAGTCTAATTCAATGTGGCGTAAGTAGTGACTGAAGCTTTGTAACAAGTTGACGTCGCCATCTAGCTTAAGCTTATCTTGCTTGATTAACTCAGTTAGGCTGTCACCTTCTGAAACCTGATACAGGGTAGTGGCATCGGCTGTTACGCTGACATCCACATCACCTTCGTAAGCGTTGAGTACTTGAATTTTTTTAGCGAATACAAGGTAAAGCGGCCATTCAACTTGAGTAAGCTGAATGCAAAATACTTTACCGTGTAATGGCTTAAGGCGCGCATATTCACCCTTGTCTTGCGCTTGTAACTGCTCAATAGCAGTTTCGAATGCAGCGCAAGCCAATAGTGAAAAATGATTCGGTTGCATTAGAACTTGTAACCACGATGTAGTGCAACGACACCATCAGTCATGTTGGTGTAATCGACTTGTTCAAAACCAGCATCAACCATCATTTGTTTTAATGTGTCTTGATCTGGATGCATACGAATTGATTCAGCAAGGTATTCGTAGCTGTCAGCATCTTGTGTAATTAATGCTCCCATCTTAGGTAATACTTTAAAGCTATACATATCATACACTTTACGCATGACTTCATGCTGAGGTTTAGAGAACTCAAGCACTAATAACTTTCCACCTGGTTTTAATACGCGGCGCATTGAGCGTAAAGCGGCATCTTTGTCGGTGACGTTACGTAGGCCAAATGCAATGGTAATGATGTCGAAGTAGTTATCAGGAAATGGCAATGCTTCGGCATTAGCTTGAACGTAATCAACATTACCTACAATGCCTTTGTCACGCAGTTTAGTGCGGCCAACTTTCAACATAGAGTCGTTGATATCAGCTAAAATCACTTGGCCACGATCACCAACGAGGTGTGAAAACTTTGCGGTTAAGTCACCGGTTCCACCTGCTAAGTCCAACACTTTCATACCTGGACGTGCACCCGCTGTCGCAATGGTGTGACGTTTCCAGAAACGATGAACACCAAAAGACATCACGTCATTCATAATGTCGTATTTAGCCGCAACCGAGTGAAATACGTCAGCAACTAAGTCAGCTTTCTTTTCTGATTCAACGGTTTTATAACCAAAATGCGTGTTCTTTGGGTCGCCCTCAGACATTTGTGTATTCCTATAATGTGCGATAATTAACTGCGAGTGTATGCCATTGCTTGCTTTGCAGAAACTTTAATCAGCGAGAGTGTGATCAAGTTTACTAGAAACAGCGTGGAAAGTGGCAAACCAGAATCGTTTTGCAGCTTTGCAAAAAATTGCTCTGCATTAGACCACAAAACGACTCGATATTGAATAGTCTCAAATGGCGCAAATACAGCATAACTGTCAATATCATACGCCTTAATTAAACACTGGGTTCAACTTTACGCAGTGCTTGATACTTTGTAGGCGTTATCATTTTGCCAGTATGACCGCCTAGTCTTAAATTGAATGTCGGTAACACTCTGATTTAAAGTTGTTTTTGTGTTTTTTAATAGTGTTGCGGTTGCTTGGCTTGAATATAAGCATAAATCAATTCACTCACACTTTGACCCACATCTCTATTGCCAGCAGACTCGCCCGCTTCATGACATAGCGGTGCAGCTTCAGCAATATGTAAGTATGCAGTTTGAGTATGTTTAGCCATATAACTGACGTAGTGGCAGGCATCAAGTAGTGGTATACCTGCAAAAGTTGAGGCACTACTCGGCATTTTAGCGATAGCATCGACATCAAGCTCTAACGCCACTGGTAATTGGGTTTGATTAATATTCTTACTTATCTGGGTTAATGCCTCAGTTAAGCTGATTTCTCGTCTGACCCAAATTTGCTGGAAAGTATGCCACTGACCACCAAATAAACTGAGTTGTTCTAGTGTCGCTTCGCTATTTTTAAGTTCATGTAATCCAAGTACATGGTAGTAACTTAATGCACCATTGGCAGCAGCGTAGCTAAATCCATTGCCACTGTGTCGGCCTTCTCGTGGTCGAAAATCGCTATGTGGATCGAGATTGACCGCCGCAGCAGCTTGATTAAATTGACCTTTTACAGCCATTAAAAGGCCATAAGCATTGTTATGACCGCCGCCGATCACTATAGGCGTTAATTGTGCTGCAAATATTTGACTGACGATGTTGATAACTTGCTCATCTAATTCAGCTGTTGCTTTTGATAAGTCTGCTTGAGTGGTATTGTCATCGAGATGGTGAGGTAGGAGGTTGCCTAAAATAAGGCATTCTTTTCCGTGAAGGTATCTGTTTGATTGCAAGTTCAACCATTGCGACATCGTTGCTTCAAAAGCCGTATTTGCTCCACCTCGACCAAGGTTAGCTCTAGGGCCTGCATCTTCGCTGATCCCAAGAATAACGAACTGTCCGCCTTGGGATTTAAACTGCTGTAAAGCTTCTTGTTGCGCCGCACTGTTAGTTAAGGATGGTGCAAGCACGTGCACTGTTTGTCCTAATTTTGTCTCTCCATCACGGGGGGAGACAAACTGCTTAATTGCTTCGTGCGTCATTATCTGTAGCATAAAAACCTACTTTATCTCGTGTTAAGTATTATTGTTATCGAGGTTGGGTTCGTTATTGTTGTGGCCACAAGGGCTATTAGCGCATTTATTGTGATGCCTTGTGCCACTATTGTTCATGACAGTGATGAATGAGTAAAGCAGATTTAGCTTAAACAATGTTCTATTACAGTAAATAAAAAAGCCAGCAAAGCTGGCTTTAATTTTGACTGCTCATGATATGACGGTAGTTATCAATTAACCTTCACAAGGTGAAAGTTGATTAGTCGATGTCTAAAGCTTCTGGCGATAAAATAATGCCAGTATTATCAGCATAAATATGATCGCAAGGTAAGAAGGTTACACCGCCAAAGTTAACTGGGATTTCAACTTCACCGACACCATTACCATCAGCGCCAATTGGGATTGAAGCGAGTGCTTGAATGCCAATGTCCATTTCTTCAAGTGTGTCGACATCTCGGACAGAACCATAAACAATGATGCCTTCCCACTTGTTGGCAACAGCAATCTCGGCAATAGAAGCATCGATTAGTGCACGACGCATCGAACCGCCGCCATCAACTAATAATACTTTTCCTTCACCATCTGCTTGCAGTGCATCTGCGATAAGGCCGTTATCTTCGAAGCATTTAATGGTGCTAATAGAACCACCAAAAGAGCTCGTACCGCCGTAATTACTGAACATAGGTTCTACGACATCAACAACATCTAAATACATATCACACAGTTCTGAGGTGTTGTATTCCATAGTGACACTCCTTGGGGGTAGCGATTTGTTACTTCTCGCTAGTAGTTAAGCAATCTTAAATGAATTATATGAGCTTTTTGTGAAATTAAAAGCGATATTCATCACCAGATGACGATAAACCAACAAGTTGATTTATAAACTGATGTTGAGAAATCCCACAACATCGCACCAGAGACTAAGTTGTAGGAAACTAACTTACATTAGTGGTGGATTAGGATGTTTATATTGATCTTAGTCATCTTATTACGGTTTTTTATTACAACCTTGTATGAAATTTTGTTAATATCAGCGCTTAATTAAATGCAGTTTGTTTTATTTGCTTTAGGGGCACGGACCCCCCGTAACGCTTATGGATGGCAGAGGGCCTTAATGAGAGGTTCTTATGGAAGGGTTAAACGTTGTTGAAATCATAGGTTATGGCGCATCAGTTATGGTGGCTATTTCATTAATGATGAAAGATATTATCTGGCTACGTTGGTTAAACTTTGTGGGTTGTACATTATTCGTTATTTACGGTGTGCAAATTGAAGCATGGCCAGTAGCAGGTATGAATGCCTTCGTTGCGGGGATCAATATTTTCCATTTGATCAAAATCTATCGTACCAATAAGTCAGAAAGCTTATCTGAAGCGTCTGCGTAAAAATGGTCAAGCGAGGTGCCTTTATTGGGCACCTTAATCCATCACTGAAATTTACTATTTACCAACCACGCTTCATATATCCTCTCTCGTTTTTATCTTTATGTCAGTTCCAACGCTTTATTGACATATAAAGGCTGATGCAAGCTTGCCTGTTTGTGCTCAGATATCACTTCCTCTTATGACGGTTATTGCGGACACTTGATATCAGTATCAGATTCGTCATTGTCATAAAACTTTCGACAGAATGTCATGTCAGCGTCATTGGTCATATTTACAGTCCTAATCATGGTTGGATAATAAATAACCCAAAGGACTAGCGAGATGGTGAATATAGCAAACTTAGATAAGTTGTTATTTTGTCATATATTAACCTTTTGTCGTGAGCATAAGCTTAATCAGTTTGCTAAGCAGGTCTCTGCAACGGGTGATGGCCATATTTATGTGTATTTGGCCGTTGGATTGTTGTTTCTACATCCTCAAGGAAGCCACTTTTTCAACCTTATGTTAGTCAGCTATATTATTGAGCTGCCTCTTTATTTATTACTCAAAAATTTTATTCGTCGCAATCGTCCCTGCGCCGCATTTGCAGGGTTTGAATCTGATTTTCAACCATCCGATAAGTTTAGCCTGCCTTCTGGGCATACGGCGGCGGCCTTCATTATGGCATCAGTCGTGATGCATGTTTTCCCATTACTGGCTGTGATGGCATTTACTTGGGCTATGGCAATTGGCTTATCGAGAATCGCACTTGGCGTGCATTACCCATTAGATATCTTAGCTGGAATAGCATTAGGGCTCGGAGCGGTGAGCATGGCAGAGCAATTTATTTAACCACAGGGTATTTAACTCTTTTTATTTTGTGGGATGTAGAAATTAGTGGCAGGTAATCAAGGGCGTTTATGAAAATCTTATACGGTGTTCAAGGTACAGGAAATGGCCATATTAGCCGTGCACGTGTGATGGCGAAGTCACTGAGTAAAACGGACATAGAGGTCGATTTTTTATTCAGTGGCCGAGAAGAACATCAATATTTTGATATGGATTGTTTTGGTGACTTTCAGCTGCGAAAAGGTATGTCATTTATGACAGAAGGTGGGCGAGTTAATCTGCCAAAAACCATTAGACGCAATCTTTCTACGTCCATCTTTTCAGAAGTGCAGCACATGGACTTATCTGATTATGATTTAGTGATTAATGATTTTGAGCCTGTGACGGCTTGGGCAGCAAAAAAACAGGGAGTCACATCAATAAGCATCAGCCATCAAGCTGCATTGCAGTATCCTGTGCCTAAACAAGGGATGAGTTGGCTTGACGAACGTTTACTGAATAACTTCGCTCCAACAGATATTAAACTAGGTTGCCACTGGCATCACTTTGGTTTTCCAATTATTCCGCCTTTTGTTGAAGTCGAGCCAAACTGCGGTGATCACCATCATCAGATTTTGGTGTATTTGCCTTTTGAAAGCCCAGATGAAATTGCTCGGTTCTTGGCGCCTTTTAATCAATATCAATTCTTTGTCTATCACGCTGCTGAACCGAATATAGCATTGGCAGACCATATTAATTGGTTCGGTTTCAATCGCACGGGTTTTAAAGCCCATATGTCACAATGTGGCGGCGTGATAGGCAATGCTGGGTTTGAACTGGCCAGTGAAGCCATGACGCTTGGCAAAAAGCTGTTGGTAAAACCGTTATTAGGTCAATTTGAGCAGTCATCTAATGTGGCCGCATTAGAATTACTTGCTGCTGCACAAAGCATGGACACTTTAGATGGCAGTGTATTAAAACGTTGGCTAAAGTCTGCATCGCCAAAGCCTATTCAGTACCCTCAGGTCGGTGATGCTTTAGTGAAATGGTTAAAACAGGGCGACTGGCATCAACATCAAATGTTGTGCAACGATTTATGGTCGCAGGTGGAATTACCAGATAACTGGCGTAAATGAAGGTATAACTGAGTATGCCTTGTGAGCGGGCAATGGAAAGCTAATGGTTTAAACTATTCTTAAGCGCTAATTTTATGTGCAAATGCTCAGCGCTAACGGTAATGACTAGCACCCATACAATTGGCAATAGCGTTAACTGGCCGCTTTTGAATGATGTTCGTAAAGTTGCTCAAGAAGTTCGTCTTCAAAAGCAAAACGCGTTTCCATTGCTTGAGCTAATTTTGATAAATCGGCGTCTAAGTCCATCAATACATCGTCACTTTCAACTTCTGTATATTTATCATTGAAGTCAAGCGCAGCATCGGTTGTTTCGCTAATTTGAGGCAATAGGTGTTGTGCACGGGCTTTACTGCTTTCACCAGACTTCTCACATTCGTTGACCACTTGGTCATACACTTCAAAGTGTCCCTCGGAAACGTAGTCCACTAATTGTGCACAAAATTGCTTGACCGTTTCTGTGGTTGGAAGGCTTTTTTCTGGCGCAGTGTAAGGGGCTAGACCGGCAATATTGAAGTATTGGATCAGTAAATTTCTACGGTGTTGTAGCCATTGATCGACAAGCTTGTTAGAACCGCCCCATTTTTGTTCGGCTTTTTCTAGTTTTGTCAGCATAACGAAATCCAATATTGCAACTAATCCATAACACTTAATGTATGAGAGAAAGTGACTATTGATCAACTATTTTCTGTAAAAGATCGAATGGATCGACCAGAAGAAGGACGTTTTAATTGTAAAAAATAATGAAACTGTGGAGTTCAGAAAGAAAAATGCCCAGTGATAGCAAGCTATCACTGGGCAAATAGATTTTTTAAGGGCTCGATTTATCGTGCTTCTTGATTGTTCTTGCTAGCGCAGACTTTTTATACCAAACGCTAACAATAGGTGCAACTTTTTTATCCAATTAGCCTAATCTATACCTAATTATGAGTATTATTGTGAGCGCGATAACGATTACATTAGCAATTTCGATACTAGTTGGGGTGTTACTTCACATTAATTTAGCATTGCTGGTTACATTAATCGCATAAGTGCTAAACTACGCGCCAGCGGATATCACTATATGTTTAGGAATCAAGCCCCATGGCAGAATTAAAGAATGATCGTTATTTACGCGCTTTATTAAAACAGCCTGTTGACAGAACCCCTGTCTGGATGATGCGTCAAGCTGGACGTTATCTACCTGAATATAAAGCGACTCGCGCAGAAGCGGGTGACTTTATGTCTCTTTGTAAGAACCAAGATTTAGCATGTGAAGTGACGCTACAACCACTTCGTCGTTATGATTTAGATGCTGCAATTTTATTCTCAGATATTCTTACTGTTCCAGATGCAATGGGCTTAGGTTTATATTTTGAAACCGGTGAAGGTCCACGTTTCGAGCGTCCTACAGATACAATCGACGCTATCAAAAAGCTAGCTATCCCAGATCCTGAAGATGAGCTTGGTTATGTTATGCGTGCTGTTAGCACCATTCGTCGTGAACTAAAAGGTGAAGTACCATTAATTGGTTTCTCTGGTTCTCCATGGACACTAGCAACCTACATGGTTGAAGGTGGTTCAAGCAAGACGTTTGAAAAGATCAAAAAAATGGCTTACGAAGAGCCAGCAACACTACACATGCTTTTAGACAAGTTAGCTGATTCAGTTATCTTATACCTAAACGCACAAGTTGCTAACGGTGCTCAATCGTTAATGATTTTCGATTCATGGGGCGGTGCATTATCTCACCATGCTTACCGTGAGTTCTCGCTACGTTACATGCAAAAAATCGTTGATGGTCTTACTCGTCATGCAGACGGTCGCCAAGTACCAGTTACTTTATTCACTAAAGGTGGCGGACTATGGTTAGAATCTATGGCTGAAACAGGTTGTGATGCACTAGGTTTAGACTGGACTGTTGATATCGGTGATGCACGTCGCCGTGTTGGTGAAAAAGTTGCGCTTCAAGGTAACATGGATCCATCAGTACTTTACGCATCACCTGAGCGTATTCATCAAGAAGTTGACCAAATCTTGTCATCTTACGGTGAAGGTACTGGCCACGTATTTAACTTGGGTCATGGTATTCATCAGCATGTTAATCCTGAGCATGCCGGTTCGTTCATCAACTCTGTGCATGAGTTATCGGCTAAATACCACAAGTAATGGGTATGAAGTTTGAGGCGTCGTGAAGATGCGTAAAAAAAGACGAGCTTAGCTCGTCTTTTTTATTTGTGAAAAAAGTGACGAATGACTAAAGCTGAACTAGCTTATAGGAATCATCGAGTTAAAGGTGTGGTGATATGTGTCACAAAGTAAATATGAGATATTCTAATTTGTGATCTTTGCAAAATTCTTCAGAGAGTTAATTTGATATTTTATACACATTCTGAGAATAAATATTTTATGCTAACTAGTTTTGTTTCACGATGGGATGGAAGCCACATCTAGTAGCCTTCGCTAAAAGAGAGTTAAATATGAAAATTCAAATTATTGTTGCTTTAGTGTTCTTCGCTATTTTTGCTGCTTTGCTTCCTGGCACCCATTACATCTATGTAGCCAATGCTGATTATTACATGGGGCAATACATCACAGTTGCTTCAGTATTATTGATGTGGATTAGCTTGTTTGCGGGTATTGCGAGTCTTTTCTTCCACAAAATTAAAAGCTTATATCAATCAATTTATAACGATTAATTGTAGACATTCAAGGTTCGTTATTAATTGACTTGATACGTAAAGCCACCTAAATAGGTGGCTTTGTTGTTTTTGGCTTTGTTGTTTTTGGCTTTGATGCTTTGAGCAATTATACGTTTAATCCTCTGTCATATAGAAGAAAGTAATCGCGAGTCTTTTTTCCCTCTTTTCTTTACCAAAGTAACTACTGGCGCTGTGAACCATATTGCCTTTGAATAAAATGAGGCGATTAAATTTATTTTCAATGGCTTCGTCTTCATACCAAGCACTTGGAGGTAAGCTGTCGGTGTTTAACGCATCCACTAAATTGTTATAGGGTTTTTGTACTAGATTACCGCCAGCAGCTTCATTCGCGTATTTCAAGCGATAGAAAGAGGTTCCAGAGTGTGGTTTAGGATTTTTACTTAAAAAAAGCACGGCGCCGTATCGACAAAGCTGCCGATTATCAACATGAGGTCTTGCCGCTCCTTCATCAGCCCCAACCAAAATAGCTGTGTTTGTATCAACAACGACACTGTTTGATTCAGCAACCCATAATTTATCGACTTTTAGGGTTTCTTTTATCCAGTTTTCTACTTGTAAGAGCTCTTTTTTCTTCAAGGCGTTTTTAGAGCGCATACCAGGCCATAACTCACTAGTATAAGGCTTGCCAAGCTTCCACTTACTTTTCATGAAACAGCGATTGGCAATCTCTGTTGCTTGCTTTTCAGAAAAGAAATTATCAATTATCCAAAAGTTTTTATTTTCTTCGGGCTTTTCATAATTGAGTTTAGGAGCATCGAAAGGTGCATCAGGAAGGTTGAGTTCATCTGAATATATTGGGTGCATGCTGTATCTACCTGCAAACGATTTAAAATAATAATTGTTCGTTTAATACGGACGGTGCTTGTTGAATTTATGTTATCAACATTCAAATGCGATGGGTAGAAAAGTGGCTCATTAACTTGTAAAAAATAATGAGTAATCAAAATCGGAGTAACGATTACTCACATAACACTCAATGACTTGAAGAAAGCAGCTCAATATGAAAACAACTTCCTGTACCAGGTTGACTGTCGATATTTATACGGCACTTTAATATCCCAAGGAGCTGTCTAACAATTGCAAGCCCAACACCTAATTGTGGGAGTGGTTGTTCTGGTGAAAAGGTAAGTTGTTGCATTGATAATTGTTTTAAAGCGTCCACTTCATGCTTGTGCATACCTGCACCAGTGTCTTTAACGGCTAGCCAAGTTTGACCATTTAACGTTTCACTGTAAATGGTAATAGTGCCATCTTTAGGGGTGTATCTGAGCGCATTATCAACAAGGTTATTGAGGATTCTGCGCATCAATTGTGGATCGGTATAAACCTGTAATTCATCGGTAATATTAAATTGTAATCTTATTCCCAGCTTTTTAGCTCTAGGAGCAAATGTCTGATTCAAATCGAGTAACAACTCACGCAAATTGATTTGTTTAATTTGAGCGCTAATTTGACCGTTTTCAAGTGCTGCAAGCTCAAGCAGTTGCGATAGTAATTGTTGCAAGTTTTGCCCTGAGTTAGCCGCATACTCTATGTATTCTGGTTGGCGCTCATTTGGTGGGGAGAGCAACCAGGTATCTATATATCCTAATAAAGAGGTGAGCGGTGTTTTTAAATCGTGGGATAAATGCAGTAAAAAGTCATGTTTTGCTTGTTGCTGGCGTTTAACTTGTTGATGTTGATTATTAAGCTCTTGCAGTAAATGATTAATATGTTCGCTGAGCTTTTTGATTTCTAAGCTACCGTTATAACGGTTTGGGAGAGTCAGGCTGCTGTCGAAGGAATTCCCTTCAAACGAACACGCTTTAAGACGCGTTAAATCACTGGCTAACTTTTGAATTGGACGGGTAAAAAAGCCTAATAATAATACAAACAATATCAAGGCAAATATCACCCAAAAACCAATCGTAGCGCCCCATAGTTTAGGCTGGTTTTCAGAATTAATCAGCGCCTGCCAGCTGTCATAATCTTCACCGCCAATAATCACGTATAAATACCCGCTGTGAAGGCCATCCTCTGTGATAAGTGGGCTGACTGAAAAAATCTTCTCAGTTTCAGTCGATCGAGGGTCTGTTCCTAATATAGGTAAATCTCGGCGTGCAATAAACTGCTCAATTTTATCTAAACTCACTCGGTTTTTTTTAATCTTCTCCTCTTTTGCATCATAAGCAACGACTCGGCCTTCTGGATCGAGTGTATAGATCTCAAAACTGGGCCCAAGTAACATAAAATCATGAAACGCTTCTTTTAATGCCGCATCAGAAGTAATGCCTTGAGAGAGTAATGGGTTGATATGTGCCATATGCTCAGCCAATTCGAGATGCAAAGATTGCTGAATTTGGTTACGACTAAATTCATGATTGAGTTGCAACCATTGCCATAACGCCATGAACAGAATAAGCACAACCAATGTCGCTGAAAGAAATAGTCGATTAAATAGTCGATTCATAATGACTGGCCTGCCTTGGTAACATCAGAGAAAAATAATCCATTTACGCTTCTGGTGGAGAAAATTTATAACCCACTCCCCACACTGTTTTTACGAGCTCAGGATGACCTGGACTGCGGGCAAGTTTGCTGCGTAAACGATTAATATGGCTATTTACCGTATGCTCGTATCCATCATAGTTATAACCCCAAACAGCCTCTAGCAATTGCATACGACTGAATACTTGGAGTGGGTGCTTGGCTAAAAATAACAGTAAATCAAACTCTCTTGCGGTGAGTTCAAGTGGGCTGTTATTGGATACGACCTCTCGGGTGGTTGAGTTAATGGTGACCCCATTAAAGTCCAATTGCTCAGTTTGTACTTGTTGAACCTTACTGCGCCTTAGCATGGCTTTAACGCGGGCTCTAAGCTCTAATACGCTAAATGGCTTCACTAAATAGTCATCAGCGCCAGCTTCTAACCCCAAAACAATATCGGCTTCAGAATCTTTTGCAGTTAGCATCATTATTGGTAATGACTTTTCTGCTTCTCGTAATTGCTGACATAACATGATGCCGTCACCATCAGGCAGCATCCTGTCCATGAGAATGAGGTCGAACGTTTTTGTGTCGATGATTTGCATTGCCTGACTTAACGTAGTCGCATGAAATACTTCATAATTTAATGCTGTTAAGTTGAGCATGATAAGTTTTGCTAAGTCTTGTTCATCTTCCACAAGTAAAATATGCGGCTTTATCTGATGGCCGTTATGCTTAGTGCTATCGTTCATCCAGAATGTCCCAAATCAGATCCCTACTGAGCAGACCTGACTTGGGCAGATTAAATTTCAAATTGTTTAAATAATGTTATCAAACAGAATTTAATCTATCGCTGAACAATCTGATTAGCTATGCATTCGCATCACTTACTCAGTACGGCTAATCGAGATAGAAACCGCTGGATTATCAAAACGATGTGAAGGCGTTAATACGCTATCCATTAACCCATCATACATAGTGATAACACCAGGGTGGATATGGACAAAATCAACATCATCACGTTCAGCGTTGTAGCCTTCACCACCATCAGCAGGTCCAGGCATAGTGCCTTGTGCTTCTGAGTTTGCTTCGGTTCCAGCATCGTAAACCATGCCACGCATAGATACTGAATCACTCACTGCGAGCATACTGATGTCATAGCTGTTTAAGCCTGTAAATGCATCATTGGTGTTCACTAACATAGTGGCAACCGTGAGGTTGGCTACATCGGCTTCTTCGAGTGTCACGGTAATGGTTTCTGACATCCCTGGCATTAAAATACCAGCGCCACTGACGGTTGAAGTAATGCCTTCAATCGCAGCAACATCTGCTGCATCACCACCTTCTGCGATTTTCTCTAGTGCAACGTTGGCTGCTTCACCGGCCTGCCACAACATGACATCATCACCATGAGAGGCGATAGCAATGGGAGACATTGGCTGGTTAGCTGTTAAATTCGTAACAGTGACAGTGTATGTTTGCATTACCACAGCTGGCGGCGTTGGTGTCACTGGTGCCGGTGTTGGTGAGTCATCATCGTCATCAGAACAACCACTTAATCCAATCACAGCGATAAGTGCTACGGCTGATAAACTGTATGGATGACTGCGTTTTTTGGACGTATTCGTTAAATATCTCATTGCGATTCCCCCTTATTTGACGGTAACAACAACTTTCGCCACAGGGTTTAACCAGCGATGAATACGACTGTCTAAATCACTGGCACCGCCTACTGCATCAGTATCGCCAAGCACACCTGGATGAGTGTGAACATAAGCATTAGTAGAACCATCCATAACACCAGTACCATTCATACCTCCGTCACCGCCAGGAGCAGCTGGAATACCTGGAACACCTGACATGCCGCCGCCATTGACGATTTCATCGTTGGCTTCTGTACCTGCATCATATGCATTTAAATACACAGTGTAGCTGCCTGCCTCAGTCGGAATTTCCCAGCTATCTAAACCAATAAAGGCATCGTTGGTTGGTAATACCATTGCCACAATCGATAAATGTGTCATATCCATAGAGTCGAGCATCACTTCACTTACATTCGCGCCAGGGGCTAATAATCCCATTGCAGGGTTAACAGCGGTAAAACCACCAGCACCCATTACGGCGGCATCTAAATCACCAACATCGCCGCCTTCAGCCATTTTTTGTAAGGCTGGTGTGGCCATTTCACCGACATGGAAAAGGTGACTGTCAGTATCATGAGCAGCAATCAGTAGCGGGGTGAAATGATTACCATGGGTTAGGTTAACGACACTAATTTCTAAATCAGCTGCAGATGCTTGAGCACTAAATATTCCGCCTGCAACTAATCCAAGGGTTAACAAGCTGGTTTTGACTGATAAATTTTTGTGTGTTGATGTCTTTAAGACTGATGATTTCATAACAGAGCTCCTTTTGTTTGATTGATAATGATTCTGACAAAGGGATCTCACTGGGTTATCGCTAAATTATCACAAAAGTTTAACATCGTTTATTTGAGCGATTTTTTTGTGTTATCGTGATGGTGAATAGTAAAATTTTAGGGTGTGAAAATGATAATAAGAACACTAACTCCTGAAGATTTTCAACAGGTTATTGAGCTAGGTAATTTAGTGCATGGTGAAGGTTACTTAGACATGCCTTCGCTGGAAAATATTTATCAAATGGGAATAAAAAATAATATTAATGCCCATTTTATCGCAGAAAATGAACAATTATCATCGGTACATCAGGCGCAAGAACAATCAAAAATAGCTGGGTTTAGACTGACCTATGCAGCGGGCAATTGGCCAATTGATAAATGGTGTACACCACAAAAATGGCCAGTTTCACCCGATCAAATGTGTTACTTCAAGTGCAATACAGTGGCTCAAGAGCTTAGAGGGCAAGGCATAGGTTCGCAACTACTACAAGCCTCTATCAAAGCAGTAAAAGCGCAAGGTGCGACAGCTGGAGTGAGTCATTTGTGGAAACAAAGCCCTAAAAATTCAGCAGTGGGCTACTTTACTCATGCTGGCGGTAAATTGATTAAAGAGCATCCGAGTCGATGGAACCAGCAGCAAGACAACAGTGATTATCTGTGCGTGATATGCGGCGATGATTGCCACTGTACAGCCTGTGAAATGGTGATTGAGTTTAACTAAATAACTCATTTCAACATTTCTCTGTATGACCACATTGGTGTTAACCACGAGTACCCAACATGCCTCAAGCTTTGTATGATCCCTTAATTAATCAATCACCTGCTAAGCAGCCTTTTGCGCATAGCTACTGGGCGAGCACACAATCATTACCCGCATTACTTCCCTCACTCAAAGGTTCTCAGCAAACAGACGTTGCTATTATAGGCGGCGGCTATACTGGTCTATTGACGGCTTATTATTTAGCGACACAATACCACATTGATTGTCGTGTGCTTGAGGCTAATCAAGTGGGGTTTGGCGCTAGCGCTCGTAATGCGGGTTTTGTCTTAAAGGGCTCGGGTCGTTTGGGGTATTCCGCAATGGCTGAACGTTGGGAACTAGACACTGCGCGCGGGATCTACAGTGAGTTTAGTCAAGCGGTAAGTCGAGTTGAAGGATTAATACAGCAACATCACATACAGTGTGAGCCACAAGAGAAAGGTTATCTCAAGGTCGCTCATAATCCAAAAGCGTTAAAAAACCTTAAAGCGGCAGCCGAATATATTCAAAAAAATATGGCGCAAGGCAGCGATTTTACAGCCGAGTTTATTACTGCTGAACACTTTAGAGAGCAGTACCTTAACCATCATCAAGCTTATGGTGCGTTAAGGCTGAATGATGGCTTTGGGATTAACCCTCTTAAGCTATTACTGGGCTATAAGTCCATGCTTGAAAAACAGGGAATAACCATAAACGAGCAATCCTGTGTGCGTGACTGGATAGAAGAAAATGGAAAGCACCGTTTAGTAACGGATCAAGGTGAACTGTTAGCCAATAAGGTGATCATGGCGGGTAATGCTTATTCGCCTAAGCAGCTGAACCAAAGAATAGATGATAAGTTTTTACCGATACTGAGCAATATTATCGTCACTGAACCATTAACTGCAGATGAGCTAAAAGCGGCAGGTTTACATAGTCACCAAGTGACCATGGATACGCGAATATTAAAGTATTACTTTAGATTGCTGCCCGATAACCGTTTATTGTTTGGAGGCCGTGGCGCCGTATGGGGCAAGGACGCGGCTAAGCCGATATATGGTCAGCGTTTGAAACTTGCGATGGATAAGTGCTTTCCACATCTGAGCCGAAAGAAGGTTGCTTATAACTGGACGGGGTGGATAGCAGCATCAATGGATGACATGCCCCATGTTTACGGTAAAAATGGCGTTGGTTACAGTTTGGGTTATTGCGGCGCCGGCGTATCATTTAGCGCTCAAGCTGCCTTTAGACTGGCACAAAGTATTGCAGGAGAAACCTTACCGAACTTACCTTTGTATAACTCCCCATTACCACAGATGCCGTTTGCAAAAGCAAGACGGCTAGGGCAATGGGGTTATTATCATTATGGCTGGCTCAAAGATAAATTCGGTTAATACTGATTTTATACATCGATATCATCAAGGCTAGCTTGCTTGAATTTCTTCATTGAGCGTTGATTCATCTAATGGCTCAATTTTAATATTGAAATAGGCATAAGACGCACTGATAAACGGACAAACTAAGTTAAAAATAGCGTAGGGTAGGTATGCGATAGTCGCCACGCCTAGGGTACTTGCCATAAAGGCGCCACAAGTATTCCAGGGGATCAACGGGCTAGTGACAGTTGCTGAATCTTCTAAAGAGCGGCTTAAATTGACAGGTGCAAGTTTACGCTTTTGATATTCCATTTTTAACATTCTACCGGGTAATACGATGGCAATGTATTGGTCGGCAGTAATCACATTAGCGCCAATACAGACCCCAAGAGTGGTGATAATTAAGCTGCTGGTGCCTGTCACTAAATTCATGATGCTTTCAAGTAAGCGAGCTAATAAGCCTGTCACTTCCATCACGCCGCCAAAAGCCATAGCACACAATATTAACCAGACTGTTGTCACCATACTGCTCATGCCGCCACGGCTTAATAAGTTGTCGAGCACGGCATCGCCAGTATTAGCCACATAACCATCAAACATCGCAATCCAAATGCCTTTAATGATGGCAATTACTGGTAATAACTGTGGGTCGTTAACGTAAGTAATCACATTATCAAACTGGAAAATGGCTGCGCAGATAGCACCCGCTAAGGTACCAATAATCACGGTTGGAAATGCGGGCATTTTCTTATTTGCCAAAAAGAGCACAACTAATAATGGTAGTAGTAAATGCAGCCCAGGTTGGTAAGTATTTTCTAGTAATGTCAGCGTATCACCTAGTTGCGAGTTAAAGCTGGATACATCGGCTGATAAACCTAAAAAAGTAAACACGATTAAGGCAATAATAATGCTGGGCACAGTGGTCCAAGTCATATGCTTAATATGACTAAAGATATTTGAGCCAGCAACGGCAGGAGCTAGATTGGTTGTGTCAGATAATGGTGACATTTTATCACCAAAATAAGCGCCACTGATGATTGCACCTGCAGTGATATTGATATCTAAACCCATCGCTGAAGCGATACCAATAAGGGCAATACCAATAGTACCTGCTACTGTCCACGAACTACCGATGCTTATAGCGACAACGGCACATAAAATACAGCTGGCAGCATAAAAATATTGTGGATGGAGGATTTGCATACCGTAGTAAATCATTGTCGGCACTGTGCCGGCTAAAATCCAGGTACCGATTAGGGAGCCAACAGTAAATAAGATCAGTAAAGCGCCAGTTGCGACACCAATACTTTTAATGATGCCACGTTCCATTTGGTTCCAGCTGTAGCCATTTTTGTAACCAATTAAAATGGCAATGCAAGCGGCGAGAATCAGTGCAATTTGGTTTGCTCCTGATGAGCTATCAGAAGAGAAAAGGTACACCGCAGCGCCCAGCATGGTGATAAGGGCGATAACAGGTGCAAGGGCGTCAAACAAACTAGGTTGTTTGAGTTGAGAGTCAGACATAAAGCGATCCCTATTTTTATTCTTATGGGGTGTTGTAAATAGTCGGTGTTATTTGTTGTTAATTTGTAACTTGGCCGACATCCTGCCATAGATACAAGGGATAAGTCGATGTTTTGGCAATTGGCAACTTGCTAGAAAAGCATAGGACTACAAGATCTATTGCTTATTAATTTAAGATACTAGATTAGCTATTCATTTGAGGTGATATTGGTGCATATTTACTTAGATGTGATTAGCTATAATTAGTGATTTTATTTCTTTGTTATCCCTTAATTTAATAAGATCAAAGTCGTGGCGCTTCGCCCACATCAGAATCAAGGGGTAAAGCGCTTGTCCTCATATTTTATTTACTAAGAGTAATCCCTCAGCGCTCCGGCGAAATTTAAAAAGCAAAATTTCCAACGGAGTATTATTTAGCTTTTAGCTTCATTTGGTTCAGCTTCGTCCATCTTCAAAAATCACTAACGCTTACGACGGGGCGTCCCTTCCCCTCGAAAGCTAGCTGATATCTTAAGTGCAGGATGCACAAAATGCCTTGAAGCACATGGATGTGCGAGAAAGGCCATGTCAGGACTCACGTAATTTTCTTGATGCACTCAAGCCAACTGAACTCTGCGGCTTTGCTCTATATTGAATATAAAAACGAAGTTAAATCGAAGAGCTAATAATCCCAGTGTAGATGCAGCAGCGAGCTTCCAAAACATGGATGTTTTGGCTGAGCTTACAGGGATGTACTTGTAGCGTCTCGCAGTTGTATCTGCACATAAGCCTGCGGCAGGCAATTAGTTAAGTCGAAGCTATGAACTTAGATACATTATTCAATATCTACAGGGGTATTAAATAAGCGGACTATTGGCCGAAAAGTCGTGGCGCTTTATGGTTGGATATTTATTTGCTCTGAGAGAGTTAAATTTAGTCGACTATTTCAAGGTAAGCATTTGGTGGAAGGTCTACATTATTCTAGTTAATTGGGATGTGATTACTTGAGTAATAGCTACATAGGGTAATTGAAGTAAAAATAAAAAAATGGCAGGTTATAATTCACTGATTAATAATCAAAATAATATAAAGGGATTTATTTTGTTAGATTTTAAAACGTTATGGGAATCATTTCCTGAGAAAAGCTTAATGAAAGCTCGGTGTCAAAATAAGCAAGAAACAAGCTCTGCACCTTTTGACAATTATTGTGCAATATTACTAAGTGAAGCTTTAATTAATGTTGGTGTTTCTACATCAAGCGCTAAGGCCGCAAAGTGTTGGTCACATTCAGGAACTAAGCATATTTTAAGAGCTGAAGAAATGGCTAAATGGTTAACTTCTTCTAATATAGGTGGACTCCATAAGGTTGAAAAAATTTCACCTAGTACTTTTCAAAAAGACTTAAAAAATCGAACTGGAATAATTTTCTTTAAAGATTATTGGCAAAGAGGAAATGAAACAACTAATAACCAAAGTGGTGACCATATTGACTTATGGAACAAGGATGAAATAAGCAGTAGCGGTATGTTAATGAGATCAATTTATGAGTTTTTTGGGACAGTTTCTGATTTCAATAAAGCAAAGAAATCCATTTTTGGGAAATTAAGTGATAATTATGAATAGTTTGATTAAGAAAGTTACTTTTATCATTGTAAATTCCATTTTTAACATAGGGATTTTTTTAGGGTTTTATAATTATTTAGTATCTCCATTGCTGCATGAAGAGCAAAGGATGGATATTGCGCCTTATATTTTTATGTATGTTTTCCCAAGTTATATCATTGTTTCTATTCTATCAATATTCATCTTCAGAGTTTTATTTACCCGTAATTAATAAATATTAAAATTTTACTATCGATAATTAATCAAAAAAAATCCCTGTGACTTTTAGCATTGACTGCTATCACAGGGATTTTATTTCATAGCTTCAACAACAAGCTAATTAACGAGTTAGTCTTTACCTTGCTCACGTGCAATCGCACGGTATGCAATATCTGTACGGAAGTAGACGTCATCCCAGTGGATGGCATCGACTAAACCATATGCCGCTTTTTGTGCTTCTGTCACTGTGTTACCGAGTGCTGTTGCACATAATACGCGGCCGCCAGCAGTGACAACGTGACCGTCTTTCATGGCGGTGCCTGCGTGGAATACTTTGGCGTTGTTATCACCTAAAGATAAACCGTCAATCACATCTGCTTTACGGTAGGCATCAGGGTATCCGCCTGCAGCTAGTACCACACCGACTGCTGCGCGTGAATCAAATTCAGCGGTCACTTTATCAAGCTCACCACGGGTGGCGGCTAAACAAAGTTCAACTAAATCTGATTGTAGACGCATCATGATTGGCTGCGTTTCTGGGTCGCCAAAGCGGCAGTTGTACTCTAGTACTTTTGCGCTGCCATCAGGTGCAATCATTAAACCAGCATATAAGAAGCCTGTGTAAACATTGCCTTCTGCTGCCATCCCATCAACCGTTGGACGGATAACGTTAGCAATTGTCCAGTCGTCTACGGTTTGCGTGACCACTGGCGCTGGTGAGTATGCTCCCATGCCGCCTGTGTTCGGGCCGTAATCGCCATTATCACGGGCTTTATGGTCTTGGCTTGATGCCATAGCTAAGATGTTATTGCCATCGACCATGACGATAAAGCTGGCTTCTTCACCTTTTAAAAATTCTTCAATAACAACGCGAGAACCCGCTTCGCCAAACTTATTGCCTGCTAGCATATCTTCAATTGCAGCATCGGCTTCAGCTTGGTCTTGCGCGATAATCACGCCTTTACCTGCAGCTAAACCGTCAGCTTTAATCACAACAGGGAAACCTGTTTTAGCAGTTAACTCAACAGAGTAAGCTTTCGCTGCGTCAATTTCAGTGAAGTTTGAGTAGTCAGCCGTTGGGATGTTGTGGCGAGCTAAAAAGTCTTTAGTGAAGGCTTTTGAAGACTCAAGTTGTGCTGCACCTTGAGTTGGGCCAAAGATAGGTAAACCAGCTTCGTTAAAGGCATCAACTACGCCAAGTGCTAAAGGCACTTCTGGGCCAACAATGGTTAATTCAATTTTGTTGTCTTGGGCAAACTTCACTAATTCTGAAATTGCTTCAACTTTAATGTCGACGTTTTCTAATTTTGGCTCTAAAGATGTGCCTGCGTTGCCAGGAGCAACAAAAACTTTTTCAACTTGAGCTGATTGAGCTGCTTTCCAAGCTAGTGCGTGTTCGCGTCCGCCGCCGCCAATTACAAGTACCTGCATCTTTATTCACCTTTTTTATATTCAATTTGGTAAAAATTATCATGTTCTTTAAACGAAAAAAGCAGCCAAATGAGGCTGCTCTATTCAAATGCTATTTAGTGACGGAAGTGACGCATTCCGGTGAACACCATAGCAATGCCGTGCTCGTCTGCTGCGGCAATGATTTCTTCATCGCGGATTGAACCACCCGGTTGGATGATGCAGCTGATGCCCGCTGCTGCGGCTGCATCAATACCGTCACGGAATGGGAAGAATGCATCAGATGCCATTACAGACCCTTCAACAACCAAACCTTCATCTGCGGCTTTAATGCCTGCCACTTTAGCTGAGTAAACGCGGCTCATTTGACCTGCACCCACACCGATAGTCATGCCATCTTTGGCGTAAACAATCGCGTTAGATTTAACGAATTTAGCGACTTTCCAGCAGAACATTAAATCAGTAAGTTGTGCTGCTGTTGGTTGTACTTTTGATACCACTTTAACGTCAGCGACATCAACCATACCCTGGTCACGGTCTTGTACTAATAAGCCGCCATTAACGCGCTTAAAATCTTGAGTGGTGGTTTTAGTGTTCCACTGGCCGCACTCTAATAAACGTACGTTCGCTTTAGCTGCAACGATTTCACGTGCTGCTGCACTGACTGTTGGCGCAATGATCACTTCAACAAACTGACGGTCAACAATGGCTTTGGCAGTGTCTGCATCTAACTCTTGGTTAAACGCGATGATGCCGCCAAATGCTGATGTAGGGTCAGTTTTAAAAGCGCGATCGTAAGCTTCTAAAATGGTGTCGCCTAGTGCAACACCACATGGGTTAGCATGCTTAACGATAACACAAGCTGGACCGTCGAATTCTTTAACACACTCTAAAGCTGCGTCGGTATCAGCGATATTGTTGTAAGACAGCGCCTTACCTTGCAGCTGAGTTGCGCTAGCAACGGATGCTTCATCGATATGAGCATCAACATAAAATGCAGCTTTTTGATGGCTGTTTTCACCGTAGCGTAAATCTTGCTTTTTGATCAGCTGAGTATTGAAGGTACGTGGGAAGCTTGAATCTTCGTGGCACTCATCTTTACTGTGTGCTGGTACCATAGTACCGAAGTAGTTCGCAATCATGCCGTCATAAGCTGCTGTATGCTCGAATGCTGCAATGGCTAAGTCAAAGCGAGTTTCAAGTGTTGTGCTGCCTTCATTGGCTTGCATTTCTGCAATCACGCGGTCGTAATCACTTGCATTAACCACAATGGTGGTGTCTTTGTGGTTTTTAGCTGTTGAGCGAACCATGGTTGGGCCACCGATATCGATGTTTTCAACGGCGTCAGCCAAAGTACAACCTTCTTTTGCCACTGTAGAAGCAAACGGGTAAAGGTTAACGGCAACTAAGTCGATTGGTTTGATGGCATTTTGTTCCATCACGATTTCATCGATACCACGACGAGCTAGAATGCCGCCATGCACTTTAGGGTGAAGTGTTTTAACACGACCATCCATGATTTCAGGATGACCTGTGTAGTCAGAAACTTCGGTCACTGGGATATTATTATCAGCAAGTAATTTAGCAGTGCCACCAGTAGAAAGTAGCTCTACGCCTTGCTCATGTAATGCTTTAGCAAACTCAAGCATTCCAGTTTTATCAGATACGCTTAACAGCGCGCGACGAATAGGTCTGACAGTATTCATGTAGGTACAGTGTCCACTATTTATTTAAGGAAGTTTGGCAAAGCTGAGTTTGTTAAATCAGCTTTGCCAAAGTTCCTACGATGCACATCTCGTTTTTATTTTATTAGTGAGCCGTACTCGAGCGCGCGTATTTTAACGTAATCTGTTTTATTTCGGGAAATTTCTGCGCGATTTCACAATATTGAAATAAGAACAAAGTACGGGGGCTTTTTTATTCTATAAAACCCTTGACCTTGGATTAAACTCCAAGGTTTATAATGATGACATTACACTGATATAGATTCTAACTTTACAGGTAACGATATGTATCGAATTGGTGAGCTCGCGACGTTATTTGATGTGAAAACGGATACGCTTCGTTTTTATGAAAAACATGGTTTATTAGCCCCTTCGAATCGTTCTGATTCTGGCTATCGACTGTATAACCAAGACGATGCCGAGAAGCTGCGATTTATCATTCGAGCTAAAGCAGTGGGCTTTAGTTTAAGTGATATTGCTGAGTTGTTGTCTATTGAACTGGATAAGTCCAATTGGGCTTGTGCTGATGTTAAAGGCATGGTCGATATCAAGTTGGAGCAAGTACAAGCAAAGATAGCGGAGCTGGAGTTCTTTGCGAGTTCGTTGAGTAAATTGTCAGAGGCATGTTGTGGCGGGCCTGAAAGCGCCGAACACTGCTCTATATTAGAAGCATTAGAGTCATCAGATAAAGAATTACAGCCAAAATCTGAACATCAAGCTGTAGTACACAATCCTTAGTGGCAAGAAATAGTGGGGCAAGAGATGTTATTCACTAACTTTGTAGAATTATTTTTAGAGTCAGCGCCTTGGTTATTACTTGGCTTGGTGTTAGCCGGATTATTAAAAGTGTTTGTGCCAATGGCATGGATGCAAAAGCAATTAGGTGGTCATGGGGTTAAAACCGTGGTTAAAGCTGCCGTTATTGGTGCGCCGTTGCCACTTTGTTCATGTGGGGTTATTCCTGCTGCAGTAGGGCTTCGCCGCAGCGGTGCTTCTAAGGCAGCTACCACTTCATTTTTAGTGTCGACGCCAGAAACCGGAGTTGATTCTGTGACAGTTTCTTATGTTTTACTTGGGCCTTTTATGGCAATCATTCGTCCTATTGCTGCAATTACCAGTGCCGTTGTGGCAGGGTTATTGGTTGGTCGAGATGATAAAGATGAGGTGAGTGAGGCTAAGGCTTCATCAAAGGTTGCAAAAAATGCTGAAGAGAATGATTTAGGTACCGCGGGTGAAGTGGTGTCCTCATGCTGTAGTTCAAAAGCCGCTGAGGTTAAGGCTCCTGAAACAAGCTGTTGTAGTTCTAAGGCGCAAAGTAAACCGGCATCAAGCAGTTGCTGTTCTAGCAACAAAGACAACGTTGAAGCGATCCCGAGCACGAGTAGTTGTTGCGGGGGTAAGACAGATAATACAATTAACGAAAAAGTGGCTACAGTTGCTAAAAGCTGCTGTGCCACTAAGACAGATCACGCTGCAGTCAGTGACAACAATGACACGCATGAACATGCGGCTGAAAGCTGCTGCGAGTCAACAAAAGATATGGCGACAGAGCTAAAAAACGAGTCAGTATTGTCAAGGATTAAGTCAGGTTTGCATTACGCGGCAACGGATTTAGTGAGAGACACGACGATGTGGTTGTTAGTCGGTCTATTTTTTGCTGCGTTAGTACAAACGTTTGTTCCTGGTGACTTTTTAGCAAAATGGGGTGACGGGATTTTAGCTATGTTGGTGATGGTGTTGATATCTGTCCCTATGTACATTTGTGCTACAGCCTCAACACCGATTGCGGCAGGTTTACTATTAGCTGGTGTGTCACCAGGGGCTGTATTGGTCTTTATGATGGCAGGGCCTGCAACCAATATTGCCACTTTAGGTGTTGTTACCAAAGAGCTAGGTAAGCGCGCATTATTTGGCTATTTAGGCGGGGTGTTGGGCGTAGCGTTAAGTTTTGGTGTCTTAGTCAATTATCTTGTGGAGCACTTTGGTTTTGTTGTCATGCCGCAAATTGGTGAAGAACATGAGTTATTACCTCACTTTGTTACTACGGGATCTGGGATTGTATTGGCCTTGTTAATGGCAAAAGTTATTTATGATAAGTTACCGAAAAAAAGCTTGCGACGAGACTGCTGTTCGTAAGTTATTTGTTTTACTTTAGCAATAGAAAAGGCCCTCAGGGCCTTTTTTATTAACTGAACCTTAAGTCTAATGCATTGATTGATACAGCTTGTTACGTAGTTTGCGTGTAAATAACGAGCAGGTTGAGGAATGATTTTTAATTGTTAATATCAGCTCTAGCTAAACTAGATCTGGCTCAAGGTTTTAATTTAAAGAATATTGAAATTGTTAACGTTCAGATCTTACGTGACATGAATCACTCATAAAGTTTGGGTTAATACCTAACATGATTCCGAGCTACCTCAATGGTGGTATAAGAAATTGGAGTGATGATGAAACATTTAACGAAACGCAAACTAGCATTCGTTATCGCAGCAGCAATGGGGATTGCAGGCTGTGGTAGCGATGGAAAAGATGGCGAAGATGGCGTAACGCCACCACCACCATCAGCAGAAACCTCAGAGATTACTAATGTCGACGTTATTCACCATGAAATTGGTGATGGCAAAGTAACTTTTGAATTCCAAATCACAAACGAAAAAGACATGCTAATTGTTGGCTTAGAAAAAGCGAACGCAGAATTAGCGGCGATGACTGACAAAGGTATTGCTCGTAGTCGTGATGATTTCGAAGGAACTATCGTTGGTGGTAGTGCAAGCGAGTCAACTGAAGGTGCTAGCTTAACAGTACTTGAAAACGGTAATTATGAGTTTGTTGCACCTATGCCAAATGTTGAAGCGGGTACTGAAGGTATTATTCGCTTAGCTGTAGGTGGTGGTGATTTAATTGCTAAGTCTCGTTACATTGTAGTGAGCAAGCCTGAAAACGTGCACACAACGACGACTGAAACATGTCAGTCTTGTCACGTTGACTTCCATGCATCAGATATTAAGCATTCAAGCTACACAGCAATCGATACTGAAGGCGAAACTGATTTAGTCGCGGGTTGTTTAGTTTGTCACAATAACGTAACTAAACTAGATGGCGGCTACGCTACTAACACAATGCAGAAGCTTGGTCATATCAATCACAATGCGTTTGAAAAAGACTTCACTGCTACTAACTGTTATACCTGTCACGCAGAGCCAGTGATTAACACAAGCATCGCGGGTAACGGTTGTAGCGATTGTCATACCACTGATATGTCTGACAACATGGCATTATTAGCTGCAAACAATGACTTTGATGCACGTGAATTCCACACTAAATCTGAAAAGATTGGTATTGATGAACGTCAAACCATTCGTGAAGAGCACAGCACGTCATTATCTGCTGTTTACATGAATGATATCGGTGAATACTGTACTGATTTAACCTTATTCAAAGGCGAAGAAGTACTGGATATTGAAGCGCTATATACTGATGGCACATTAACTTACGCAAGCACATACCTACATGGCTATAACAATGATTCAATTGTTGGTCGTGAGTCAAATTCTTATGAAGAGTCATACAAAGGCGACGGTACTAAAACCTTCTGTCACCCATCGCTAGACTTGAACGCACCACAAATTATGGCAAGCTCTCGTGTCACCTTTAATCATGGTGAAGATGCTTCTTATGACGGTGTTTCATTCACTAGTTACTCGCCAGTAGCTGAGTTAGCTGATCTGAACAATGTGACTGATTATGCTCGCCGTCATGCTGTGACAAACGATAGCTGTACAACTTGTCACAACAACGAAACTAACTACCACAAAAATGGTAGCTATGCTGAAGGTGGCTTAGATTGTGTTGCTTGTCATAACAACGGCCAAGATCGTAGTGCAAAAAATTCTGCACCAGGCTTCGGTCCAATGGTTCACAGCATGCACTGGGGAGTGGGTAGTTCGGCAGTAACAGGTGAACCAAACTCTGCGACAGAATTAAACGCTGATAACTGTGTATCTTGTCACGCTGAGGGTATCTCATTAGCTGAAATTCCTAACCAATATATGCTTTCTAAAGCATTTAATGGTGGTAATTCAGGTGTGATGACGAGTCCAGTTACTGCGAACTGTTATGCATGTCATGATAGCGCAACTGCACTTAACCATATGGAACAAAATGGCGGTGAGCTAAATGTTGAAGCGGGTACTAATTGGTACACAAATGGTACTTCTGAGTCTTGTGCAACTTGTCACGACACTGGTAAGTCAATGGGTATCGACAAGTTCCATAACTTTGAACGTTAATCACTGACATTTTATAGCTTGCGATATTATCTGGCCCTGCAAAGCTCAATATCGCAATCATAAATAATAAAAAGCCACTAGAAATAGTGGCTTTTTTCATTTTTGCTTTTCTATTTCATCTGTCAATTGGCAGGTTTGAATTTCATATTCTATTCTTCTTCGGTGCTTGCTAAAGCAACATAATGTCATTGACTGATTTTTGAGCTCAACTTTAAACCTTAAAATTAACTTAATTTAAACTTAATTGTAATTTCAGTTATAGAGTAAATAGGCCTTTACTTACTATAAATGCGGGTTAAGCTGCTGAATAATAAGGTTTAATTTATTTGTTAAATTATTTAATTAGTTGTAAATCCTTTTAAAACAATGGTTTAGCCTGCTGTTGCCATTGTTGTTATTTATATAAGGATGTAGTTATTTAGATCTGAGTCAAACTTTGAACATTAAAAAGTGTTAATCAGCTTCGTGTTAATTCAGTCGTGATCATTGTCACTATTTAGCGAGCAAGAAATGCCTAGTATAAAAATAGACCTGTACCTACAAAGTGGTAATGGGCAATAGGAGATGATGATGAAGCATTTAACGAAAAGAAGATTAGCTTTCGTTGTCGCGGCTGCAATGGGGATTGCAGGTTGTGCTGATGACGGTAAAGATGGTGCTGATGGCGAAGATGGTGCACCGGGTGAACCCGCTACTCCACCAGTTACTGAAGTGTCTACAGTAACCAATGTTGAGTATATTGCTCATATGGTTGAAGAAGGCCAAGTGACAGTAGAGTTTAACTTAACTGATGAAGATGGCGTTGCGATTACGGGTCTTGAAAATGCAGGTATTTACTTAGCTGCTAAGACAGATCGCGGTATTCAACGTAGCCGTGACGGTAGTGTCGGTGGTAGTGCAACGTTTGGTGGCGATAATGCTACTGAAGGTGCAACTATTACAGAAGTTGACAGCGGGCAATATAAGCTCGTTGCTCCAATGGCAGCTGTACAAGCAGATACAGAAGGATTAATTCGCTTACAAGTGGGCGGTGGCGATATTGCTGATTCACCGTATATCATTATTGATAAGCCAGAAATGACCCACACCTCAACAACTGAAACTTGTTATTCATGTCACGTTGATTACGCCACCTCAGATATTAAGCATGCGAAATATGTCGCACAAAACATTGATGGCGAAGTTGATTTTGTTGGTGGCTGTATGGTGTGCCACAACAATGTTCCACGTGATGTTGCTGAAGATGGTACCTCACTTGATACCGGTGGGTATGCGAAAAATACCATGCAAAAGCTTGGTCACATTAATCACCAAAAATTTGAAAAAGATTTTACCCCAACTAACTGTTACACCTGTCACGCAGAGCCTGTGATGAATACCAGTATTGCTGGTAATGGTTGTTCAGATTGTCATACATCTGATGGTTCAGGTGCTGCCACTGTATTAGCCGATGATTTTGATGCTCGTGAGTTCCATTTCCAATCTTCTAAAATTGGTTTAGAAGAGCGTAAAGAAATTCGTGCAAATCATTACACTACAACTAGTGCGCCATACTTTAATCCTACAATGGATGAGTGGATTGATCACAAAGATGTTGCTTGGACATCAGGTTACTGTGTTGATATCGCATTGTTTGATAACTCTGGTGAAACACCGGTGCAATTAAACATTGGTGAAATGTATGCTGCGCATGAAGTTGTTTATGGTGGTGCTTACATTAACAACTACTACAATGATTCTATTGTTGCACGTGTTATTGGTCATGGTTCAGAAGGCTACATTGAAAATGCTGATGGCTCACGTTCAGTATGTTACGGCGCGCTAACTGCGGGTTATGAACTTGCTAACTTGTCTGCCAGCTCACGTATTACGATTGCTGATACCAATTGGATTGATAGCGATAATGAATACGGTGTGTCTTTCACTGGATACAGTGATGTAGTTGACCCAATCAACTTTGAAAAAGTACAAGATTGGGGTCGTCGTCATACTATCGATGAAAACAGCTGTACGACTTGTCACAACAACGACACTAACTACCATAAGAGCGGTAGCTACGGTGACGGCGGTTTAGATTGTGTTGCTTGTCATAACAATGGTCAAGATCGCACAGGCGCATTGTCTGGTCCTGGTTTCGGCCCAATGGTTCACAGCATGCACTGGGGTGTTGGTAACGAGTTAGGTGATAAAGCGCCAGAAGCGAACTCAGCAGCAAGCTTGAATGCCGATAACTGTGTCTCTTGTCATGCTGATGGTGTAAGCCTAGCTGATGTACCTAACCAATACATGCTTTCTAAAGCGTATAACGGCGGTACTGCTGGTGTAATGACGAGCCCTATCACTGCAAACTGTTTTGCATGTCATAACTCTGATTCAGCGTTAAGCCACATGGAGCAAAATGGTGGTGAGTTGAATGTACCATCAACGACAGAATGGTTCACTGAAGGTACTTCAGAGTCTTGTGCAACATGTCATGATACTGGTAAGTCATTCGGTATTGATAAGTTCCATAACTTTGAACGCTAAGAGTAACTTAACGACAATGTTATCCCTGCTAAGATAATTGTCATAAGTTGAAAAAAGCCACTATTTTATATAGTGGCTTTTTTATTGGTTAACGGGTCAAAAAACGAGGTTAATTTAGTATTTAAAGGTAATAATGCTTATGTTTTTATTGCTATTTACACTCGTTGTTTATTACATTTTTTAGTTTCTTTTTGATACAAGTGTATAATTTTAAGAGAGTTATATTGTTCTTGTATTTCCAGTAATCAAATTACAGATAAGTTGATTCTGATTTCATTCATAATTTAATCACAAAGGCTGTTTTCTGCTGTTTAATCAATAAATTTTCGTGAGCTTAATCACTCCAGATAAAGCGGTTAGTCCCTACTATGCCAATCAGGTGTTTACCTAAAAAGTAGTAATTAAACTATTCGGAGTGATGATGAAACATTTAACGAAACGCAGATTAGCCTTCGTTGTTGCAGCAGCGATGGGGATTGCTGGTTGTGCTGATGATGGAAAAGACGGTGCAGATGGCGCACCAGGTGAACCAGGTCCAGGACCTAATCCACCAGTAACAGAATCCGCTGATATTACCCATATCACTATGATTTCGCATGCGATTGAGGAAGGCCAAGTTCGCTACGAATTTGAAGTGACGAACGAAGATGGCGTTTTAGTCAATGGTTTAGGTAAAGCAGAAGCTAAATTTGCTGAAAAAACTGACCGTGGTGTGGTGTTAAATCGTGATGGCAATGTCGGTGGCTATACAGATTCCACTAAAGAAGGGTCATCATTAACAGCTATCGGTGATGGGCATTATGAGTTTATTGCTGCTATGCCAGCTGTGACGGCTGCCTCAGAGGGTATTGTTTGGTTACGTGTAGGCGGAGATAGCGAAACAGAAATCGCTCGTTCACAGCCTATGGTGGTGGATAAGCCTGAAATGATCCATACCAGCACGACAGAAACCTGTTATAGCTGTCACGTGGATTATGGCACTTCTAGCATGAAGCATCCTAGCTACACAGCAATTAATGTTGAAGGCGAGGTCGATTTCGTTGCAGGCTGTTTAGTGTGTCATAACAATGTGTCTCGCGCTGAAGAAAATGGCGGATATGCCACCAATACATTACAGAAAATCGGTCACGTGAATCATCAGAAGTTTGAAAAAGACTTTGAGGTTGCTAACTGTTATACCTGTCATGCTGAGCCAGTGATTAATACCAGTATTGCAGGAAATGGTTGTAGCGATTGTCACTCAACAGATGCTGCTAGCGGCATTGTGATGGCGATGAATGACTTTGATGCCCGTGAATTCCATGCATCACTTTCAGGTATCGGTTTAGTTGAACGACAAGCTGATAGAAATGACCATTCTACAGTCCTATCTGATATCTACACTACGGACTCTGGTGTTACCTATTGTACCGATCTTAGCCTTTACCAAGGCGAAAGCATGTTAGATATCGAAACGCTTTATAATGATGGAACATTAAGCTATGCAGGCGGTTACATGCATGGTTATAACAATAAATCTATCATTGGCCGTGAAAGCAACTCTTATGAAGCCAGCTTTAAAGGCGATGGTACTAAAACCATGTGTTATGCCGCATCAAGTTTTGGTATCAATGCACCACAAATTATGGCGAGCTCTCGCGTCACATTTGCTCACGGTGATGATCCTTCATATGACGGTGTGACATTTACCAGTTACTCTCCTGTGTTTGCTATCGCTGATGGAGAAGTGACTGATTATGACCGTCGCCATGCAGTGACAACTGATAGTTGTAGTACCTGTCATAATAACGAGACTAATTACCATAAAAATGGTGGATACAGTGAAGGCGGTTACGACTGTGTAGCATGTCATAACAATGGTCAAGACCGTAACTCAGCAGGTTCGGCTCCAGGCTTTGGTCCTATGGTCCATAGCATGCACTGGGGTGTAGGTAGTGAGTTACTTAAGACTGATGAAGACGGTAATCCTATCCCTAACTCTGCAACAGAGTTAAATGCGGATAACTGTGTTTCTTGTCACGCTGATGGTATTGATTTATATGCAATACCTAATCAATACATGCGCGCTAAAGCCTTCCACGGTGGTGATAATACTAAAATGGCTAGCCCAATCACTGCCAACTGTTACGCTTGTCATGATTCAGCTTCTGCGCTGAATCATATGGAGCAAAACGGTGGTGAGATTGACGCTGAAGTTGTAGCTGATTGGTATTTACAACCTACAATGGAATCTTGTTCAACGTGTCACGCCGAAGGTAAATCATTTGGTATTGATAAGTTCCATGTATTTGAACGTTAATGACGGTAAAGTGAGTCAGTGCCTGCAAGCTGACTAACTAGAACGTTTCATTTAACAGTCAGTGTTAAACAAAAGAGCCACTCAAATGAGTGGCTCTTTTTATACGTAATAAGCTATGTAATAACGCGGCTTGTATAAAATATGAAGAATAAATTTCAGTTCAATGACGACAGAATTATCTTAATATGACACTCTTTATTCACATAACAAGCATTACAATTATTTACTGAAAATAATATTTAACTTTTCTGCAAGACGGATCCCTGCTTGCTGTAAACGTAATTCAACTGTTGGCGTATGATCGAAAATATACTGCCAGCGTAAGTCTGGTTGGTCGTCGCGGTTTTTTTCTAATTCATAGGTTGCTTCACGCAATGTTTTTGACTCATCAGCCCAGTCATAATAGCTTTTTCCGACCCAACTCTTGATGTCTTTATCTGAGATACGTTCAATGAATTTTGTGTATTCGGTGTAGCTAAGCTGTTTATGATCAATCAGCTTACTATCCCAAACACTATGCAAGTTTGTGTCTTCACCAAACCATTTTAACTTGACCTTATTACCGCCATGATCGTGGCTATGGCCAACATGTAATGGCTGATGAATATCACCGACAAAGTGAACGTAAAATGCTAATGCGTCACGCTTATCTTTATTGCTAACTTTAGGATCCTTCAACACTTTTTCAAAACGCTCAAGGCTTTCAATAATATCGCCTTTCGGGTTTCTTTTGACTGTGTCCCAAGTTTCGTCGTCAGCAATTGATACATAGTGCCATGGTGATGCGTGATGCCAGTTTTTATCTGAACGGATTTCATCTGGCCAGGTCGACATTTGTGCTAAAGATTCACCTTGCGTTATTTGATTGATTTTATCTTGTGCGACAGCAGAAAGGTTGTTTTGTGCTAACTCTCCAATAATACGGTGACCATTTTGGCCCCAAGCATGAACTGGTGAGCTGACAAGGCTACTGAGCGCAAGTGTTGCACTGAAAAGAATTACTGCAGGTTTCATTATTATTATTCCAAAAGCGATTTAACAGGCTTTGACCCTAGTACGGCATGCTAAATCGAGTGAGTGAGGTCGTTTTATCATATATTTTTCAAATTAAATTTTTGTGACAAAACAACCATGAACCCTTACCAAGTAAGGGGTTGGTTAAATTTGTGAAGCAAATTTGACGCAAATAGTTTAGATATTGTTGAAAAATAGTTCAAGAATGACATGATTTTGAAACAAATTGGTTATAAAATCCGCCCTGAAGTTTTTACTCTACGGCTTCATATTAAAAGCTAGCTTAACTAGCAAACAAATTAAAATATAAAAGTATTTCAGGGGTCTGAAAATGTTAAACAATAAAATCAGTCGCTTAGCGCTAGCGACTTGCTTTGCTATGGGTGTTTCTCTACCTGCCATGGCAGCCGATACTGCATCAAATATCCGAGGTCAGATTGTTGGCCCTCAAGGAAATGCTGTAACAGATGCAACAATTACTATCATTCATGAACCAACAGGCACCGTTACTGAGCTTGCTGTTGGTGCTGACGGTACGTTTGCTGCTCGTGGTCTTCGTGTTGGTGGTCCATATATCATTAAAGTAGATTCAGAAGAATTTGCGGATGATTTAGAGCAAGACTTATTTTTAAATGTTGGTGAAACCTTACGTTATAACCGTACTCTTCAAGCTGAAGGTGATATGGAGCGTATCGGTGTTGTGGGCAATGCAAACTATTACCGCAGTGCTGGAAGCAACAGCGAATTTGGTGCTAAGGATATTGCTAACTCTCCAGGTATTAACCGTGACCTTAAAGACGTATTACGTCAAAATCCAATGGCTGTTGTAGGTACTGATGGTATCTCAATGAGTGTTGCGGGTATTAACCCACGCTTTAACACGTTCGTTGTTGATGGTGTATCTCAAAACGATGACTTTGGCTTAAACTCAAACGGTTACCCAACTCAACGCTCTCCTATCTCAATTGATGCGGTAGAAAGTGTTGCATTAAACACATCTCCTTTTTCTGCTCGTACAGGTGGCTTCTCTGGCGCACAAGTTAACGTAGTGACAAAATCAGGTACGAATGAGTTAGCTGGTACTGTTTTTTGGGAAACGACTAACGATAGCATGGCTGGCGACGGTAAAGACCAAGAAACGGGTGAAAAATTAAAGCAAGATTTTGAAGAAACAACATTTGGTGCGACTGTTGGTTTCCCATTAATTAAAGACACATTATTCTTCTTTGGTTCATATGAAAACTTTGACGCTCCACAAGCGGCTGAGTGGGGACCAGCTGGGGCAGGTTTTGCTAACGACTCTCGTGTAACACAAGAAGAGTTAGACAGAATTACCAGTATTTCTAACAGTGTTTATGGTCTAGATAACATTGGTGGTTACAGCTCAACTCCACAAGAAAAAGATGAAAAAATCTTAGCAAAAGTGGATTGGAACATTAACGATGAACATCGTGCTTCTTTCACTTATCAAAATACTGTTGGTAACTTAACTAACAAAGTATCTGACGATGAGTCTTCACTTAACTTATCAAGCTACTGGTACGATAAAGAAGAAGAGTTAGAGTCTTATGCAGCAACGGTTTACAGTGACTGGACAGATTCATTTACTACTGAAATCAAATTAGCTTATAAAGATACGACAAGTAACTCTAACCCTGTTGATAACATCGGCATTGGTCAAGTTAATGTACGTACTGGCAGTGGTGATGTTAACTTCGGTACTGAGCGTTCTCGTCAATCAAATCAATTAAATAACCAAAATTTAGAGCTTCGTTTTGTGGGTGATTACTACCTAGATGAGCACACCATTGGTTTTGGTTTCCAGTATAACGACATCGAAGTGTTCAACTTGTTTGCTCAAGACACTATGGGGTCATGGGATTTCGATTCAATTGATGATTTCGAAAATGGTGTTGTTGATCGTTTCCGTTATCAAAATGCTGAATCAGGCAACTCAAACGATGTTGCTGCTAACTTCACAATGGAAACGTTAGCATTATTTGTTGAAGATACTTGGGAAATTAACGCTGACTTAGAAATGACCTTTGGTATGCGTTATGAAACCATCACCATGTCTGAGTCTCCGGCATTAAACCAAAATTTCGTTGACCGTTACGGTTTTGCAAACAACGAGACAATGGATGGTAAAGATATCTGGTTACCACGTATCGGTTTGACTTACGTCTTATCTGACGATGTTACTTTACGTGGTGGTGTTGGTCGTTACAGTGGCGGTTACCCAACAGTTTGGATGTCTAACAGCTTCTCAAATGACGGTAACAGCTTATTAAGCTTCAACGATGGTTGGAATACCGATTGGGGTACGCCTGATTTTGGTAATGTACCAAGCGAAGCTCAAGATGGTCTTGTTGGTGGCGATGGTAACACTAACTCATTAGATCCAAACTTCGATCTTCCTTCAGATTGGCGTGCAAGCATCGGTTTTGACAGTACTTGGGACTTCGGTGCTCTAGGTCAAGACTGGTTCTTTGGTGGTGAGTTCTTATATATCCAAAAAGAAAATGACGTAGCTTGGGTTGATTTAGCACGTCGTGAAGTTGGAACAGATTCAACAGGCCGTGTGATTTACGAAACGTGGGATCCATTAGCAAACAATGGCGCAGGTGGAAACACTGAACGTTATGACTTAATGCTAACTAATGCAGAAGAAGATGGTAAGAGCCAGACATTAAGCTTCACCCTAGCGAAAAACTGGGACATGGGTCTTAATATGCGCTTAGGTTATGCCTACAACTCTGTTGATGAAGGTAACCAAGGTTCGTCTTCAACAGCGACATCTAACTACCAATACCCGATTACTCAGTATGACCGTAACGGTACAACAATTGGCCCTGGTTACTATGAAACACCACATCGTTTCACCTTTAGTTTAGGTTATGATGTTGAGTTTGTTGCGGGTTACAACTCAAGCTTCAACATGTTCTATGAAGCACGTGAAGGCCGTCCTATGACTTGGGTTCTAGGTTCGCACAATGACCGTGGTTTCGGTGACCAAGGTTCATTTGCCTACTCTGATGCATACCTTCCATACATTCCAACAGGTGCTGATGATGCCAATGTTGAATATGCTGGTGGCTTAACTTACGAAGACTTTAAAGCAGCTATTGATGAAATTGGTCTAAGTGAATACGCCGGCGGTATCGCACCTAAGGGTACTGATAACCAACCTTGGGTTCACCAGTTAGATTTCCGCTTCACTCAAGAGCTACCTGGCTTCCTAGAAGATCATAAAGGTATCTTGTACTTTGACGTGAAAAACGTACTTAATCTAATGAATGACGATTGGGGTGTTGTTGAGTATCAATCATTTGGTAGCAAAATCCTAGTTGACCATAACTACAATGCTGACACGGGTGTATACACTTACTCAGTGCCTTATGGCCAAGATGGTATCGAAACAGCTAACCAAAATACTTATGATATTAATAAGTCTGCTTGGCAGTTAAAAGTGGGTGTTAAATACCAGTTCTAATTTGAGCATATTTAACGTTTAAAAATACCGAGCTTAGGCTCGGTATTTTTTTGCCTATCACTAAAGGTTGTTACTGGTCGGTGGGTTATTTGTTTTTTATTTGTTCGCGTATTGAGGTTTATTTGTTTGCCTGTTGATGCTTATTTGTTTGTTTTTTTGAAGTGTTAAAAAACTTTTTAACCTAATTAATTTGCTTTTTATTGCCTCAGTTTTTAAAAAAATCATACCCCTCTCACAAGATTAACATTAGTTAACCTAGGTCTCATCGGGCTTTTAGTCAGATGCCGTTATTTCGGTGATGGTAAATTCGATATGTTAATTAACGCTTTGTAAATAGATGTACTTTGCCATTGATGCGTTTTGCTACAAATATGAAATGGCACTGAAATATATGCTTAATAGCATCCGCCCCTGAAGTTTTACTCTACAGCTTCATATAAGGCTAGACCAACTAGCTATATTATAATTTTTCAGGGGTCAGATAATGTTTAACCATAAAATTAGTCGCTTAGCGCTGGCGACTTGCTTTGCTTTAGGTGTCGTATCTCTACCAGCTACCGCATCGCAGACTGCATCTAACATTCGAGGCCACATTGTTGGCCCAATGGGTAATGCAGTTACCGATGCAACTATTACTATTATTCACGAGCCAACAGGTACCGTTACAGAAGTGCCAGTAGGCGCTGATGGTCAGTTTGCAGCCCGTGGTTTACGTGTTGGTGGTCCATACATTATTAAAGTCGGTTCTGATGAATTTGCCGATGATGTTGAGCAAGGTTTGTTTTTAAATGTAGGCGAAACACTGCGTTTTAATCGTGAATTAAAATCTGCTGCTGATATTGAGCGAATTGGGGTTGTGGGTAATGCCAACTACTACCGTTCAGCTGGCAGTAACAGTGAGTTTGGTGCTGACGATATTGCTAATTCACCTGGTATAAACCGTGACTTAAAAGATGTATTACGTCAAAACCCAATGGCAGTTGTGGGGAATGATGGTATCTCTATGAGTGTTGCGGGTATTAACCCTCGTTTTAACACCTTTGTGGTTGATGGCGTGTCTCAAAATGATGATTTTGGTTTAAATTCAAATGGTTACCCAACTCAGCGTTCTCCAATATCTATTGATGCTGTAGAGAGTGTTGCATTAAATACTTCGCCATTTACCGCGCGTAGTGGTGGTTTTTCTGGGGCACAAGTTAATGCGGTAACCAAGTCGGGTACCAACGAGCTATCGGGTACGATGTTTTGGGAAACCACCAATGACAGCATGGCAGGTGATGGTAAAGATCAAATCACTGGTGAAGCCTTAAAGCAGGATTTCGAAGAAACCACATTTGGTGGCACGATTGGCTTTCCTTTGATTAAAGACAAGCTATTCTTCTTCGGCTCTTACGAAAACTTTGATGCACCACAAGCGGCTGAATGGGGACCTGCAGGAGCGGGTTTCCCAAATGATTCTCGGGTAACACTTGAAGAATTAGAGCAGATTAATAGCATCGCTAGTAGCGTATATGGCCTTGATAATATTGGTAGTTATAACGCCACACCTCAAGAAAAAGATGAGAAGATTCTGGCTAAGTTAGACTGGAACATTAACGATGACCACCGTGCTTCTTTAACCTATCAAAAAACGGTCGGTAATATGACTAACCGTGTTTCTGATACCGAAGGTTACTTAAACTTATCAAGCTATTGGTACGATAAAGAAGAAGATTTCGAATCTTACGCTGCGATTGTATACAGTGACTGGAGCCATGACTTTACCACTGAATTTAAAGTCGCTTATAAAGATACTGTGAGTAATTCTAACCCTGTAGATAACTTAGGTATCGGTCAGGTTGCTGTAAAAACTGAAGGCGGTACAGTCACGTTCGGTACTGAACGTTCACGCCAATCTAATCAGTTAGATAACCAGAATTTAGAAGTGCGTTTTGTGGGTGATTATTACCTAGATGAGCATAAGATTGGTTTTGGTTTCCAGTACAACAGCATTGACGTCTTTAACCTGTTCGCTCAAGACACTATGGGTACATGGGATTTTGATTCTATCGAAGACTTCGAGCGTGGCATTGTTGATCGCTTCCGCTATCAAAATGCGTTATCAGGCAATCCAGATGATGTTGCCGCTCAATTTAACATGGAAACGCTGGCATTATTCCTAGAGGATACCTGGGAAATTAACTATGACTTAGAAATGACCTTTGGTGTGCGCTACGAAAGGATCATGATGTCAGACTCACCAGAGTTAAATAGCAACTTTGTTGATCGTTACGGCTTTGCTAATAACAGCACAATGGATGGCCTAGATATTTGGCTGCCACGGGTAGGATTAAATTACGTACTAACGGATGATGTGACATTACGTGGTGGCGTCGGTCGTTACAGCGGTGGTTACCCAACGGTTTGGATGTCGAATAGTTTCTCAAATGACGGCAACAGCTTATTAAGTTATACCGGCGGTTGGAACGATGCGTGGGGCACACCTGATTTTGGTAATGTTCCTGGTGAAGCGCAAGATGGCCTTGTGGGTGGAGACGGTAATACTAACTCACTTGACCCGAACTTTGAGTTACCATCAGATTGGCGCGTCAGTGTTGGCTTTGACAGTACTTGGGACTTAGGGGCCTTAGGTCAAGATTGGTTCTTTGGTGGTGAATTCCTCTACATCCAAAAAGAAAATGATGTAACTTGGGTTGATTTATCTCGCCGTAAAGTCAGAACTGATGATACTGGCCGTGTAATTTATGAAACCTGGGATCCATTAGCGAATAATGGACAAGGTGGACACACAGAGCGTTCAGATTTAATGCTCACTAATGCAGATACTGACGGCTCAAGCAAAACGTTAAGCTTTAGCTTGGCGAAGAATTGGGACATGGGTCTGAACATGCGCTTTGGTTATGCTTATAACCAAGTTGACGAAGGTAACCAAGGTTCATCTTCAACAGCAGGTTCAAACTATCAATACCCGATTGTTGGCGCAGATCGTAACGGCACCACTATGGGGCCAGGCTATTATGAAACGCCACATCGTTTCACTCTTAGCTTAGGTTACGACACTGAGTTATTTGCAGGTTATAACTCTAGCTTCAATATGTTCTATGAAGCACGCCAAGGTAACCCAATGAGCTGGGTATTAGGTTCGTATAATGACCGCGGATTTGGTGACCAAGGTGATTACGCCTACTCTGATGCATATCTACCGTATATTCCAACAGGTGCAGATGATGCCAATGTTGAATATGCTGGTGGCTTAACTTATGAAGAGTTTAAAAAGGCTATTGATGAGCTTGGGTTAGGTAAATACGCAGGCGGACTCATTGATAAAGGCACTCACAATCAACCTTGGGTACATCAATTAGACTTCCGTTTCACCCAAGAATTACCGGGCTTTACTCAAAAACATAAAGGCATGCTGTACTTCGATGTTAAGAACGTATTGAACTTGCTTAATGATGATTGGGGTAAGGTGCAATATCAAAGTTATGGCAACAAGGTGCTTGTTGATCACAGCTATGATGCAGAAACTGGTGTTTACACTTACTCAACTCCGTTTGGTCAAGACGGCATAGATACTTCCAACTTCAATACTTACGATATTAATCAGTCAGCATGGCAGATTAAGGTTGGAGTAAAATACATGTTCTAACAAGAACCTGTTGAAAAATACCGAGCTTAGGCTCGGTATTTTTTTGTGTTTTTGAACCTGATTTGTCCATTTAGTGATGCTGTTTATTCATGGTAAGCTTGAGATAAAATCATTAAGTGGTGATTAATCAGAATGTCGCAACTAGATACAACGCAGTGGAAATTACTTAGCTTTAATGAATTTAGCCTAGATGAGCTATACCAAGTATTAAAGCTGAGAGTTGACGTGTTTGTGGTTGAGCAAAACTGCCCTTATCCAGAACTGGATAATAAAGACAGGTTGCCTGGCGCTAAACACCTATTAGGACTCAATGCGCAAGGCGAACTGATTGCATATACAAGAATTTTACCCGCAGGCGTGAGTTACCCAGAGGCGAGTATTGGCAGAGTTATTATTGCTGAATCTGCACGCGGAAAGGGAATTGCCCATGCATTAATGCAACGGTCAATCGATGTGGTAAAGGACTTGTGGCCACAGGAAAATATTCAAATTGGCGCTCAGCAACATTTAAACCATTTTTACCAGCAGCAAGGGTTTATCAATAATTCAGAGATGTACCTTGAAGACGGCATCCCGCATATTGATATGTTACTCACTTTAAAACCTAGTTAAGTTTACTATTCAAGGATATCTATGTCAGATTATAGAATTAATACGACTCGTATAGTTTGTATTGCGCAGTTTGTCGCTAAAGAAGGCAAACGTGAGTTATTAGTTGAAGCGCTAGCATCGTTGATCCCAGACACACGTCGTGAATTGGGATGTATTAGATATGAGCTTAACGTGAGTTTAGAAGACGATCGTAAGGTCGCATTCGTTGAAAAATTTACTGATAAAGCGACGTTTGATGAGCATTGCGCTAAAGATGATATTCAACATTATTTCCACAACGTCATGCCTGAGCTCGTTGAGTCTCATCATGTGGAAGTGTTTAATGAAGTCATTGCTTAAGGTGTGATTTAAATTGGATCAAAAAAGAGTGCAGAGGCACTCTTTTTTATGCGTGACTGATAGAACCAATGATTAGATTACCGTCTTGCTATTGAGACTCTTCACGTAATTTGATGTCAGGACGCAAATTCACTTCGCCTTCAAAATCAATCACTGCTAATTCACTTTGTTGTGAAACCACCGCGAGAGGGCCTTCTGGCATCATTCTTACAAACAGTAATCGGTAGCCGAATCGGTTTAAATCATACAGCGCCATTTTTTGGTCTGCTGTCATCCGTTCCCAATGCTGTTCTTGATCGAGAGGTTCCCCACGACGCTCGCCGATAGCATATGCAACTTGATTCATAATCAATAAGCCTGAATAATTATTGAGTTAACAAAATGAATATAACAACTAATACGATCATTTCAAACATTTTGGATCAGAAAATAGAATAAAAAACAGTCATTACGCTCACTGTTTATACAAAATATGTTTTGAGAGGTCGAAAGGATACGACATTGATTAGCTATATAGAGCCAGTATTTAGGCCGCCTTCTGAGTGGAAATCACTGATTTTACAAGTGAGCAATGGTTGCAGTTGGAACCGCTGTAGCTTTTGCGATATGTATACTCAAGAGCAAAAAAAGTTTAGAGCTCATAAAGTTGATAAAATTGAACAAGACATATTAGCAGCAGCGGCATCGGGACATTCCATTAGTCGAGTATTCTTAGCCGACGGTGATGCAATGACTTTGCCCTTTAAGCGGCTAAAAGAAATTTGCCAACTAATTAACAAGCACTTACCCAGTGTGACTCGTATTAGCAGTTATTGCTTACCTCGTAATTTATCTAATAAGACAGTAGAGCAGCTTACAGAGCTTCGTCAAATGGGCTTGTCATTGCTTTATGTTGGTTGTGAAAGTGGTGACAACGAGGTACTTCGTCGTATCGAAAAAGGGGAGGATTTTGACTCATCTTTAGCGGCGCTCAATAAAATAAAGCAAGCGGGTATCAAGTCGTCAGTGATGATTTTAATGGGGCTGGGCGGCAAAAGTTTGTCATTGCAACATGCTAAAGCCTCTGCTGAATTGATGAATGCAGCGCAGCCTGAGTATCTATCTACGTTAGTGGTCACCTTACCGCTTGGTACTGACAGAATGGATGCAGCATTTGACGGTCATTTTGAACTACCCGATCAAATAGGTCTACTTGATGAGATGCAAACACTATTGGCTAATTTGGAATTAGACAAAACGATTTTTAGGTCTGATCACGCTTCGAATTATTTGGTGTTAAAGGGCGTACTTGGTAAAGATAAACCTCAGTTACTAGCCCAAGTAAATCAGGCTATGCAAGGTATGGTGCCATTACGACAGGAATGGCAACGAGGTTTGTAAGGCTGCAACGAAGAGTCACATGTGTGGCAGCGCTAATGGGCAGCCACATATCGTTGTTGCTAGGGCCTGTTGATCTTTCAAGGTTGTTTTTGCAGCGAATTGTTGGCCATTTATACTAAGGAGGAGACTTTGTGGTGTAGTTATTCTACATAAAAAGTTAATAATGCAGTAAAAATGGCCAACAAACCTTGCCCAATGGGTTCAAGTAAAAGCGCTTTACTCTTTGTTGGATGAATTTTGCTTAGATGACTAGGCATCAATCCATCCGCCTCAATTAAAACGCTTTTATTTCGAACAAAACTTAACCAGCAAAGATCAACAGACCCTAGTGACTCACTTTTTCAGATACCGATTGGCAATGAGCAATCGTTAGTTTGTCTCAGGCGTATCAGCAGCTGCGGTCATCAAGGCATTTTTAAAGTCATTTACCCAGCGTCGATAAACTGTTTTCACATCACCCCAATTAAATACCTTAGTGTTTTGACGCCATTGATCAAATCCGATAGCGCGATCGGCAGCCTTAGCGAGTACCTCATCTGTTTGGCCATCTTTCAGCACAGCCAGCAATACCATTGAACCTGAGTTTTGTGTGTAGGTTTTACCCATAGAATTATAGCTTCTGCGGCTGCTTTCAACAGGTGCGCTAAGGCGAATGTCGCTAACGGCAGTGTCAATCACTAAGGTATTAGGGCCTGCGCGAGTCACCAACTCAAATGGTTGCTCATGATTAAAGACATCCTGCACCGTCTTTGAAAACTGTTGTGCCATTTTGTCCAGCGATTCTTGTGGTAAGTCATAGGTGGCATTTAAGCCGTCAGTCTGTGGATCGACTCTAGGAGCACGGTAATCTTTAGGGTGATCATTAGTCACCTTTGTTGGCCTGAAATAGAGTTTGGAGTATTGGGTCCAATCTACGTCAGGTCGAACGTAAGACAGTGCCAATCTAGAGTTATCGACTTTAACCAGCCCATCCTTGGTGATTTCTGCATCTGGCCCTTGTTGAAGTGTGGCTGGCTGAGTTGCACAACCAAACAAGCCAAATACAACGAGTCCTGCCATAGCGATATGTGATGTGTTGATATGACGCATATGTTTAATCCCTTAATTTACATGATGCTAATTAATATGGCAGGAATTAAGGTAGAGTCAATATTGGTTCTAGTGCATGACAAAAAGCATCACTGGCTATTATTGTTAATAACGGTGGTCAGAACACTCTAGTCTTCTTGATTTGTAGGTTAACAATAAAACATTTGCAATGTTCGGTGAAAACAAAGGAAAAGCGATATGGATGTCAGTAAGTTTACAATAAAATTGGACGATTTATCTGGTCATGAGGTGGCGCAGTTATTAAATGAGCATCTGCAAGATATGTATGCGACGTCGCCAGTTGAGTCTGTTCACGCATTGGATTTATCTAAACTTCGTCAGTCCAATATTAAATTTTGGACCATATGGGATGAGCAAATGCTAGCAGGTTGTGGAGCGTTAAAGACTTACTCTGCAACGAGTGTGGAAATTAAGTCAATGAGAGTGGCAAATGCTTATCGACGCCAAGGTGTTGCTGCACAACTATTGCAACATATTCTACATGAAGCTAAATGTGCCGGCGCTAAAACTGTTTACCTAGAAACAGGTTCAATGGCATTTTTTGCACCAGCAAGACAACTTTACGCCCAGCACGGTTTTATCGAAACTGGCCCATTTGCTGATTACCAAGCGGATGAAAATAGCATTTTTATGTCGCTCTCTTTATAAAAGTAAACGACAAAAAATCTCGTTGAACTAAGCCTCATCTTCAAAGACGTCCTCGATAGTGAGGCCAAACAGTTTAGCGGCCTTAAACGCCAACGGTAAACTTGGGTCAAATTTTCCCTTCTCAATAGCGTTGACCGTTTGTCGAGATACTCCCAATAAATCCGCCAGTTGAGCTTGAGTTAAATCACGCTCAGCTCGAAGTACTTTTAATCTGTTTTTCATTGGTACTTCCTGTTACCGAGAATAATGCCGACCATGTAAGTTAAGCTCATGACAATCACCAAATGGGAGATTTCTGCATGACTGTTTATTACGCCAGTGGTACTCAGTGTAGAGTAACTGATACCTGAAATTAGCCCAACGCCTAGACTCAATCCCATGGCATTAAGTTGTATTTTTTGTTGTAACTCATCAAGGCTCAGTAAATGATGCTTATTGGCTAGAATCATCCCGATCCCCACTAAAAAGTTAATCACAATTGCTGTTATGGTTATCGCTTCTTGTTGCCAGATAAAGACTGGACCAAACGTTGCAATCGCTAACGTCACAACCCAAGCAGCGGTCCACTTGGCCAGTTTTTTTGTGTAGTTAGCGTTACGCTCTTTCCAATCTGTTGTCGTTGATTGAGGTGTTTTCATCGCCGATTCCTTTCAAGTAAACTTGTCTTAATGTCAAACTAACTTGACTTAACTATGTGTTCAAATATTGCTCATGTCAAGTTTTGACGACATTTTGTATTGTCTAACTTGCTTTTAAAGACAAGAGTGTTGCTTGCCAGATGAGGTAACCAATGGGAGAAAGTAGAGTAGGTAAGTCGTTAAGGTGTTGATATTAAAAATGATACCAGTTTAGTTAGCACTGTTTGAAATAGCCTATTCAGCCAGAGTGCAATTATTCTGGCTGAACGCTAATTAATGGAAACAACTACAGTTTACTGTTGTAAATGGATTTCTCTAACCGGACAAGGAATCGTGATATCAGCATTTTTTAAGGCATTTATAATGGCCAAGTTGCTCTGGTATTTGTCGTCATAGTAGCTATTAGTTGGCACCCAGTAACGTACGCCGATTTCCATACCAATACTGTTGAAGTCATTAATACCCACTTGAGGCGGGCGAGACTGATTAATATTGTCTTGCGTTTGTAGTGCTTGAGCAATCAGCTGAATGACGTGTTGTGGGTCGGTTTGATAATCAATATTAAATTTAGTGTCGACCAATTTATATTCTTGAGAGTTATGTAAAATTTCACCGACGATATGCTTATTAGGAATACTAATTAGCTCGCCTTCCTCATTAGTCAGTATCGTTAAGCCCAACTGGATTTTTTGCACCACACCAGAAACCCCTTGGATTTCGATAGTGTTACCAATCACAAAAGGGCGAGTCACGATAATGGTAACCCCTGCAGCGTAGTTTGCCAGCATGCCTTGAAGTGCTAAACCTGCACCTAATGATGCCGCACCAATTGCTGCTACCATTGGAGTGACACTAATACCTAGCTTACCAAGGGCAATGATTGCCACCATCACGATAATTGTGATTCTGACTAAGTTCGAAACAAAGTTACCTAGGGTGACATCAATATTGTGTTTTTCGAATTGATTCGTAACGACATTAGAGACTTTATTCGCAACCCATACACCAATTAAAAAGATGATTACGGCACCAACAATCTGGAAGCTATATTGCACAATAAACTCGGTGAGCAAATCGTAAACATTTTGCAGTTGGGCTAGCTCTTGGTCTAATCCTGTTTCGTTCATAATAGTGTTCTTTACTGTGAATGATGGAACATGAATGCATTGAATATAGTGTTGCGAAAAAGCACTAATTTGTCGAGTTTATTAACACTTTTAATCATTTAAAGGTGAGTTGATTGCAATAGTCATATTTCATACATAACAATGATGCCATTCCGTGAGATACCTCAAGGTTCCAATGCAATTTCATCGGTGTTAAATCACATTGAAGGTATAGTTTAGTGCGCAATTACATTTATCACTTTGCCTCACGGTAAGGTTTGTACTCTACTTCAGGAATAACAAGATGAAAGCCATTTTATTTGTAGCAAGTTTATTGTTTATGACGACAGCACAAGCTGAGGTGTTTGTTGTGAATGATAAAATTGAACCAGTGACTTTAGAAGATCAGTTTGAGCAGCCTTTAGTGGTAAATGAACAAACTCAATGGGTATTATTTAGCCGTGGCATGAAAGGTGGCGAGCTTATTCAAGCATCGCTTGAATTATTGCCAGCTGAAAAACAACCAGAGAACTTAGTTTATATTGCTGATATCAGCGGTATGCCTTCTCTTATTGCTAGATTTGTCGCTATCCCAAAAATGAAAGACTTACCATTCTCAATGGGGTTAGATCGTGAAGGTGATGTCACAGCAACTTTCCCATCAGAAAAAGACATGGCGTCAGTCATCAAATTAGATAAATTCAATGTCGTTAGCATTGAGCACTTTGATTCAAGTGAAGCTATTACTGAAGCTATTTCTCAGTAATGACAAACTCGATGGCATCTCACTGATGCCTGACAATATTAAAGGACGCATATGCGTCCTTTTTTATTGGCTGAAAATTGATAAAAGTGTCAGCGTTAATGCTTTTTCAGCATTGAGAAAATTTCTTCTTTTAAATGCAATTTCTTGGATTTGAGAATTTTAAGCTCGGGAGTGGTATCGCTACTGTAGTGCTGCTCGTACTGTTTAATTTGTTCATCTAGCTGATTATGCTCATCGAAAATCTTTGAGAAATGGGCATTGGTGGTTTTTAATTTACTGATTAAATCACGGTACTCTGGAAACATAGAAGGGCTCCTTTTTTTCTATTGTTAATACCAAATTACGCCGACTTTTAAGCCAGTATCGTGACCAAGATCAATTATTATTAAAATGCTTGTTATTACTGAATATAAACTAAAATTGACTATTGAGTTTCAGGTAGTTTATGGTGCGCTAAATTAGAGGTTGGTATTGGCATTTGTAAATTTGTCACAACAAGCGTTTTATAAGTATCAAGATTTATGTGATCGAGTTAACCCTAACTGAGTTAATAGTGGGGTAAAGTCGACATAATTAGGATTTTATATTCAATAATGAAAGGGGTTTTCAACATGGCCGACGTATTTCACTTAGGTTTAACCAAGCAAATGCTTGATGGTGCAACAACGGCAATTGTTCCGGGTGATCCAGAGCGTGTTAAGCGAATTGCTGAATTAATGGACAACGCAACGTTTCTAGCCAGTCACCGTGAATATACCAGTTATCTTGCTTATATCGATGGTAAAGCTGTGGTGGTTTGTTCAACTGGTATTGGTGGTCCTTCGACTTCAATTGCGGTTGAAGAGTTAGCACAACTTGGTGTGACCACATTCTTGCGTGTCGGTACCACTGGTGCGATTCAGCCTCAAGTTAATGTTGGTGATGTGATTGTAACTCAGGCATCGGTACGTTTAGATGGCGCGAGCTTACATTTCGCTCCGCTTGAATTCCCAGCAGCTGCAGACTTCAACTGTACAACAGCAATGGTTGCCGCTTGTCGTGATTATGGCTTAGAGCCTCATGTTGGCATTACCGCGTCATCAGATACCTTCTACCCAGGTCAAGAGCGCTACGATACCGTTTCAGGCCGAGTGACCAGTCGTTTTGTTGGCTCAATGAAAGAGTGGCAAGCGATGGGCGTATTAAACTACGAAATGGAATCAGCGACGCTATTTACTATGTGTGCTTCACAAGGTTGGCGCGCAGCCTGCGTTGCAGGTGTGATTGTGAATCGTACTCAACAAGAGATCCCTGACGAAGCGATGATGAAGAAAACCGAAGTCAGTGCAATTACTATCGTAGTTGATGCTGCTCGAAAACTCATGGCGTAATCGTTAAGTTTATAAATTAACTTAACTGTTTGAATATAAAGGTGCTTAGGCACCTTTTTTATTGGTTGTATTTGGTAAATTGCGCAGTGTTTTTAATGTAAGCGAACGTGTCCCCGTGTGGAATATGATTGCAATTTAGTCATTTTACTGTATTGTTGACATAATATGTCGTGTTGTTAACCCTTATCTTAATTGGTGTGAACAGTACAGATATTGTCAAAGTGCTTTTAGCATTCCAATGGTTATCAAGACTATAAACTCCCTGCCTAAAATCTGGGTTGGATCAGGGTTTAATAGCTTAAAGGATTCTATGATAACGTGTTTACAGGGGGGTATATGGAGTTTTCAAATCCAACCAGCATTTGGTTAATTGTTGGTCTCATCTTAATGTTCGCGGAAATTATTGTTCCCGGGGGCATCGTTATCTTACTCGGCACAGCCTGTGTCATCGTTGCGGCTGCACTATTTACAGGTGTTGTTGATGGCGCTACACAAAGTTTTACCCTGTGGTTTATCACTTCAATTGTATTACTTCTGAGCTTTCGTCATGTCACTCAACGAATGATTGGAGGGGATGCTCACGTGGATAATACCGACGAAGAAATGGATTTATATAATCAAATTGTCACGGTAAAGGCTGATATTGGTCCAGGTGAACGAGAAGGCCGGGTGACTTATTCAGGCACTGAATGGCCAGCATTAGGCGACGGTAGTGAGATTAAGTCAGGTAGCAAAGTGCGTATTATTTGCCGTGAAAACATCGCGTTAATTGTTGAGCCATATATCGAAACTGAAGTGTCGCCTTAACGAAGCGCTATATGTGCATTTCAAAAGCGCAAAACCGTAAGCCAAATTAATAAAAAATCACGGATAAAGTCATATTAAAGCCATGCTCATTATTGGCTTGAATATTATTTTCAAAAGGAAGGGGAAGTATGTTTGAACTAACCATAGCATTTTTATTCATCGTTTTTATCTTGTATAAACTCATGTTGATTGTACCGATGCGTGAGGTCAATGTGATTGAGCGTTTAGGTAAATTTAGAACCGTATTACAACCGGGATTTCATTTTTTAGTGCCTTTTGTTGACCGAGTTGCTTACCGCCACGATACCCGTGAAGAAGTACTCGATGTCCCACCGCAAAGCTGTATTTCAAAAGATAATACTCAATTAGAAGTTGATGGCTTAGTGTACCTAAAAGTCATGGACGGTAAGTTAGCCAGTTACGGTATTGAAGATTATCGCCGCGCTGCAGTTAACCTTGCACAAACCACCATGCGTTCAGAGATTGGTAAATTAACCCTATCGCAAACGTTCTCAGAACGTGACAGTTTGAATGAATCGATTGTACGTGAGATTGATAAAGCATCCGATCCTTGGGGGATCAAAGTGCTGCGTTATGAGATCAAAAACATCACTCCTTCTATTCATGTGATTCATACGCTTGAAAAGCAAATGGAAGCAGAGCGTCGTAAACGTGCTGAGATCACCCTAGCGAACGCCGAAAAAGCGGCCATGATCAACATGTCAGAAGGTGAACGCCAAGAGGCGATTAACTTGTCAGAAGGTCAAAAACAAAAACGGATCAACGAAGCAATTGGTTCAGGGCAAGAAATTACCATCATTGCTAAAGCAAAATCAGAAGGCATGGATATGATTTGTACTGCACTGGCTAACGAAGGCGGTAATGATGCGATGAACATGATGCTAAAAGAGCAGTTTATTAGCCAAGTGGGTAACATTTTGTCTGAGTCTCAAGTGTCGGTAGTACCTGCTGAAATGGCTAAATTAGAAGGCTTTTTTGAAGGTATGGAGCAAGTGACCCACGCCGTAGCTAAACCATCATCAGCCACAAAAGGAGCACGATAATGTTAAACGGAGTTGATACAGATTTCATCGTGATGATCATTTGGGGCGCAATCTTTTTAATATTTGTACTGAAGTTATTTCAGTCAATTCGATTAGTGCCTACTAAGTCTGCTTACATTGTTGAGCGCTTAGGAAAATATCACAACACACTAGATGCAGGTTTTCATGCCTTAGTGCCTTTTATTGATAAAGTGGCTTATATCCACGATTTGAAAGAAGAAACCATTGATGTTCCTCCACAAGAATGTTTCTCAAGTGATGAGGTCAATGTTGAAGTGGACGGGGTAATCTATATCTCAGTGGTGGACCCCGTTAAAGCGAGTTACGGGATTACTGATTATCGTTATGCAGCAATTCAATTGGCACAAACAACCACACGCTCCGTTATTGGTACGCTGGATTTAGACCGTACTTTCGAAGAGCGCGATATTATATCGGCCAAAGTGGTTGAAGTGCTTGATGAAGCTGGAGCGATTTGGGGTATTCGAGTTCATCGTTATGAAATTAAAAACATTACCCCGCCAGAAACAGTTAAAAATGCCATGGAAATGCAAGTGAATGCTGAGCGTGAGCGTCGTGCTTTATTGGCAAAAAGTGAAGGTGATAAACAAAGTAAGATTAATCGCTCTGAAGGTTTTATGGCTGAAACCATTAACTTGTCAGAAGGTGAGATGCAACGCCGTATTAACGAAGCTGAAGGTAAGGCTGAAGAGATTTTAACCCTTGCTAAAGCGACCGCTGAATCGATTGAGCGTCTGGCTGTCGTTATTTCAAAACCTGGCGGACACAGCGCACTGCGTTTGCAATTAGGTGAGCAATACTTCAAGCAACTTGAAGGGTTAAGTGATGCCGATAACCGAGTGGTATTACCGGCTAACTTGATTAATTTCGAGCAATGGATGACGACCATGGGTCTTGAAGACGAATTTAAGGCTAAAAAATAGTTGTTTGATTCGTTAAGGGAGAGGCTAGCAGCAGTGCTAGCCTTTTTTATATAGCAAATACCGTGGCGGGTATAATTACTGCTCAAATCGCGGCGACATAGCCGAATAAGTGGCTAAAACTGACTAAAAACCTGATTGACTAACTGATTAATGAGTCATTCAAATTTTGCGAAATCAATAAGATAAGGTTATGTTTATGATGAGTGCATTAGGTTAAGTCGTGATAACCGAGATGAATAGAATGTCAGTGAATAAACGTGTTATGGCATGCCCTTGTAGATAAGAGGTGAGAGTGAAACCAAAAGTATTGCATTGTGTTGATGATCCAAACATGGGCGGCGTTAATTTTGCGCTTCAAAGCTTATGCGGCTCAACATTGCAACACGACTTTGAATTCGACATCAAATATGTGGATTTTTCAAAGCCGGTTTCTTTGAATTCAACAGCGGATATTATTTGCTTACATGGTGCTTCAAATTGGCGAAATCTGTTCAATATTTTCATATTTACATTACGGCACCCCAAGGCAAAATTCGTCTTGCAAGAACATCACTACAGCGCAAGCTTTGTGCGCTCGCAAATTCAGTCTCCTAAACGTTTTTACTGGATGCTTAAACTCAATTATTGGCTAGTGGACAGGGTTATTGCCATTGCGCCTTCACAGCAGTTATGGATGCTTAACCATGATTTAGTGCCAAAAAATAAGATCAATTTATTAGGCCAAGGACGTAATTTAAGTCGGTTTATTCCTAAATTGAACGACCTAAATAACGCCGCAATCGACGCTGAACGAAGTAATGTTAATAAAACATCCGCTGACATAAAAGTGCCTGTTATAGCCGCTTATGGGCGTTTTCATTATCAAAAGGGCTTTGATTTATTGATAAAGGCGATGTCGCTGATTAATCAACCTTGTTTACTGAAAATCGCGGGTGAAGGCCCCTTGGACGATGAGCTAGAGCAATTAGCTGGTGGCGCTGCGAATGTTGAGTTTGTGGGGAAAGTTGAACGTGTCCCTGAGTTTTTAAATCAAGTTGATGCTGTGGTTATCCCATCTCGCTGGGAGCCCTTTGGGCTCATATTTATTGAGTCATTGGCCATGAATAAAGCCATTATCTCAAGCACTGTCGATGGGCTAGGGGATCAAATTAATCAGCATGCTGCATACGATGTTAATCAAGGGGAAAACCTTCCTGTTATTCATCCTATTTCTGAGCCTGTTAGCGCTGAATCTATTGCCGATGCAATTAATCAATTTTTATCTCAAGCGGTTTCATCAAACACAGACTCGAATATTGGCTATATCAATCACTGGAAACAGCAACAATGGTTTGAGCTACAGCAAGCATGGAAAGACTTGTTCGATGAGTTATTGAAAGAGAGATAAGATTGTTAAAAATACTCTTCAGATTGTTTTGCTGGTAAGAAGACATTGCTAAATATACAGATTATTACTTTTTAAAACTGTACGTATTTTAGCTTGATCTTTTAGTACGGTTTTATATATCCACTTATAAAAATACTGTCCATTCGTGGCAATAACTGTTTCTGCTTTTTCTTTGCCTAACACTTCAGCAAGTGCATCTAGTTCGAGTAAGCAAACAGCAAGGTGCAAGTAGGTCGAAAACTCACTTCTTGCGCCTTCTGGATAGCCAACGGGGACAATCGGATACATCTTTCGAAGGGCTGAAATAGTATTCTCTACTTCTTTTTGCCTTGTGTCTTCAAACCAATGAATCTGTTCATGCAACAATTGAGACAGACCAGCAGGATCATTGTTTGGCATTGAAGCTTTAAGTGTTAAAACGGGGTGACTAAACGGGCTGCGAATAGACTCATCTATGACGATGGTATCCGTAAACCACCATTGGCTGAGATCATGTTGCTCAATAAGTCGTATTATCTGAGCCCGCTTCATCTTTTCTTTTTCACTGTCATGTGACAGAGAAATATCAAGGTCAGTGGCCGAGACCTGTGATAGAAATAGGAGTGTTAACGTTGTAATAAAATGCCATTTTTTCATAAAAACTTCCTTGTTTTCTACGCTTTACGTAAGAGCGCCCGTAGGGCTAATTTACCTCGTCTTGCTTGGTACTTTTAACCACTTTTATATAGACATCAGGTATTGATATGCCATGTTTTTTATATGCGGTAAATTTTTCAAACTCAATGTTAGTCACTTCATACCCTAGTTTATTTAATTCGATAAGTAACTGCTTGAAAATAGTCGTAGACTTCAACGCTTCCGGAAACTTATCTCTCACTCCGTTTATTGCGGGGTTATGCAAATTGCCTGAAGATTTAAATGCAGCCTCTAGCTCGATTGGGTAATGAGTTTGATAAAAGGTTAGCAGCTCTTGATTGGTTAATTCAGATGACTGGCCAATGAGACGGACTGTAAATTCGCGCTCACGATAAGTAATTACTTCGAAAACTTCAGCTATGCTACTGCCTCCGCTTGGCATTAGAAATAGCTCCAGATGCGGAGAGGTGCCATATCGCTGTAGATTTCCCAGCTTCACATCGGTTGCAAAACTATTTGCTGACATAATGAGTAGTAAAATAGATAGAGTGATTTTCATAGTGATGCCTAATGTCCGAAACCGCTGAAATTTAGGAGTACCAGCGAGTCATCTTTCGGACTGCTTGTAATTAAGTTTGCTCTGCCCCTACTTATTTTCTGGGGTACCATGGTTTTTCTTGTAAAAATGTAGTGCTGTTATGGTGCCGAGCACACTACTAACTAGTGGGGGCAGGGTAAACTTTACAAGGGAGTTGATAGGCACATCATTATTTAATGGCTTCTTCTTCCCTAAATGGCGTGCTCGAAGATTGTGTTCGAGGTTACCTAACTCTGTCCTTAAGTGGTTATACCTTAATATAACTTTTATTAATAATTCAATGTTTTGCTTAGTTTTTTGTTGGCTTGGTTATCTAAGTCTATTACTTCAATCTAATCCATTGCCTGCCGCAGGCTTATGTGCAGATACAACTGCGAGACGCTGCAAGTACGTCCATGTAAGCTCTGCCAAAACATCCATGTTTTGGAAGCTCGCTGCTGCATCTACACTGGGATTATTATTTCTTCGATTTAACGGTATTCGTGAAAATTTGAAGAGCTAAAGGCGCAATTTAAATTGAGGACGTTGAAGAAAATAGCGTGATGCTCACATGGATATGAGCATAGCTTTCGCGGTGCATGGATGCACCATCGGAAGCGTTAGTGATTTTTGTAGCTTGCTGAAGCGGACTACAGTTAAAGTTTAAAGTTATGAAGTCCTCCATTGGAAGTTTTGCTTTTTAAACTTCGCTGGAGCTGCGGGGTGTTCTAAGAGGGAGTCGCAGTTCACTCCCTTTTAGTCTGGTGTGGGCGAAGCGCCACGACGTTGACTTTAATCCAAACGGAGTTTGGAGAATAACAGAGCAGCCGCAATCTGGTGTGGGCGAAGCCCCAAGACCTTGACCTTAATACAAACCAAGTTTGGAAATATAAACACCCATCTTCTCAAATTCAGAATGCGTTGCAGAATGCATTTTAGCCATAATTAAAATCTTTGATAATTATATAAGTTACTGTATTTAAAAGGTATTAAAAGTTGGCATTCGCTGTGCATTACACCGTTACATCCTGATAACGAATAGCGAGATGCAATATGAAAACAGCAACTGTAAAAGCAAGTAATGTAAATTCATTGAACGCCCAAATCATCAATATTCTTGGTTTCAGTAGTATTGCTATTGGCACTAGCATGGCGCTATTTAGTGCTAATACCCATGCTGCTGACGCATTTGATGCTTGTCCGACGGAAGCCTTTATCGTGCAAACGCCATCGGGTATTCCAAAGACCTTTGGCGTTGAACTTGGTACAGGTAGTTATACTGTATTGTCACCAGATATGGGGATTAACAAAGCACTCAACGGTGTGGGTTTTAGTTATCTTGATAATTACCTCTACGGTTGGGATTACGAAAATGCCACTGTCGGTAAAGTGGGTAAAGATTATCAAGTAGAGCCATTAACAATCACCAAAGACAGCGCGGCAGCTAATCAAAACTTTTATGTTGGTGACGTCGCCATTAACGAAAACGTTTGGTACGGCTACCGTAAAGGTAAAGGGTTATTTACCGTACCGCTTGATGGTAATGACCATCCTATGAACATTGTGCCGGGCAGTAAAAATAATGCCACTTACAATATTACCGATTTTGCATTCCATCCAACCAATGGCTTTTTATATGCAGTGACTAACGGCAGCTCTGGTACCTTAATCAAAATTGATCCTAGTACGGGTGCGCATGAAAACTTGGGTAATGTGATCACCAAAGACAGCGGTAGTTTTACCTTTGGGGCACAGTTTTTCGATCCTGATGGCAACTTATACTTGAGTAATAACGGTGACGGTAATGTATTTAAAGTCAAGGTTGATGCTGATATTCCACAAGCTGAACTTTTCTCTTATGGTCCTTCTTCTACTTCTAATGACGGTGCGCGTTGTGCGCTTGCCGAAGTGCCAGTAGGAGACAGTGTTGATTTTGGTGATGCGCCAGACAGTTACGGCACCTTAATAGACTCAAATGGTGCTCGCCACGGAATTGTTGGCAATATGAAATTGGGTAGTGTCGTTGATAATGAATCAGACGGTTATCCAGCACCATTATCTGATGATGAAAGTGATGGTATCGATGATGATGACGGTATCAGTATGCCTACAGGGTTTGAAATCGGCGAAAATGCGATGTTGATTGTCACAACCCAAGGCGATGCGGCATTTTTAAATGGTTGGATTGATTGGAACCAAAATGGCGAGTTTGATACTGACGAAAAAGTGATTGCTGCTCGTTCATTAAATGCGGGTACAACCACCTTATCAATTGATGTCCCAAATTGGGCTAAAACCGGTGAGACATGGGCACGATTTCGTTTAAGTTCGGTTGCTGATCTACTGCCTACTGGTGGTGTGAGTGATGGTGAGGTAGAGGATTACCCAATTACAGTCACTGAAACGGGTATCACGATCAGTTATTACCCATCTTCTTCTGAGTACACCACGCTGGCTTATGAGGATTTATATCCGAACCAAGGTGACTTTGATATGAACGATGTGGTGATGCAATTACGTATTAGCCAGTTCAGTAAAAATGACATGGTGCGTCGTGTGGCATTTGATGCGCAGTTAGTGGCAATGGGCGCTGCTTACCATAACGGCTTTGCGGTGCAACTGCCTGATGTGGGACGTGGTAATGTGCAAGAGTCTGCGATTGAGTGGAGCATGCAAGGGGTGAAACAAACCACCTCGCCATTAGAAGAAAATCAAACTAATGCGGTATTACTGTTCAGTCAAGATTTATGGCAGCACGCTACGCCAGGTAACGGCTGTTTATACTTCAGAACAGAGCCGGGTTGTGGTACTCAGTATCGTGCGACATGGCAAATGACCGTGCCATTTATTGATTCGGTTCATGTCGATGACATGCCTGAATTTCCTTATGACCCATTTATTTTTGCCACTCCAGGTACAGATCATGGCTTAGCGGCGAAGAATATTACTGATGGGCAAAACCCTGGCCGTAAATTAGAAATCCATTTGAAAAATAAAGCACCAACTGATTTGTTTGATACGCGCTTTTTAGGCATGCATGACGATGCGTCAGCGGCTTCACAAGGCCAGTATTTCCAAGATCAAAACGGCATGAGCTGGGCGATTGAAGTACCTGATTCATGGCAGCATCCTGCAGAAAACCAACGTGTTGATAGTGCTTACATTGAGTTTATTGAATTTGCTGCAGACGAAACTGGTGAGACTAAGCCTTACTGGTACCTAAATGCACAAGATTCTTTGATTTTTAAAGACTAAAAGTCACGATGAATCGCATAACCGCAAACCCAATTAACTTAAGTCATAAACGGAATTTTAAGGTGAATATTATGAACACATTAACTCAAACAACTACGGCTAAAAGTGCAATGTTAATCACGTCGAATAAAGGTGTAACGGTAGCGGCGACAATGTTACTCACATTACTGACTGCCTGTGGTGGCGGGGGGGGCGGAGATGACAGCTCTCCAGCGCCAGTGGCTGCAACACCAGCGACAACCACAACGACAACGACGCCGACGACACCAACAACACCGACGACGCCAACGACCCCAGAAACACCAACGGATCCTGAAACGCCTGAGGAGCCAACGATACCAGCAACGTCAATTGATGATCTGATTGTTGATGCTGATTTTGACTTACAAGCGGCTTTTAATCTGGATATTGATGTGGCGCTTGAGTCTACGCAGCGAGGTTATTTTTCGTTATGTGACCAATATGAGCAAAATGGTGCCCAAGTGACGGTTAACTTTGAGTCATGCTTATTACGTGGCGCATTAGATGAAGGTAGCTTAAATGAAGCGCTATTAGTGGCAAACCATCAACAAAACTTAGTGGCGGTAGTGTGGTTTTACGATGGTTCAGATCCTATTTATCAAATGTGGTCATATGATATAGAGGCAGAGGAGCAAACGTTAACCATTGGTGCTATCTAACGGGGTTGCCAACAATACATTAACCAAAAGTCCGTTAACGCGGACTTTTTTGGTTTTATCCCTTCACTGGGGCATGCTAGAAACGTTTACCTAAGGTTAAGTAAAAAGATTGATGATGTAAGTCGTTGACTCCAAAGCCAAACACAGCTGGGCCAAAATCTGTCTCTGTGCCTACAAATATACTGGCGGCATAAATCAAGTCATTAGTATCTCGGGCAGATTTTCGTTGCCAAACATTGCCAGCCTCAACGGATAGCCCCATATAAACAGGGACATCTTTATTGAGTATTTGCCAATCAGAGCGGTGTTGGTAAATAAGCGCACCGTACGCTAATTGACTTCCCACTAGGGCATTATTTGATTCGCCTGATAAGTTTAAAAAACCTCCCAGATTTTGGGTATGCAACAGACTAAACTCTTCAGTATCAACGCCTGCTAAATCGACTTTGGCAATTAAAGTATGGTGCTGATAACTGCTGGCTTTCTTTAAACTAAATTGATATTCAGTAACCGATTCATAACCTTGGCTTGAATTGAATGAAGTGCTATCGGTCATAGTTAATTTATCTTTATGCCAAAAAACATTCGCCTCAATTAAGATGCCTGAAGAGGGAAAACTATAACTATCCAAGCTGTCATAACCTACATGAATCATGCTGCCATATGCGTCATAATCAAAATTGAGTTGAGGATATTGTGGGCCCTCCATATCGCCCGTTTCACCGTATATGCCAAGTTCAATCACCATATTATCAAGCGGTGAGTACCCCAAGGCTGCATACAAATGATGGGCATTATGGGTGGTTTTTAGTAACAAGAGCCCTTGTTCATAATAGGTTTGTTGTTGCTGTTGATACTGATAACGGCTTTTTGCGTAAAACTGCTCAAGCTCATCCAGTGGTAAGTAAACCTCTGTTGCCAGTAACTTATCTTTGCCTGTGGTCAGCTCAAAGCGAACTTGGGTATCGGTATCGGCAATATGATTTATTTGATATGCCAGATCGAGTATCACGTTAGAATTGTTTTCAAAGTCTTCTTGCCAGCTAAAACCAATATCAAAAAAATTTGGCCCCCAGCTTTTTTCTTCAGTGTTAACCACCAGCACTTTTTGGTTGTTTTCTTGTTCAAATTCAACGGTGACTTTTTCAAAGTCATTAAGGGCATACACCCGATCAATGGCTTCGATAAGCATGTCTGTACTCACTGATTCGCCGTCATCAATATTGAGCTTTTGTTTAATGAGGGCTGTTGAGGTTGATGACTGATTATTAAAACGAACCTGTTCAATAGGCGCGTGTTGAAAAGCAATAATACCTTGCTTGAACCGAGCTCGTTGACTGAGGTATTGACGAAATTGCTCATTGGTTGAAGCCAGTGTTTCTAGCTGCTGCTGGTGGCTTGAAGCGGCGAGTTGTCCAAGCTCAAAGCCACTGGCTAACGCACTAAAATCTGTGGTATCGAAATTACTGACATCAGGGCGGATAAGGATATCGGCATCAGACAATGTGGCTATTTGTTCAACGGCATTGGCGCGAGTCATCAAGGTACTTAATTGACCGACGATGGCAATAGCGCTGTTGAGCTGTTCTTGGGCTGATAAATCCGCACCAATATCGATGGCAATAACAATATCTGCCCCCATATTTTTAGCGGTTTCAACGGGTAAATTACTTACAATGCCACCATCAACTAAGGATTTTCCATCAATCACGGTGGGCTGTAATATGCCGGGTACCGTGGCGGAAGCTTGCATTGCTTTGAGTAAATTACCTTGGTTTAGCACCACAGCTTCACCTGTGGAGATATCGGTTGCTATCGCGCTAAAAGGCGTTGCGAGATCATTAAAGCTGACTTGGTTTTCGATAGCGCCAAATGAATCCAGGTAAAGGTTGCCCATGGTTTGGCCCCTAAGTAGGCCTTTGGGGAGCAGCAATTGGCCATCAAGTAGGCCTAATTCAAATGGCATGTTGTAGCGGTCGACATCTTGTTTATCACGGTAGCGTAATGATTGTCTTGGCACATTATCGTTAAAACCACTTTCCCAATCTAAGCCGAGCATGATGGTTTCGATGTCGTTTGCACTAAAGCCTAATGCGTATAAGCCGCCAACATAAGCGCCAATACTGGTGCCGACAATATAGTCGACTTCAATTTGTTGTTGCTCTAAATACCGTATTACGCCCACATGGGCTGACCCTTTTGCTCCGCCGCCACTGAGTACTAAACCGACGGTGGGTCTAGGTGATGACTCAAGTTGAGCATCTGGGTGAGTGTTTACTGGGTTTAATGAGTTTGCGCCTACCATGTGACTGATGCAAATACAGCTTGCCGCTAGCCAAGCTAGGCAGGTTTTCGCTAGGTTGACGTTAAAAAGGGGCAATAGGAATTGACGCATCAGAAACCTTTAAATTGGAATGATTGAATTAGGGTTGAAAAGATTTGGGTGCTCACAAACCACCGAAAAATGGGGGAAACAGTGGTCTGTGAGGCTTAGGGTTTGTGATCAATCGGTCAGGATTGATTGCTTGCCTGTTGCGGTGTCTTTTTGGGTGTTGTCATCAGTTGATGGCTTCACTTTCCAGTCTCCGCCTAAGGCTTTGTTGACCAAAATGACATTTGACGCAATGTTCAGCTGCGCTGTGACAAGTGCATCTTGCATGGTGTTATCTTGTCTTTGTGCATCCAACACTTGGATGTAATCAATTAAGCCCGCTTTGTATAAACTATTGGCTTTTGCCACAGCTGTTTGGGTTTGCTGGGCTGCAGTCTCTAATTGTTGATAAAAACGTAAACTATTGCCGTAGCTCATTAATGTGGTTTCAACTTCATTAAATGCCGCATTGACTGCCTGTTCGTAACGCAAACTGGCTTGCTTAAAACGAGTTTGTTGCATATCGACCATTGCGCTGCTGCGCCCGCCATCAAACACTGTCCACTTTGCCCCTAATCCTGCAGCCCATCCAACAGAGGTTGAGCTGAATAAATCATCTGCGCTATCAGCAATCACAGCAGGGCTTGCAGTCAGATAAAACTGCGGATATTGATTGGCAATACTGGCACCGAGTTCTGCATTAATGGCGGCCATCTCTCGCTCTGCTAATGCAATATCAGTGCGTCGTTTAAGGATGTCTGATGGCATTCCTGTCGGGATTTGCCCTGTTACTGTGGGTAAGGGCGCATCTTCAAAGCGATTGATGATGTCACTTGGGTGTTGACCTAATAGCGTTGCAAGGCGATATAAATGCACTTTCTCAGCCGTTTCAAATAGGGTTTGGCTAGCTGAGACTGTAGCGAGTGCTGCACGAGCACTGGCTAAGTCGAGTTCTGAACCAAAGCCGCTATTGACTAAGGTTTGTACCATTTCTAAGGTCTGTTGTTGCTCATGAATATTACGTTGAGCAATGGCGAGACGAGCTTGCGCCCCACGATATTGCAGGTAGTTGTGTACCACATCGGCGGTAATCAGTGTATTAACGCCTTGAGACAAAATTTCTGCTTGTTGAACACGAATATTGGCGGCATCGCTTAACGCATCTAAACGACCAAATAAGTCAATTTCCCAACTGACATTTGCGCCAACCATCAGGGCTTGATGATCTTTGTCAATCACCTGGGCGCCTATAGCAGGGCCCGATAATGAGTCGTTTTCTGATAAGCGGTAATCCACAGCTCCCGCTCCTAAATTAACGGTCGGAATTTTTAGCGATGACACCATTGATTCATAAGACTGCGCTGCGGTTATTCGCTCTGCAGCAATTTGAATACTGATGTTTTGCTGCTGCACTTCTTCAACTAAACGATCGAGTTGTGGATCGCTGAAATTGTTCCACCACATATCGGTTTCAATTTGCTGGGTATTGTCTGCATGTAAGTAGACGTGATCTAGCCCGACGGTTTCAGGGGCTTGGTAGTCTGGTGTCATGCTACAACCGCCAAGTAAAAGGGCGATGACTAATGAGATATTACGCATTTTCATGAGTTAACTCCTGTTGTGCTTGGCGTTTAAAAAACAATTTATACAGTGCTGGCATAATGAATAATGACAGTACAGTTGCGACCGCAAGGCCACCAATAATGGTTGCAGCCATTTGATCGAATAATAAGTCAGACAATAGCGGTACCATACCTAAAGCTGTCGTCAGGGCGCCCATCGAAATCGCCATGGTTCTATTGAGGGTTGAGTGAATAATGGCGTCGTCTAATTCAGCGCCATTTTTACGTTCAAGCTCAATTTGATCCATTAGCACAATGCCGTTTTTAATGATCATTCCAGATAAAGCGATTGCCCCGACTAGCGCCATAAAGCCAAATGGTTTGTCGAATAAAATTAAGCTCCAACACACGCCGATAAAGGCCAGTGGCAAGGTAATTAAAATGATGGCGGGTTGCTTAAAGGCATTAAATAGCAGCACCAAGATAATGACCATGATTAAGAATGACTTAGGCGTTTGAGTCATTATGTCGTCAATGGCTTCACGTTCTTCTGAATATTCGCCGCCCCATTCCATTTTGTAACCCGGTGGTAATTCAATCGCTTCAATCTCAGCGGCGATTTCATTACGCACATTACCAATGGTGTCGCCTAATACACCGGCTTGAACGGTAATGGTTGGCACACGATCACGGCGCCAAATCATGCTTTGCTCACCGCGCATTTCAAAACCATCAACCACATGGGAAAGAGGCACACTATGCAAGCCGACAATGGATCGAACAGGGATATCGCCTAGATCGTCTAAGCTGGCATTTGATGACTGCAATACAATTGGCACTAAGGTATCGTGCTCACGTATTTGGCCTAAAGTAATCCCGTCGCTGGCGCGTTTTATCGCTAAGGCAATATCGGCACGATTAATACCAGCAAGACGGGCTTGCTCTTGATTAATAATTGGGTGAATCACTTTGCTTTCTTGACGCCAATCATCACGTACATAACGAGTATGAGGGTGCTGCTCTAAAATCACTTGCGCTTGATCTGACAGCTGTTTTAGCACGAGAGGGTCTTTACCTGAAAAACGTGCTTCGATACTAAATTTATCTGATGTGGCCAGTTTTAAATCCCGAAAACGTGGTTGTGCTTGCGGGAAGGTTTTTGATAACCATACATCGCCATCAGCCACTAATGTTTCAATGTCCTCAAAGCTATGAGTATTAATTAAGATTTGGCCATAACTGCCATCTAGTGGTTCTGGCTCTACCGTAACCGAAAAGCGTGGTGCACTGGCGCCGATAGAAGTAGAAATACTTTCTACTTCAGGGCGAGCCAATAGCCATTGCTCAATTTGTGTCATGTCTTGTGAGACATCTTGAATACGACTGCCATTAGGTAACCAGTAATCCACAAACACCATGGCTCTGTCTGAGGTCGGAATAAAGTTGACTTTCACCATTGGCGTCGCCAGTAATGTCACGATAAGCGACGGAATAATAATAGCGATAGTGTATTTAGGGTTGGCGACAGTCCATGTAATGGCGGCTTTAAATTTAGTGGCAGCGGCGCTCGGTGCTTTTTCGCCGTCATGTTCTGGCGCTTTAATAAATGCCCAGCACATCAGCGGGGTAATGGTCATCGCCACAACCCATGACAGCAATAATGAGCTGGCAAGGATTTGCACCACAGATACGGCAAATTCAGCGGCATCAGTCGTTGAGAAAATGACAGGTGTTGCCCCCATAATGGCAATGACGGTCGCAGCAAGCAGTGGTAATGCAGTTTCGCCAATACATGCTTTAGCGGCTTCAAAACGTGCTTTACCTGCTTTGAGTTTACTGACGAACATATCAGTAATCACAATGGCATTATCAACCAACATACCCAATGCAAGAATAAATGAACCCACTGATACTCGCTGTAAGTCAACTGAAGTCAGGTTCATATAAATCAGAGTGAATAGGATGGTCATTAATAAGCTTGTACCGACAATAGATGCACTGCGCCAACCCATGAATATCATTAGGATCACCACCACAATGGCGATACTTTCAAGTAAGTTGTTAATAAAACCTGTTATCGACTTATGGACTTCATCAGGCTGAAAAGCAATAGTGCTAATATCCACACCTAATGGCAGTTCAGATTGGTACTGACTGATCACGTCTTTGAGGGTGTCGCCCAGCGACACGACATTAATCCCGTTAACTGGGCTGACCGCTAATGTGATGGCTTGTTCACCATTAAAACGGCTTTCTGTTAGTGAAGGTGTTTGGTAGTCATAGTAAATATCGGCGATATCACCTAAACGAATTAACCCACTTGAAATAGGGCCAACACCCGACTTAATGGTGAGGTTTTTGATATCTTCAATGCTGGTAAAGCTGCCCGTTTGCTCAACACGTACTTGTTCAATACCCATATCGAAATTACCAGCATCGATAGGCAGGTTTTGGCTAACCAGTTGATTGTACACTTGGGCGGCCGACAATCCTGACTCAGCAATACGTTCATCACTGATATCAACATTGACGACACGATCTCTAACGCCGTGCAGTTCAATTTTTTTAATGCCATCGACTTCTTTTAGGCGGCGCTGCAACTCTTTAGAGTAATCTTTAAGTTGCTGTAAACTCGCATCGTCACTGTGAATGGCAAAGAGCATTCCGTACACTTCAGAAAACTCGTCTTGGACGATATTGATTTGGGCTTCGAGCGGCAAACTGAGTTTTACGTCATTGACTTTACGGCGCAGTAAATCCCACTCTTGTGGCAGTTTTTCTGATGATATGGTCGAATGTAGATCGACAAAAATCATCGACATACCTGGACGAGATAATGAGCGCAGCGTGTCTAATGAACTCATTTCTTGTAGCTTGGTTTCTATTTTGTCTGTTACCAAGTTTTCAACTTCCGATGCAGAAGCACCTGGATAGAGTGTCACCACAACAGCCGTTTTAACGGTAAATGATGGGTCTTCAAGTTTACCTAAGTCAAAATAAGAGTAGATACCTGCAATGATGCATAGCACGGTAAAGAAGCACACGAACACTCGCTGCTTGATGGCAAATTCAGCTAAATTCATCATGAACCTCTCACAGAAATGATATTTTCAACGACTTTGCCGTCATGAATAAAGGCGCTACCAGCCACAATGACGGTGTCATTGATCTTGATGTCACCAAGCACACAAACATGGTTGCGACCTTGTTTAATGACGTTCACATCAACACGCTCCGCTTTACTATCAACAATCTTGGTCAATTGGGTGATGTTTTGACGACTGACTAACGCACTTGCTGGTAAACAAATGCTGTTGTTGTCGAGAGTTTGATCTGCAATACGTACATTGACCACTTTGCCTGGATAGAGATGATCTTGCTTTTCGTTAAGTGCAATGGTCGCCGAGAAGGTGCGTTTAATGCTATCTGGGATACTGGCTATTTCGATCACTGTGCCGTTAAGCGCCTTGCTGCCATTACTTGCAGCACCCTTGGTTTCATTAGTGAATACACTGGCAGCTTGGCCTTGAGAAAACGCAGGTAACATCGTTTCTGGAATATCGATAATGGCTTGTAGTTTTTCAGGTTGATGCAAGGTGACAAAGGCAAGCCCTGGTGAAACTTGTTCAAAATTATCGTATGAGCGTTGACCTACAATGCCGCTAAATGGCGCGACGAGCTCAGTGTAGTTAAGGGCATCTTTAGCTTGTTTTAGATTTTGCTCGACAACAGTGACGGCAGCCTTGGCTCTTGCTACCCCCGTTTTAGCACGATCTAAGCTGACATCAGACATAGCATTGTCTGTGGTCGCCATCTGGGTGCGGTCTAACTCATTTTTAGCTTGATAGTAACTTGCGTTCGCTTCAGCTAAACGGCCTTCCAGCTCTGCAACTCTGACTTGGTAGTCATGGGGATCAAGACGGGCAATCACTTGTCCTTTTTCGACGTAATCACCTTGTGCAGCGTTTATTTCAATTAGGGTTCCAGCCACTCTAAATGCAAGACGTGCCTTTTCTTGGGCTTCTAATACACCTGAAAAGCGCAAGTCATGGTTTTGGTTATTTTCACCGATAACAATGACAGAAACTGGTTGAGTTGGTTTATTTGCAACAGTAGCGTCTTGACTGCAGCCGCTGACCATCGCAGTAATAAGTGCAAGTTGAGTCAGATTAGTGATTTTTTTCATTTTCATGGAACACCTCATAATTAATGAGGGCAGTTTATTCAGATATTCACTTATTAAGTAGCGGTATATGAGTAGTTTCACTTACTTATAAAATGAGACAATCAGAATATGCTAAGGATTAAATAAATTGATGACTTATTGAATTTAATAACGGCTGATATGGTTTATTTGCTTATAATTTCAGGTTTTTATTCTGTGGCTTGTTGTTATTCACTTGAGGGTAATATCAATTTATCAAAGCGGTAACATGGATAACATCATATTAATTGTCTCTTTTTAAGAGACTAAGAGTCTGCTTTTTGTCATCTTCTCAAGTGAATTTCAGCCAAGTACAGTGAGGGCATCTGGATTGAGAACGCAATCTAGGACTGACTTTCTTACTGTGCTTGATGAGGTGAATCTGATGAAAATGAAAACAATTTTAATGACAACACTGTGCTCTTCTATGATGCTAGCCAATGCTCAAGCTGCTGACATTGAATACTTTATTGGTGCTGGTACGGGTTATCAAACCGATACTATTAATGGTGACATAAAAAAAGATACTGACGGCTTACCAGTGCAGCTTCGAGCAGGTTTATTGATTAACGAGCAGCATCGTATTACGGGAACGTTCAGTTACATGGAAGACAAGTTCTCAATTGACGATCAAAAGTACAAACATGAACAGTATTCTTGGTTAGTGTCTTACGACTATATGATCCCTGTGGCAAACAACACGCATTTGTTTATGGGGGTTACAGCGGGCGGCAATGATAATAAAGTGGCAGGTAAAGCGTCAGCGGATTTTGCATGGGGTGGTCAAGCGGGCGTCACCTACCAATGGAACGAACATTTCTCATCTGACTTGGGTTACCGTTATTTAGAACAAGACTACAGTAAAAATGGCGTCGATATTGATAACAGCCAACAAGTGTACTTAACCTTAGATTACAAGTTCTAAGTTAACGCTGGTTAATCGCTCCAAAAGGCATAGGGTCGTCGCTTATGCCTTTTTTAATTCTGTTTTGGTATCGTTTTTAGCACCCTTGTAATAGCCCGTTTCGGTTTCAATAAGAGACGTGGCCATATCAACAATGGTGTCGGCAAATAACTTAGCTGCTGCAGTCATATGTTTACGACTTGGATAGACTAAAAATGTGTCGATGGGAGTCGATTCAATTTCAGGTAACACACTGACGAGTTTACCTGATGCAATGGCTTCAGCTGCAATACTATAAGGTAGCATTGAGATCCCCGCACCCGCCAAACAAAAGCTATATAAAGAATTCAGCTCGTTGGTGATGATATTGTATTTGACCTCAATGGTTTGATCGCCCATTTTAAGTTTGGTGTCGACCATACCATTGATTGAACGACTGCCAATAAATGAATGATCCTCTAAATCGGTGACATCATGAATGTCAGCAGCTTTATCTATGTAAAGCGGCGATGCAAATAATTTAAGGTTCAAAGTACCCAGTTTTTTAGCAATAAACCCACTGTCATCAAGCGTCCCAGTATCCAATACAAAATCTAGTCCGAGTCGCGCCAACTCTTTATAACCCCCATTCACCATAAAAATATCTAACTGAACATTAGGGTATTTAGTGACGAACTCTGCGATGTATTTATCTAACAATCTGTCTGTGAATGGAATAAGGCCAATTCTCACTCGTCCTTGGACTTCAGCTCGATCGTTTCGCAACACATGAGCTGCATTTCGAAGCTGGTTAACCAGAGGCTCTACTTGTTCAAGAAATTGCTCACCGTTGGGGGTTAACGACATTGCGCGAGTGGTACGGATAAAGAGTGGCGCACCGAGGTGTTTTTCTAAGTCGGCAATACGACGACTGACTAACGCCCGTCGGGTATCAAGTGATTCAGCTGCTTTGGAAAAACTGCCTAATTTGGCTACGGCAATAAATAACTCTAAATCATTGATGTGCATACTGTGGTCTTATATGAGTGACACGCACAATCAGTGTAATAAGTGGGTGATTTACTTGTCAATTCAGAGGCGATTTTTCGCTGGTTAGCTCACACCTGAACGGGGTTAAGCTGAAATAGTGGTTGAAGAGACAATGAGGGATTATCAGTTGTGTTTATGGTTTTTTATGGCTGATAATAGGGCACTTACTTCAGTGATAAACGAGAAAACAGCATGACAATAGAACGCATAGAAACCAGCAAACGTATGAGCCGCATTGTAAAACATAACGGTACTATCTACTTATGTGGTCAAGTTTGCCAAGATGCGACGAAGGACATTACCGAACAAACCCAAACCATGCTGGATAAAGTCGAGGCGTTATTATTGCAAGCAGGCAGTGATAAAAAACACATATTATCTGCCACCATCTACGTTAAAGATATGTCTTACTTCGCTGAAATGAACGCGGTTTGGGATGCATGGGTGATTGAAGGTTATGCACCAGCGAGAGCTTGTGTGGCCGCTAAAATGGCGCGCGAAGCATTGTTGGTTGAGATTTCAGTGGTGGCTGCTGAAATTCAGGCTTAATACAGAAATGAGTGAGTGCTTAACTATAGTTTCTTGTTAGCAGTATTTTGCCATATGACTATCAAATTGCTCTGCTAGTTTTAAATACTCATCTACCCAACCATTCTCCATTGCGATTTCTTGCAATGGAGCTGTTGGTAAAAACAAGTAATTGAGTTTACTCACATTAACTTTGCCTGAACTCTTTAGCAAATGTAATTGCTTATTGATTAGCTTCACTGTTGCATCGACTTCCATATCTGACCATATGGAGTCTTCCGACTTTTCAAGATACGCCAAAGTCTGTTCCAAAATTTGAGTTAATGGAACTTTAACATCTCGCTTAAATATCAGATTCCAGAGAAAGTTCATCTTGTGCTGTTAACGCCGCCAACACGGGCTGACAATTGATTGTGACTTTTGCATTAAAATGCCGCAGGGATGCAAAAGGCGCAAGCGGTTGGCTGTCCTTTGCTTGGTCTTGTTATGCATTTTTTATCGCATCTATCATTAAAGTAAAGCCTTGCTTGCCCTTATATTGCGCTAACTCAGTAGATTTATCTTTTACTTTTATGTAACCTGCTCGATCTTTTCTTCCTTCTGGACGCTCCGCCAACTCTAGGAATTTTGAGAATGGCATAAACCATGACTCTTGAGCTAAATAATAAGCAATATAAACATTCTTAGAATTGTATGAATCTATCTCTTTTCCAGTAAAGAAAATGTTCCTTTCTACACTTTTATATTTTACTTGAATTGGAATACTATTTGAAAAATCTTTATTGGAAGCAATAAGGTCAACTCCGATATCAACTAGCGGCGTTGAAACTATTATCCCCTCGCTAGTAAGCTTGCTCGCCAAATCTAACTCTTGGGAGGCACCAATAAATAAACTGTTACTCATTGTATTCTCCTTTAGGCATAACGCCTCGTTAAGAGGCAAATAATATGTTGGCTAAAATAAGCGACGCAGGAGCAAAAGCCAACTGTTATTTGTCCTGCTTTAACGACTTGTTATGTGCCGCTTGCAACTCTTTTTGATTATTACTCTGTACATATTGGACAGAACGAACAACATCTAACTTCCAGTTACTACCAGGGCGAGTAGCTACATTATCTTGTTGATGCCTTTGGGGTAATAAACCAACTTGTAAAAAGCTAATCGTGCCAAGAGCTGCCGATAAGTTAGCAAAAAGTACATCTAGTTCTTTTGCAGTATCCAAACTTTTTTTAGCATGCTCAACTTCAAAAGATATTTCTTCGAACCAAGCTTCATCAGAGACCTGAACAGTTGACACAATTGAAGCATGAACTGCGGAAATTAACCTTTTAGAATACTTTTTCCAAGTTGCTAAGTCTTGGCAATGTTTTAATTCACGCCAAGCTTTATTACCTAAAACTCTTTCCATAAGAGCCTTGAGAGCATAAGCATTTGACATATCGTACTCCATCACAACTCCTTAGGCACATAACGCCTCGTTAAGAGGCAAATAATATGTTGGCTAAAATAAGCGACGCAGTAGCAAAAGCCAACTGTTATTTGTCCTGCTTTAACGACTTGTTAGCAGTACTTACCAAATTTTCCACCAAGGCTTTTGAACACCCGGATGAGATACATTTAAATACTGTGGTTCACTTTTAATACCTGATTCTGATACTGCTGTAATTTTTATTCTTATATCAAAGGCTTCTTGCTCTTCCGAATTACCATCAAACCAGATGAAATAGTATTTATCTTTTTCTTCAAGGAAGTCAGCAAGGGTAATTGCTTTGTCAGTAAACAGAGTATCTTCAAATGTGCCCTCTGCTATTTCAAAAATATAACCTTGTTCAATATTTGGAATATTTTTGAGTTTTAAAATAATAGAACCTGCATCAGAACATGAACCGTGATTTCCATCATCAGTACCTCTGTGAACACCATCTAACTCAAAAACAGGTGTAACAGGTTTAATTGTACCTTTGCCCGTTATATCAAAATACTTTGAAGTTGGCATCATTGAACACGCTAATGCTTCAAAAGTAAAAAAGCTTAAAATTAACACTAAAATTCGATTCATATTCTTGTACTGCTAACAGCTTATTATATAGCTGCTCGATAATATTCCTGACAAAATTCAACTTAGTAGCAACGATACCAAGCCAACCGACTGTTTAGTATTGATAAAATGAAAATTTAACACCCGTTTTATTAATATCAAGCCCGCAAAAGTGAGCGCTTTGATGTAGAGGTCTCTACAACCTTTTATCAATAACTTTAGATTCAACAACTTATCAAAAAACTAGCAGTTTATCGAGCATAAATCACCCGATTTTTTGCTCACTATACTCGCGAGTCATCTGCGTACAATTATAACTGTGTTTCTATCTAGTACTTCAAAGTCAGATATAGTGCGCAATACATTAGAAAAGATAAGGGGATATTTCCGCTCACTGCCACATGAGTTTCTCTTGCTAGCTCGTTATGGGGCAGAAACGCGTTAGAACCACAAACGAAGTTTAAAGCCAGATGATTCTCCGTTGGAAATTTTGCTGTTTAAATGTCGCTGGTTCTGCGGAGCGTAGCTCTTAGTGAAAAGTAAAAGGGAGTCGCAGTTCACTCCCTTTTAAATGCACAATTACCTATTTATCTCCTTCTTAATTTGAGTATCCATCAACATTAATTGAGATATTTATCGCTGGTTATCCGCGCTAATACGATTAAGCCTTTTTGCGCCCTAGGATCAGATGCCATTGAACTGATATACTGCCCGCCTGATTTTTGGGAGGACCAATGGACGTATCATCTTTATTAGACGGCTTAAATGAAATGCAGCGCGAAGCAGTGGGTGCCCCGCTTTCTAGCATGCTTGTTTTAGCTGGAGCAGGCAGTGGTAAAACACGGGTATTAACCCACCGTATTGCCTGGTTGATGCAGGTTGAACAACAAAGTCCATACTCCATTTTAGCGGTAACCTTTACCAATAAAGCGGCGGCAGAAATGCGCGAGCGTGTTGAGAAGGTCGTCGGTACGAATATGGGCCGCATGTGGATTGGTACCTTCCACGGGTTAGCCCACCGTTTACTGCGGACTCATTATCAAGATGCGAATTTACCGCAAAGCTTCCAGATCATCGATTCTGATGACCAATTACGTTTACTTAAACGTATTTTAAAAAGCCTCAATTTAGATGAAAAGCAATACCCGCCACGTCAATGCCAAGGTTACATTAATGGCAAAAAAGACCAAGGATTACGCCCTAAACATATTGATGCCGGCAACTTTCCGATTGAGCAGAACTTATTAAATATTTATAAGATTTATCAAGAGTCGTGCGATCGTGCAGGCTTAGTCGATTTTGCTGAAATCCTCTTACGTGCTCACGAGTTATGGCTCAATAAACCCCATGTTTTAGCGCACTATCAAGAGCGCTTTAAACATATTTTGGTAGACGAATTTCAAGATACTAACGCCATTCAATATGCGTGGATCAGAGTGCTTGCCGGTAATTCTGCCAATGTGATGATTGTCGGTGATGACGATCAGTCCATTTATGGCTGGCGCGGGGCGCAAGTTGAAAACTTACACCGATTTTTAAATGACTTCCCTGGTTCAAATACCGTTAGGCTTGAGCAAAATTATCGCTCAACAGCTAACATTTTGAATGCTTCGAATGAATTAATTGCTAATAACCCTGAGCGTTTAGGTAAAAAACTGTGGACCGAAGATAAAGCGGGTGAGCCTATTTCTGTTTACTGCGCCTTTAACGAAATGGATGAAGCCCGTTTTATTGTCGGCAAAATGGCTGAATGGCATGCAAAAGGTGGCAATTTAGCTGATTGCGCCATTTTATATCGCTCTAATGCACAGTCTCGTGTGCTTGAAGAAGCGTTGCTGCATAAAGGCTTAGCTTACCGAATTTATGGCGGCTTACGCTTCTTCGAGCGTCAAGAAATTAAAGATGCCATGGGTTACATGCGACTTATCAACAACAAAGATGATGATGCCGCTTTTGAACGTGTGGTTAACACGCCAACCCGTGGTATTGGTAACCGTACCTTAGAGATTATTCGCTCTACAGCGCGTCAGCAAGAAATGACCATGTGGCAAGCCAGTGTTCGCTTGATAGAAGAAAAAGTATTAACAGGCCGAGCGGCGAACGCAGTTAATGGCTTTATGGATTTAGTGATTGGTATGCGCACAGACACCTTAGATATGAGTCTGTATAGCATGACCGATACCGTGATTCAGCGCTCAGGTCTGCGTGCAATGTACGAAGCCGAAAAAGGCGAAAAAGCTCAGTCTCGCGTAGAAAACTTAAATGAATTAGTCACCGCTGCCCGTAGCTTTGAAATGCCAGAAGAGTTAGAAGATATGGGCGAGCTGAATGCCTTTTTATCTCATGCGGCATTAGAGGCGGGCGAAGGCCAAGCGGATAAGTTTACCGATGCTGTGCAGCTTATGACTTTGCATTCGGCCAAAGGTCTTGAGTTCCCTGTGGTGTTTATGGCGGGTGTTGAAGAAGGGATTTTCCCAAGCAAAATGGCACTGGATGAAGGCGACCGTTTAGATGAAGAGCGCCGCTTGTGTTACGTGGGTATGACCCGTGCGATGCAAAAACTCTACATCAGTTATGCTGAATCACGTCGTATTTATGGCCGTGAAGATTATGCCAGTCCTTCTCGCTTTATTGGTGAAATACCGTCTGAATATGTTGAAGAAATCCGTATGAAGGCATCAGTTTCGGCGCCAGCAATGAGCAGTCGTTTCAATGTACCTCGCCAATCAATTGCCAATGACAGTGGCTTTAAAGTGGGTCAAAAGGTGAAACACTTTAAATTTGGTCAAGGCATTGTCACTGACTTTGAAGGCACAGCGGATAAAGCGAGAGTGCAAGTTAACTTTACTGACTTTGGCAGTAAGTGGTTATTGGTCTCACTAGCAAAGCTAGAGTCTTGCTAGGCGGTATATGTCGTTCCAAAACCGCTTTTTCAGTTGATGAAGGGCTGTTTAGTTTTTCTGAACCCAATGATCTGATATGGGATAGATAGGATAATTGGTATTGGAACGAGATTTTGAACAAATGGTGACCATTGTCGTTATATCCACGATAAACAAGTGTTTTAACACGCCCTTAGCATGTTAAATTATTCATTTGGCAAACACACATAAATAACGCCAGTTCATCATGGCGAATAAGAAGTGATAAAACTTCAAAAAGTGGGAGTGAGTTAGCCATGGCAGTATCCTCATGGACGCTTAAAGAAAAGATTTCAGTTTATAAACGGTTAACACGTTTAGACAGGCCAATTGGGACATTATTACTCATGTGGCCATGTTTGATGGCGCTGGTGTTAGCTGCTGGTGGCATGCCTGATGTAAAGGTACTGGTTATCTTTGTATTTGGTGTATTTATCATGCGTGCCTGTGGGTGTGTCATTAATGACTTTGCCGACAGAAAATTAGACGCCCATGTCGAGCGAACGAAAAACAGGCCACTCGCTTCAGGTGAAGTCAGTAGCAAAGAAGCGTTGATGTTATTTATCGTCATGGCGCTGATTGCGTTTAGCTTGGTGTTATTTTTAAATCCACTCGTGGTTAAGCTTTCGGTGGTGGGGATTATTCTCACCATTATGTACCCGTTTATGAAACGGGTGACGAATATGCCGCAAATGTTTTTGGGGATAGTGTGGAGCTGGTCAATCCCGATGGCCTATGCCGCCCAGCTTGGTTATGTGCCTGTTGAGGCATGGTGGTTATTTGCGGCTAATTGGTGCTGGACTGTGGCTTACGACACTATGTATGCCATGGTTGATAGGGATGATGATTTAAAAGTTGGCATTAAGTCTACTGCCATTTTATTTGGCAGTTACGATCGCCAATGGATAGCGTTGTTTCAACTTGCCGCACTGACGTGTTTTATATGTGCCGGTTGGTCAGCTGAACGAGGACTGTTTTACGGCATTGGTATTAGCAGCTTTATTGTATTCAGTGCTTATCAGCAATGGCTGATTTATAGTCGCGAACGGGCGCTGTGTTTTAAGGCATTTTTAAATAACAATTGGGCTGGTTTTGCGTTATTCATTGCACTTGTCGCTGATTATATTTTACCATACTAATATTGCTGCAAAATTAAGCTAAAACAACTGATTAACGCTATTATTTTTAGCCTTTTGTTTTAGCTTTGCTGTAACACAAGATTATTAATGACACATCACTAAAAACAACATCAACAAGGATAGCTGATGCATATTGTTTATTTGCTGGTCGTAGCGGTAATGGGATTATTAACCCTATCTGCGCCAGTCAGGGCTGAGCAGGCCTTTTCCATTCCTAATACCTCATCCATTATTTTAGAAGATTCCGATAGAAGCTATAAAATATGGATTAAATTACCTAACAGTTATCAAGAACAAGATCCGATTCAGTATTACCCTGTAGTCTATATGACTGATGCCATGTATAGCTTTCAGGTGGTATCTGGGGTAACACGATTACCAATGAACATGCGGGAAATGGATAAAGCCATATTAGTCGGCATTGATTGGCAAGAAGGCATGAGTCCAGCAGCGAGTCGGATAAGGGACTACACACCAAGTTCAGATAAAAGCTGGAAGCGTAAAACCGGTGAAGCCCAGAGACACCTTAGTTTTATTGCAAACAAGCTCATGCCTCATATTAATAAACACTATCGCACTAACCCTAGTCAAAATACCTTAATTGGTCATTCCTTAGGTGGCTTATTTGGCGCCTATGCTTTGCTAAAGCAGCCACAGTTATTTAACCATTATCTATTGAGTAGTCCGTCATTATGGTTTGATGACAAGCAGCTGATGAAGCAATTTCGTTCCGCTGACTTTATGCTAAAAGACGTTAATGCCAAGGTTTATATCGCAATTGGTGAATATGAAACGGCAGCGCTAACTGAGTATGGTCATGACATGGTGGCAGATGCGAAAGCGTTTCAGGCGATTTTGTCCCAAAAGAACAGATTATCAGCTGCGCAAACGCTCAATGTTCGATTACAGGTGATTGAAGCGGCAACCCATAATATGGCGTTTCCAACAGCGGCAATTCAAGGGCTAAGCTGGTTTTTAGCTGCCGAATAATCATAGGGTTTCAGTATTGCCAAGTTGCGATAAGTAGTCAGCAACTTTACCTGTTACGGAAAACAACATGAATCAGATAAGGATATTGCTATGAGGCCCGTCGTAAAATATCGACTGATTTTTCTAGCGTTGGCAATCGTACTGTTTACTCTGGGGGTGCAGTTAACGCCAGAGACACTGGCAAATCGTAGTAACGAGCTAACATTAACTCTGATTGCTATTGGTTACTTTATCATTATTCCGTTGACATATTGGTACTGCATTATTAAAAAAGGCGGCCAAAAATGGTGGAAGCTGATTGTGATTATCAGCTTAAGCAGTCTGGTTGCTAGGCTCAGTTTCCCTGCTGATATCGCTGAATATTTTGAATTTATTGCTTGGCTGCGTTACCCCGTCATTGCAGTATTATTGATTATTGAAGGCTATTTGGTATTTACCATTATCCGTGGCTTATTAAAGGTTAGAAAGGTAAAAGGCGACCCGAGAGTCAGTGCGGTAGAAATGTATGCAGATAAGGATGAGAAGGCGCTGTCTATTGCCTTTATCGTGGCGGGTGAACCCACAAACTGGTATTACGCTATTCCATGGTTTTCTCGTCATCATCCTACAGCCCTCAGCCACATTAAGTTAATGAGTGCCAAGCCTTGGCATTTGTTATTCATGCTTACTGGTTGTTTAACTAGTTGTATTGCCAGCTATATGATGTTGGTTCACTGGAGTGAATTAGCCGCGATTATCGTGTCTTCAATCATCAGTTTATCCTTGGTGATGTTGGTGGCGAATTATCGTATCGCGCGGCATTACTCAATGTATTTAATCCGCGATAGACTAGTGATTAATAATGCCATTTGGGGCTTTATGGCGATTGATGTTAATGAGATTGAAGCGGTAGAGGTGAATCAAATAGCCAAGAAGGTTGTTGATGATGAGCTGGCCATTGGGCGAGGCGAGCTGACTAATCTCACCATACGTTTTAACACGCCACAATGGTATTTTGGCGGGTTAGGGCAATTAGTTGAAAAGCTCACCGTATTGCACATTCAAGTTGCTGAGCCAGAAAAGGTGTTCGAGACATTGGTGAATGTTGAACATAATCAAGCGGCGTAATCTTTCGAATTGTTACCAAGCGCATAGGTGAAGATTGTGCATAAAAAAATGCGCCAACGTAGGCGCATTATTGTTATTCATTTGAGCTGATTAGTCGGCATTGATAATGCACTTAATCTGGCCTACTTGGATTAGTTACTCACTAATTTGGCTAAGTCAGCAGGTCGATAATAAACCGATTTTAATACCTTACCTTGGCGAACGACTTTACCCGCCATTTCTACATCTTTTGCACATTTAGCAATGATAAACTCGCCTTTGGTGCTGCCAACAATTTCAACGCCTTGCTTGGCATAATGGGCGACTGTTTCAGCTAATTCTTGCTCATTACGGCATACTTTACTCATGTTGCTTGAGTGGACTTCATCCCAACATTCAATAAAGTTAATTTCGCGATTGTTAGCCACACATAACAGTAAATCAACTAAGTAACTAATTTCTATGCGGTCAGTGATTTTGCTAGCGCCTAAATGCACTAAACGCCCCATAAGCACATAAACAGAGTCAACGATGGCGTCAGCTTGCTCAACACGGCAGTCAGCTTCAGCAAGCTCTGTTAACTCTTCAATGATGAGTGAGGTATGTAGGGTATCCGCTTTATCATCTAGGCTGGTCGCATCTTCGATGGGTAAATCAAAGGTGCTGCGAAATTCTCTGATATCACGGTATAAATGGTCAAAAATGGATTGGTCTAAAACAGATAACTTCATGAGTCAGTAAGCCTAGTTAATAAAATAGGCGATTATGGTAATGAATTGCACTTCGTTCTACAAGAAAAACGGCGACACAGGGTCACCGTTAAGATAATAAAAATAACCGCCCATAAAACAGGGATCGGGCGGAGGTTAATAGAACCTTTTGTGATGATGAAACTAAAACTGATTTGTTATCTATTGGCATATTTGGCAATTAAGCCATCTAAGTAAGGTTGAATACCTTCGTCAGTCCAATCGATATAGCCTCGAACAAACCCAACAAGATTCCCTTTGCCGTCAAGAAAGAAACTTGCAGGGAGTAAATCTGCAGGCATGATGTAATCAATGTCTTTGTCGGGATCGATCCAAGTGGCATATTCTCCAAAACCGTGTTTTTCAAAAAACGGTTGGATATTGGCTGGATCTTCGTCAATCGAAATAGGGACTAAAGCAAAGTCATTATCTTTATTGCGCGCTTTAATCGCCTGCATGGCTGGGATTTCCTTGATACAAGGCGCACACCATGTTGCCCATAGGTTTACCATGACCAATTTACCTTGATGCTGCTTCAAATTGACCGTTTTTAATTGTTGGTCTTTGAAATCAATATCTTTAATTTTTCTGGCATTGTGCAGTTCGACAAATCGGGACATCACCATAGGTTTAGCGATAGGTTCACCGGTTTCATAGACTTTGGCTTCATTAGGACTAGCGACAGCATTAAGGTGCAGACTGCCAGTCAGTAATAGCATGGTAAATGGAAGTAATTTATTCATAATAATTCTCATAAGATTGTGGCGCTGAGTCGGCTTGTTGTTTTTTGATCCAAGCAATGCCACCAAAAGCAGCAAGTAAGATTAATCCAAGTGGAATGACCCATAATGCCAACGTGCCTGAGTGGAAACTTGGGGTGTAGCGGATCCGTTCGCCAAAGCGAGCGACCATAAAATCAATGATTTGTTGTTTAGATTGGCCTTCATCGAGTTTTTGAAAAATATGGCCTTTAAGTTCATTAGCAATTTGAGTTTGTGAATCAAACAAACTGCGATTGTCGGAAATTGGACAACGTAATTCTTGCGCAATTTCAAACCCCAATGCACGTTTTTCACTGGCGCTATACTCGTTTGGCATCGTGATATCTTCAGCACTTGCTGGTTTTACACTGATGGCAATCAATACGCTGACAATCAGACTAATCAAGATGTGAGATAAATGACTCAATGAGCCTAATCGGGACGAATTAACTGTTGGAAATATCATGATGTCGGCTCCTGTAATGCCTGTGATTGAGACAAGGTTTGAAGCTGTTTTAGAGGTCGAGCTGTTTGTGATTGATGGCGGTATAAGGGACTTTTACAACCAAAGACCACCACTAGCCCTGCAATCATCATCATTAATGCACCAAGCCATAAGCCATTTATCAGTGGTTTATAGCTGATACGGATCAGGTATTCGGTGTCATTTAGCGGTGTACCCATTGAGACATATAAGTCTTTTAACGGGCTCGAATGCACACCTGCTGCTGACATTTGCATACCGTTGGTTTTAAAGGTGCGACGTTGCGGATAAACATACGCAATAGGATTTTCATTGCTATCCATTACGAGGATATTGGCTTGCAGTGCATCATAGCTTTGCGTTGTCACATGCTGAGTTTGCTCAAAGACAAATGTATAACCGGCGAGTTCTCTACCTTGGTTAGGCCCCATACTGAGCACTTCTTCTTGCTCAAGATTTGAAACGACGGTACCTGCAAGTATGGCCATCGCAACGCCAAGGTGTGCAAGGCACATGGCATAAAATCGGCGGCTATGATGTTTATCTGCACCTTGTTGGTGCTGAATAATGGCAACCATGATTGTCAGCACTAACCAAGTAACAGAGGCTAATCCGAGGAAAAACCATACATTGGCCTGCTCGAGTGCGACATTGAATATCGCTGCAGTGGTTGTTGAGATGAGCAATAATATTGCAGGTACAGTGAGGTTTGAGCGTTTATCGACTTGCCAACGTAGCAGCGGAGCAAGCCCCATTAATAGGCTTAGTATCACCACAATTGGCACAAAAATACTGTTGAAGTAAGGAGCACCTACTGAAATCGTTACGCCAGTGAGCACGCGATAAATTATAGGGTAGTAGCTCCCTAATAAGACAGATAATGCGGCGACAACAAATAATAGGTTACCTATTAGCAGAAGGCTATTACGGGATATCAGAGCAAATTTATCTCGGGTCTGAATGTATTGCGCTCGGGTGGCAAATAAACCTAAAGCACTACCAGCAAATACAATTAGCAGGAATAAAATCGACATTCCTCTAGTCGGATCGGCGGCAAAGGCATGGACTGATTGCACTACGCCAGAACGGACAATAAAGGTACCTAATAAACTGAGCGAAAATGCTAAAATAGCTAAGAATAAGGTCAACTTTTTACATTGTCCGAGTCGTTCACTCATGGTCACTGAGTGAACCAGAGCCGTAGCCACAAGCCATGGAATAAATGAGGCATTTTCAACCGGATCCCAAAACCACCAACCACCCCAACCAAGCTCGTTATAAGCCCACCATGAGCCAAATGCATTCCCGCCAGTTAAAAATACCCAGGCCATTAATGCCCAAGGTCTTAGATAACGTGCATGTTGCTGAGTAAATTCCTTGCCAATTAGCGCGGCGACAGATGCTGCAAAGCATACTGTTAAACCGACATAGCCAAGAAATAATAACGGAGGATGAATAATCAGCCCGATATTTTGCAAGATAGGGTTTAAATCTCGCCCTTCAATAGGAAAATTCGGCAGTAATCTAACAAAAGGATTAGAAGTGAAAATGATAAATAAGCTAAAACCAAAAATCACTAATGCTAGTACCGATACGGTACGAATAAAAAACGCATGATGATTATTAGCATGAGTATTGGCAATAATCGCAGTCCACAGGGCGATGGCCGATACCCAAAACAACATTGATCCTTCATGACTCCCCCAAATCGCAGCGATTTTATAAAATGTGGCAAGTTGCGTATTGGAATGATCGGCGACATAAGCAACAGAGAAATCATTAGTAATAAAGCTGATGCCTAAACAAATAATGGCACCAATAAATGCACTAATCATCATATTACTGAGTAGACGATAATAGCTAATTAAATAATCATTATTATTCGATAAACCAAGCATAGGTATAATAGCTAATAATAATGATAGCACAGTCGCTATTATTAATAGTAAATGTCCAATTTCAGGAATCATATTATTACCTATTATATATGTGTTTTTTAATAACTTCTAAATAAATGAAATGGAATTTAAATATTCAATGATATTAAAAGTTAATCCGTATTAATGTTATTTGTTAGTCTAAATTTATAATTATTATGTTGTGCCTAAATAACCTTGAGTAGAGGTTAACTATCTTAGTATTAACTTTCTGTGAGATGGATCTTACTATTTTCCCAGTGAATAGTTTTTATTTTATAAAAGTAATATTTATTATTTTTCACAGATAAAAAAATCGCCTTTTTATATAAAAAATAAAATAAAATAAACTATAGATGTCTGATTTTAATGTTTATTTTTGCTTTTATCTTTTATTATCTGTAAGGCGTTTTTTGGTGTGATCTAGCTCAATTTTTGATGGCTTATTAGCTTTAAAATAACTCTTGCTCAAATTAATTATATCGTTCGCTGAACTGCCAGGTTCGACGACAAAATATAAAATAATGATGATTAGGAGTGGGACAATGAAACAGGCTAAATACAAGATGACAGCACTAAGCGTGCTAGTTTGTCTTGGCATTGTTGGCAATGCAACTGCAGCTGGTAAATATGATAGTGTGCCAGCCATGGGTAAAACAGCTCAAAAAGTACTTGCAGCCCCAAATGGTGATGAAGAAGCAAAAGGCGTTAAAACGCTGCAAGATTATATTGTTCAAGAAAAAGAACTTTTTGATTACTTATTTCAAAACCATCCATTATTTAAATACCATGAAGAAGGTAACTTAGTGGGTGATTACCACATTAGTGACCGTGGTGAAGAATATTTAGATACTGGTAATAGCCCGAAGTACAGCAAACGTGTTGGTCGTCCAAGTGCGGTGCAATATCGCCTGGGGGCAAAATCTATTTTAGATTATCCGAACAAGTTTGTTGGACCTGAAAAATGTGGTGAGTGTCATGCTGTGCAATATGAAGCATGGAGTCGTTCTCGTCACTCTAAAACAATTCGTTTCCCTGGAGAGCATCCAGAAGTCGATAACGATTTGAACAAAACCATGTACAACACTAAAGATACTTCTATCTTACCTGACGGTATTACCCCTGATGCTATTTATGCAACCGTTGGTACGCCTCGTACAAAATACGGTTTCATTGATGCGTGGATGGTGCGTGGTACTTACCATATCCGTGATGGTTTACTAAAAGATGGCACCGGTAAAATGGTTGCTGGTGGTAACCAATTCTCACGTGGTTGGGCGGAGTGGCTTACCCCTGAAATGGCGGCAAAAATTAATGCTGCCATTCCAGAGTTCCCTGCAACAAACGAAGGTAAAGCATTTGGATTAAGTGGTTCTCACCAAGTGGGCATGAGCTCGTACGGTGCGAAATACGAAAAAGAAATGTTGTTCCAACCAGCGAGTTCTTACTGTGAAGTTTGTCATAGCTTCAAGTTCGACTTCCAAAGCAAAGATGAGTACTTAGCGGCATTAGGCGACCCTGAAAAACTTCGTGAGCATACGATTTCTAAAGGTATTGCTTGTGAAGAGTGTCACGGCGCTGGTGGTCACTTAGACGGCGGTAATGGCGGTGGTATGCCATCTAACTGTGAACGTTGTCACCAACGTTTCAACTATGTTGATGAGTTAGCTGATACTGAACAAGGTCAAGAGAAACTTGAGTATGCCTTCGGTGTGAAAATGAAGTCTGCATGTCCATCATGTGGTACTGAAGGATCGCAAATGTTTGCTTCTATGCATTATGAAAAAGGCATGCGTTGTGCCACGTGTCATGATCCGCATGAAGTGACAAGCAACGATTGGAAGTCTGGTTATACCAAACCGAAAATGAAGAAAGAGTGTTCAGACTGTCACGCTGCGCAAGCAGAAATTGCTGACAATACGAAAACTCATAGCGAGCAAAGTTGTACAAGTTGTCACATGCCTAACATGGGCAGCTGTGAAAACTTCACCGCAATGCAGTTCCCTGATCAAGCTGGTTTCGATGCCGTACGTAAGTCTCACATGTGGAAAATCGAAATTGACCCAACTCAGAAAACGCTAAATCCACCAGAAGGCAAGTCTCGTGAAGCGACGACTAAAGGTTGGACTGTTGCGAAGAACGCAGATGGTAATAACTACTTAGACTTAATGTGGTCTTGTGCTCGTACTGCGACCTCTGATGATAACGTTGTAAATGGCAAAGGTTGTCATAGTCAGTTCCAATCTGAACTTGACCCAAGCCTACACTACGAAGATCAACAAGAGATCTACGGCGAAGTCATGAAGTTCCAAACACCAATTAAAGAAACCTACGCTCAAGTTGTTGGTGCACTTGAAGCTATCGACCAATTACTAGAAGTGACTAAGTTATCTGTTGAAGATAAATCACAAGTACTTCTGTTGGCTGATAAAGCTCAAGATGCAGTGACCTTACTTGAAAAAGACGGTTCTTGGGGTGTTCATGGTGCGCGTTATACCCAAAAACGTATCGACGCAGCATTAACTTACGTGACCCAAGCTCAAGCCATTATTAATGGTAAAAAAATGTAGAACCCAGATGGCAATGAGCAATCGCTCGTTGCCATTTTTAATAGCTCGGCATCAGCCGATGCCGAGATATTTAGAGAGAAAGACCATGAAAAAACTACTTAGCAACCTCCTGATTTCTGTCTCGTTGTTTATTGCCGTGCAAGCACAAGTCTTTGCTGGGGCTGGGGGAGATTTAATCCCTGTAAAAATGAGCAATATTCAGCTTAATCCGATTTCAATGCGTGAAGCTGAGTCATTAGTGGGCAATGAAGATGTTTATTTTTTTGATGTAAACACATTGGAATTATGGGCTGAAGGATTTATTCCAGGCGCTGTGTATTTCAATGTGAAGAACTGGAAAGAGTTACTTCCAAAAAATAAGGATGCCGTGATGGTTTTCTACTGTGCAAATACCTTATGCACTTCGAGTGCGATGGCTGCTCGCGAAACAGTAAAGCTCGGGTACACAGGAGTTAGACATATGGCCGAAGGAATTTACGGCTGGCGCTTGTCTGGCAGAGTCATAGAAAAACCATAACGATTTTATTACCGATTAACAGCCTGAGGCTTGTTGTCTGCAGGTTAACTTTTTAAAGAGAGAACATCGAATGAAGCTATTAACTAAAAGCACTTTAGCAGTTGCAACTTGTATGTCTTTGGTTTTTTCAGCAGGAAGTTTTGCTACTGAAAACGTTGAAAATGATATTGAAAAACATTCCTACAGTATGGGTGCTTCGATTGGTAATTACCTATCCAGTCAAATTTATAACCAAACAGAGTTGGGTGCTCAAGTTGATGTGCAAAAAGTCATTGATGGTGTGATTGATGCGCTAAAAAATGAGCAAAAAATGTCGGATGAAGAAGTACTCACTTACTTAAATGAGCGCAGTGAATTACTGAACTTATTAAGCTCGCAAAAAATGAAACAAATTGCCCTTGAAAGCAAGCAAGCCAGTGAAGCTTACTTAGCTGAAAACAAAAACAAAGATGGCGTCACCATTACAGAATCTGGTCTGCAATACGAAGTGATCAAAATGGGTGAAGGCGTAAAACCTAAAGCGGAAGATGTTGTCACCGTGAAGTACAAAGGCACGATGGTTGACGGCACAGTATTTGATGAAACCACAGACCCTGTTCGTTTTGCATTATTAACCGCTATTCCAGGCTGGGAAGAAGGCTTACGTCTTATGCCAGAAGGGTCAACATTCCGCTTTGTTATTCCATCAGAGTTGGCTTATGGCAAGGATGGCGCTGGCGATATTCCAGGTGATACCGCATTAATTTTTGAAGTCGAGTTAGTGAAGTCTGAAAAGCCAAGTGAAAACGCTAAAGGCATGGGCCTAAGTGGTATGGGTATGAACGGCGCAATGGGCTCACACGGCTCTCACTAAGCGACAACACTTAATCGTTTTTTAAAGAAAGAAGAGACACTTATGAATATTCTGGCCTTAGGTATCGCAGTATGTCTGAGTATATTTATCGGACTCTTCTGGATTCATCACTGTGCATATAACCGTAATTTGAGCAGCACTGTGGTGAAAGCAACCAATACAAATGCCGAAATGGGTAGCACCATATCTGTTGAACCTGATGACTTCGCAGATGTTGGTGCTTACCAATACCCTTTGTGGATGTCGGCAATTGTATTGATCTTTTCGTTATCTATATATGCCAGTGGAGGACATTTCCAAGGTTGGGATAAAGGGCGAGTGGATGACTCGGTAGATTATTTGATCGCAGCCAAAATCACAAAAGGGCGAGAACAAGTACAGCAGCAACCGACTAATGAAATGGCATTAATGGCGTTAGCGCAATCTTATGCAGAAGGTGGCATGTATGCCGATTCTGTCGATACGTTAAGTCAGCTTATTGAGCTAGTCGGCGAAGATGCCGGGTTATTAGGCATGCAAGCCACATCAATGTATTACCGCGATGGTCGTCAGTTTTTACCTGATGCACGCAAGGTTATTGATACTGCGTTGAATTTACAACGTGACGAGCTTAATACCCGAATGATATTGGCAACTGATGCTTACCTTAATGGTCAGTATGCAGTCGCCATTGAACATTGGCGCATCCTACAAACCAACCAAACCCAATCTTTTAATAGACAGTCTATTAATAACGCAATAATGAAAGCCGAATTTAAATTGGATGAAGTGAGTCGCTAATTTCGTCATTTGAATTTGCAGCGAACCAATAAAAACCAGTCAGCTAAGGCTGAACTAGGGAGGATGTTGTGAGTGAAAATATAGAAAGACGGAGGTTTCTAAAAGGCATGGGAGCTGCCTCTTTAATTCTAGGCCCTATGGGGTGTAGTTCTGTTAAAGATGACAACGAAGATGCCAATAAACCTCATTACGTCATGGTGTTTGATCAAAATAAATGTGTCGGTTGTGGCGAGTGTAAAGAGGCATGTAATGTCGCTAATAACTTACCTGATGGCAAATCAAAATTGTTGATGGAACATCAATCGGGTGGTGTGGAAGGGCAAGCCTGTCCACATTGTGGCAAAGAAGCATGTAACTGTGAGCGTAAATTTGTTCGTGTGTCTTGCCAACAATGTAAGAACGCGCCTTGTGTTGCCGTTTGTCCTACTGGTGCAGCACATAAAGATCCTAAAACTGGGATCGTCACCATGGACGCCAGTAAATGTGCTGGTTGTAAATATTGTATTGGCGCTTGTCCTTACAATGCACGTTTTATCAATGAAGAAACTGATGTCGCCGATAACTGTGATTTTTGTTTAAACAGTAAGCTGGCAAAAGGTGAGTTACCTGCATGTGTGCAACAGTGTAAATATGATGCGTTGATCTTTGGCGATGCTAACGATCCAACCTCATACGTTAATAAGTTATTAGCGGTAAAAGACTCTGTACGTATGAAACCGCAGTTTGGTACCGAACCAAGCCTTCGTTACATTCCAGTCGTAAAATTGGGGGTATAAGATGGACGGTTCAATGGAATTTACCATGGGCTTATCTGAAGGGGTGGCATGGCCTTGGCCAATTGCGGTTTACCTTTTCTTAGCCGGTATTTCGGGTGGTTCGTTAGTAGTGGCATTGGCTATTCGCTTCTTTAAGGGGCAAACAGTTACGACACCATTATACAAAGCTGCCAGTTTAATCTCATTCGTGACGATTGCACTTGGGATGTTATGTCTGGTTTTAGACTTAACTAACCCATTATTCTTCTGGCGTATTTTGGTGTTCTATAACTTCACTTCAGTGATGTCTATCGGGGTAATTGCACTGTGTGTATACATCCCGCTAACTGCAGTGTTGTGTTTATATGCCTTTGAAGATGAAATCAAAACCATACCAGCGCTCAACTTCTTGTTGCCTATTATTACTATGCTTAAACCCGTTCGTAAGCCTTGCGAAGTGACGGCGTTAATTTTAGCAGCAGCAGTGTGTGCTTATACCGGTTTCTTGATTTCAGCGTTAATCCGTTTCCCGCTCATTAATACTGCAGTATTACCTGCGTTATTCATTGCGTCGGGTGTTTCAGCGGGTGCTGCAGCGTCAAAAATGTTGTCTGTATTCTTGTTTAAAGAAGACATGCATAGCAGTGAACTTAAAATTCTTCATGGAGCTGAATGGCCAATCATGATTGCGGAAATTTTGTTTATTTGCATGATTGCGATGTCACTTGCTACAGGAAATGCAGGGGCGCAGTCAGCTTTTGCTGCATTTACCTCTGGTGTGTGGGCAAACTTGTTCTGGATTGGTGTCGTAGGTGTTGGGTTCTTAGGCCCTATTCTACTTAACTTTGCCACCGGTAAAACCTTTAGTCATTCTGCTAAAGCGTTCTATCTATCAGGCGTATGTGCCATTAGCGGCATGATGTGTTTACGTCTGTTTATCCTATATGCAGGTCAAACATACGCAATTTAGTGTTGCCAGAGTCACCCTTAAGTCTTATGTCTTCCCTTAGTCATTTTTAAGGGTGATTCTTTTTACCAGGTAATAGCCTGTATTGAATTGGAAAACTGAAATGAAAAAAATACTATCGCTACTGTTACTCGTTCCTTTCTTATTTGCCTGCCAACCTGACAATGTTACAACAGAGGCTGATAGTCATGCACATGCAATACATGAACACGATCGTTGCCATATGTGCGGCATGATGATCACCAAATATCCAGGCCCCAAAGGCCAGCTAAAACTGAAAAATGTGGAAAAAAATCCTTCTTTTTGCTCAACCCGTGACATGTTTAGTTTCTTACTTCAGCCAGAAAATGCCCGTCAGGTGACACAAATTTGGGTACACGATATGGCGGCAACATCTTGGGATGATCCTAAAGATGAACATTTCATTGACGGTAAAACTGCCACCTATGTTTACGGTACAAGTCGTCAAGCTGTGATGGGTTCTGCTGTTGCCTCATTCAGCACAGTTAACGCCGCAGAGCAGTTTGCCAATGAATATGGCGGCGCGGTATTAGGCTTTGATGATATTACTATCGAATTACTCGGCGAAGGCATGAGCCATCATTAATTGACTTAGGATATTAGCCGATATTATTGCGCTGTTATAGCGTCTATTCACAGTATGGTGAGTGATGATTCATTGCCAAGGTAAATCGAGGCGAAAGTGAGGAAAACCATGGTTAAATTTTTGCTTAATGGGTTGTGGTTAATCGGTGTCATTAGCGCCCCTTGTGCTTTCGCAAACTCGACAGGCACCGACGTGCAAAATTCGCTTAATGTCATTTTGCTGCAGCAGGTCATAGATGAAGCCAACGCCCATGACACTGTGTTGCTGCAGGACCAACCTTACATTGGCAATGCCGTTATTAACAAACCTCTGACACTCATAGGACACCCTTGTTCAATTATTGATGCCCAGGGCAAGGGCAGCGCCATTACGATTGCAAGCAGTGATGTTCGTGTTGAGCAGTTAACAATACTAAATTGGGGATCAGATCAGTACGAGCTTAATGCTGGCATCTTAGTGAATGATGGTATGAGTAATATTGTGATTTCTGGAAATAATTTAACCGGTGATGGCTTTGGTATTCGGGCTGATAATAGCTCGGATATTGAGATTTATAACAATTACATCATAGGGAATAAGCAATTTTTTGTACTCGACAGAGGCGATGGCATTTATCTAAAAAGGGTTGATGACGCGGTGATTGAGGGGAATACCATCAAAGATGTGAGGGATGGGATATACCTTGAGTCAGGTAAGAATAGCCTCATCGATGACAATCATTTCTCATCTCAGCAATACGGTATTCACTACATGTATACCGAAGGTGATGAAGCTAAAAATAATGTCGCTGTGGATGTTGATGGCGGTTATGCATTAATGAACTCAAAGCGGATTAATCTCCATCATAATCGCGTAGACAATGCGGCGACTTTTGGGGTGTTGCTAAACATGACCAATGACTCAGACATCCATGCAAATCAGGTAGATAATATCGTTAATCCTCAGCCCAAAATGCCGACGGGTGATGAGGGTAAAAGTATGTTCATCTATGGTGCCCGCGATAATCGTATTTATGAAAACCACTTTGGCCACAGTGAAATTGGTATTTATATGGCCATGGGAGGCGAGGGGAACAAAATTTATCGTAATCAATTTATCAACAACCAAGCACAGGTAAAGTACGTAGGCGACACCTTAGTAGAGTGGAGTCACCAGCAGCAGGGAAACTACTGGAGTGGATTTATCGGTTGGGATAACTCGGGTGATGGGGTGAGTGAACAAGCGTATCAGCCTAGTGATCATTTAGATCGCTTGTATTGGCTTTATCCAGAAGCGCACTTTCTATTAAAAAGCCCTGTTGCATCTTTATTACGTTGGACTCAACAGCAGTTTAGTCTTTTACCTGAGGCTGGAGTGATCGATAGCTTTCCAATGACAAGCGCATCACGGCCTTCCTTAATTGAAAATAATCGCCCACAGTCTGCGCAGCAGTTGTTAAGTAAATAGGGTTATCATGGAAAATACAGCCAGTATTCATGTTCAGAATCTCGTTAAAAAATACGATGATTTTACCGCTGTTAACGATATCAGCTTAACCGTTTCAGCAGGCGAAACCTTAGCGCTGCTTGGCCATAATGGCGCTGGTAAATCGAGTTTGATAAAAATGCTGTTAGGCATTGTAAAGCCGACTTCAGGTCAAATCTCCATGATGGGGAATATGGTGACCCATGAAAAAGATCGTCGCCAGGTTAATTTAGGCTACTTGCCTGAAAATATCAGTTTGTATGAAAAGCTGACGGGTAAAGAAGTGCTTAACTATTTTGCCGCACTAAAACGGATTGATAAAGCCAAGGTATCGACAGTACTGACGGAGTTTGGGCTTGAGTATGCGCAAGATAATCCGGTTAAGAGTTATTCAAAAGGCATGAAGCAACGACTTGGTTTTGCACAAGCCATTTTGTCATCGCCTGACATTTTACTGCTTGATGAACCGACCGTTGGACTTGATCCTCAAGCTTCATTATTTATGTATCAAAAAATCGCAGAGCTGAAACAGCAAGGCTGCGCAATTATCGTATGCACTCATGAATTGGCTGTGGTTGAGGACAATATTGATCGTGCATTCATTATGGCTGATGGACAACACCTCGCTAGCGGTAGTTTGAGCCAATTAAGGCAGTCGACTGATTTGAAAGTGAATATAAGCGGAACTGAAGTGAGCCGTATTATCGCAGAAGATCCCTTTTTAAATGCCTTATCCATTCAAGATAAGCTAATTATCTCACAGCAAGATAAGCCCAAGATTATGAAGTATCTGACTACGCATTGCGGGGTGTATAACTTTTTAATTGAAGAACCTGATTTAAGTGATATTTATCATCACTGCATGAATAACCGTCAGCAGTACGCTGCTTGAGGACAATAAATGTTGACGCCAATTTTAACTATCGCCACAAAAGAAATTAAAGATAACTGCCGCAACCGTTGGGTGGCTTTTATTGGCATTATTTTAACCAGTTTGGCCTTACTGATAACTTTTTCAGGCTCAGTGGTGACAGGTGAGCTTGTTATCCCAGAACTGCCGCTTTTGATGGCTAGTTTAAGCTCAGTTGCAGTATTTATCTTGCCACTTACAGCGATCTTGCTTAGCTACGACAGCTTTATTGGTGAAGAAGAGTCGGGCACCTTATTACTGCTTTTATCTTATCCGTTAAGCCGTAGCCAAATATTGGTGGGGAAGTTTATTGGACACTTAGCGGTAATTTCTTTCACTATTTTTATTGGTTTTGGTGCAACAGCATTGCTGGTCGGAATATTAACTGATGTGGCGTTATTCTCGCTAATATCGACTTTTTTACACTTAATGGTCAGCAGTATTTTATTAAGTATGTGCTTTATTTTAGTCGGTTACGCAGTGAGTTTGCAGGTAATTGAAAAGGCTAAGGCAATTGCGATTTTATTGTTTATTTGGGTTGCTGTTGTATTAGTTTATGACCTCATTTTACTGACCATGATGGTGGCTGAATCAACGAGTATTTCTAATGGTGTATTACAGCTACTTATTCTATTAAACCCCAGCGATGTGTTCCGAGCATTGATGTTGGTGGTTGCCCCTCACTCAAGCCACGTAGAGGGTCTATCTTCATTAGTTCAATGGCCAGTATTAAGCTTGTACCTTACCTTAGTGGGTTGGAATGCAATGATGATGATGCTGTCATTAGGCTTGTTTTATCGTAAACGTTTTTAGGGCTAATTATTGCTAAAGAGGTTTATCAGTCAGACTGATTACAAACTATTTCATATTTTGCGTCTTTAGATGTATTAGGTTTAAGTTGCTGTATTGTTTAGTTAAATATTTTACTGGATTGAGTATGTGGTCACATAAAATTTACAGTGTCTAGGATATTATATCATTGGAATAAATTAGATAATTAGCTCAAGTACAGGTGCTTCCAGTGCTAAAAATTACATCATATTTAACACTTGATACTTCAGCAAAGCAGCTGGTTAATCATCTTAATGATGAAAAAACCAGTCTTACGTTTTCTGAAAATGCTGTGCTGATAAAATTACTCGATCATAGTGAAGAGATCTGGACTAAAGAGCAGCTATTAGCTGAAGGCTGGCCCGATCGTGTGGTTGCGCCTACTTCATTAACCCAATGCATTAGTACCCTGCGTCGTAAGTTAGAGCCTTACTCAGAAATTCATTTAAAAGCAGTCGCTCGCCGTGGCTATCAACTTCATATTAATGAACGTAGCCATGTCAAAATGGTGTCGTTAACGGATCGCGATACCCTGCGTGCAGCGTTTTTAGATGTTGGTGTTATGGTAAAAATAGCCGGCGCTATGGTTGTGATTGGGCTAATTACATTAGCTTGGTATCAATGTGAATATCATAAAGTTTTGAAAAAAACCTCTGAGTGGAGCAGTGACAAACAAGTTGAACTGAATATCGGTGGTGTGATGGAAAGTGCAACTTTGCTTTATAAAGATAATACCGACCAAGTGCATAAGTCCAAATGGCAAAAACATCTCGCGCCAGAAAGTAATATTGTTGAAGGCTTAAAAGGCTTTAGTGCTTTTGCGTTAACAAATGGAGCTCATTACTCTTTTGCATCGTGTCCTGGTTATACACTTGATGATTGTAATGGTGAAGGCATCATTAATATCAATACGTTAACTCCAGAGCCTGCTGGTTTGAATATGAGTGAATTTGTGCCACTCAGTCAGAAAATGGAAGATAGAATTCGATACAACCGTGTACTTATTCCACAAGACAGTGTCGGTAACATTGTTGAGCATCATTATCATGCTGATGTGTACTTTCCTGTGGCTGGTGAAAAGTTAATTCGGGGTGATTTTAGTCTGTCTTTGGTTTATGAAGATGACACCAGTGGCCAAATTTATACCACGACCTGTATTACTGATGAAGACTGTGTAACTACGCCAATTAAGTGGAAAACACGAGGGACGTTTAATCAATATCAGCAAAAGATTGGCGACTATGATGTTGATGTTTTTTATACCAATATCGAACATAAAGAGTTTATCAAACCTGATTTCGTTACCCCATCTGCAATGCGTTTTTATCGAGAAATTAGACGTGATGATATCCAAGTCACGAATATGACGCTTTTCAGGGTACACAAGACCAAAGATACTGCGGTGTGGATTTTACCGTTTATGGATGGTTTAGTCGCTTGGTCTAAGTACGAGAAGGTGCAATTCTAGCCCTTAAGTTGATGCTGTAAACGAGCGCAAATAACAAAAAAGCCGACTGAGATAGTCGGCTTTTTGTTGGGCAGCAAGGATTCAATTTTGAGAAGGTTGAATAGCTTGCTATGAATTCGCCTTTAATTACTTAATAAAGGCGAATGCATCTCCGTAGAGATGAGCTTCATCGACACCCATTTCACGAAATACTTCACGGGCTGCACCGACCATATCAAAGCGGCCAGCAATGTAGATGTCATAGCCAACTAAGCTGACATAGTCTTGCTTAATTTGTGCTAATAAATTGGCTTGCTTACCATTCCAATTAGCAGGGGCTTCTTCAACCACAGGGATAAACTCTAACCAGTTATGCTCTTCATGCCATTGACGTGCGATAGCTTGGTAGTACATGGCTTCTTCTGTGCGGCAACCCCAATAAAACTGAGTCGCGACGGTTTGGCCTGTCGCAATTTGTTGCTCGATGATGCTTTTGATGTACGAAAACCCTGTACCGCCAGCAACCATAATACGTGGACGGTTACTTTCTTGACGTAAAAATGCATTTCCTGCTGGAGCTTCAATATCTATGTAGTCATTGGTTTTAAGGCGCTCAACGACTTGCATTGGGTAGCTTTCTGAGACAGCAGCACCAATATGTAGCTCAATTAGTTCAGCACCTGGCGCTGAAGCAATGGAGAATGGACGTTTGTCTTTTTCGCCCATGACAATAGATAAGTATTGACCTGCTTTAAAATCAAACGCCGCTTCAGGTTGTAAGGTGACCTGAAACACGGCGTCGTTAAATGGGGTGACGCTAACAACTTTACAGCGAATGGTGTTCATCTAACATCCTTTTAGCCCTTTCTATGAAGGGTTATTTTCTTTTATATATGTAGGGTCTAGGTTGCGCTAGTGTGATATAGATCACCATTATAGCGTTGGTGCATCATCAATACCTAATTCTTCCCAAATATCATCAATCTTTTCTTTCACTTTGGGATCCATCACTATCGGAGTGCCCCATTCTCTGTCGGTTTCGCCTGGCCATTTATTGGTGGCATCCAGTCCCATTTTTGAGCCTAAACCCGCTACAGGAGAAGCGAAATCTAAATAATCAATCGGCGTATTATCGACCATGACGGTATCGCGAGTTGGATCCATGCGGGTGGTAATAGCCCAGATGACATCCTGCCAATCACGACAATTCACGTCTTCATCAACAATAATAATGAACTTGGTATACATGAACTGACGTAAGAAAGACCAAGCTCCCATCATGACGCGTTTGGCATGACCTGCATATTGCTTACGAATTGAAATGACTGCCATACGGTACGAGCAGCCTTCTGGCGGCAGGTAGAAGTCAATAATTTCAGGATATTGCTTGCGTAAAATAGGCACAAAGACTTCGTTTAATGCCACGCCTAACATTGCCGGCTCATCAGGTGGACGGCCAGTGTATGTGCTGTGATATATGGCGTCTTTACGCTGTGTCATGTGAGTAACGGTGAAAACTGGGAACTTGTCTGTCTCGTTATAGTAACCAGTATGGTCGCCATAGGGTCCTTCTTCTGCCATTTCTTCAGGGTCGATATAACCTTCTAAAATGATCTCGCTGGTAGCTGGAACTTCTAAGTCACAGCTAATCGCTTTACAGACCTCAGTGCGTTCACCACGCAGTAAGCCTGCAAAGGCATATTCACTCATTGAGTCAGGTACAGGCGTCACCGCTCCTAAGATGGTGACAGGGTCTGAGCCTAAAGCAACGACCACAGGGTAGCGTTCACCTGGGTGCTTTTCTTTGAAATCTTTAAAGTCTAATGCGCCGCCACGATGATCGAGCCAGCGCATAATTAATTTGTTTTTACCCAGTAACTGCTGACGGTAAATACCTAAGTTTTGGCGTTTTTGGCGCGGGCCTTTAGTGATGGTTAAACCCCAAGTCACCAAAGGTGCAACATCACCAGGCCAACAATGTTGAACAGGTAAGTTTGTTAGATCCACATCCTCGCCAGTGATGACGATTTCTTGGCATGGTGGATTACGGACCGTTTTAGGCGGCATATTGAGTGCTTGCTTGAATTGTGGGATTTTCGCGATCGCATCTTTAAAGCCACTAGGCGGCTCTGGCTCTTTTAAGAATGCTAATAACTCACCGACTTCACGTAGGGCGAGAGGATCCTCTTTACCGAGTGCCATGGCAACCCGTTTTGGAGTGCCAAATAAGTTCACTAAAACAGGCATAGATTTGTCTGTTGGATTTTCAAAAAGCAATGCAGGACCGCCAGATCGAAGCACACGATCGGCAATTTCCGTCATTTCTAGATTAGGATCAACAGGATAACTAATACGCTTTAATTCACCATTGGCTTCGAGGTGATCGATGAAGCTACGTAAATCCTTAAAACTCATGGCTAATTCACTCTTTTTATAATCGCTCTTTGGGGCGCACTATAGCATTTATATAATATTGGGTTAAGCCAAGATTATTGGTTCAGTGGCTTTTTAGGGTAAACTGATATTAATTGGCTTTGTGATCTTTCAGCCTAGGAGCGATCAAATGGCAATATTCAGTCAACCTCACCGATTGTCGATGTTATTCGTATCAATAAGCCTGACTCTGGCTATTCTGCCTTCACATGTTATGGCTGAATCTTTTCGTACTTCTTCAATGAGCGCTGTTGCTACAGAAAATGGTGCTAAACATCGCCATTCGGCTGGCAGTCATCGTTATGATCGTTATTCAGGTTCGTCAGTACGCTGGGGAGTCGGTTACAACAATTATTGGGGACCCAGTATTGGCGTAGGATGGAGCAGTGGTTGGAATAACCGCTGGTATAACCGTTGGGGCTATAATGGTTGGGGAGGAAGATGGGGCAATGGTTGGCGTTATCCTTATCGATACGATTATTACGACCGCTATTACCGTGATCGTTATATGAACAACCAATCCCGTAATAACTATGTTGAACCAGTCACAGCAGTTGAAGCGCCAAAACGAACAACCACTAGCATTGAGTATGCAAAGGGGATTAGCAAGTTGCCAGACAATGCACGAGTGATACAACGTGATGGTCATACCTACTATGAATGGGATGGTCATGAGTATTATTTTGACTGGTCGACTGAACGTTATTTTGAACTTGAAAAAGGTAAGCAATAATTAATCATTGTTTTAAAGCCCGTCGCTCATTCGTTGGCTGTAGCGCTGTATACTGCGCCTAGAAAGGTAAAAGCCCTAATGAATCCATTTCATTAGGGCTTTTGTTTGCATTGTCTTTCGACATTTTATCGTTACATATTATTGTTATTAGACCCTGTAACGTACTTCAAAATAGCCATTGCTGTCTACGGGGAGTTAAACAGCAATCATTATCTTGAAACTTTTACCTGACTTGCAGGCTGTGGCTGCCTATTCTTAACCTTACTCTTGTAACGATAAGCGTTAGGCTAAGCCACGGTATAAAATTGACAAGAGAGGTGGGGGAGAGAGATTTTCGCTGGGGGACGAAAATAACGCATCCTTTCTTGTCGGAACTGCCTTCAAACGATGAGTTGTTAGCGCTCAATGTTTGAAAATAAAATTGGAAAGAAAAATCACTGCGATTGTTTAGCTTCCGATGGGGACGAATGCTAAAGTCATTTTTCTTTCCGAAACGTTGAATTTAATGTCCTTTTACTGACACTAATTCTTGATTCAGTTGAAATAGCCTTTTCTGCAAATTTGCTATTTCAGTTGCAATTTCAGTGGCTAAATCTTGTTGTTTGCTCACTGATTTTAGAGGTTGTTTTCTTTTCTTCACCCATTGGTAAATGGTTTTTGCTGACACATTATATTGCTTGGCAACATCTGAAATTAATCGATTATTGTCTTTTACTTCCTTGATTACTTGTTGCTGTAATTCATCTGGATATATTCGATTTAGTGTCGTCATCATTGTTCCTACTACTCAATTTTGTTAACCACGAACCTTCATAAAATTAAGAGGTTTTTTTAGATTAATGATTGTTATCAATATCCCAGCTGCTCAATCCAAGGTGATGGAAGAAGTGCCACTGATATTGACAGTTTTCAATGAACATTCTTAGATAATTCATACTTAACTCCCTGTATTACATCTCTAATTGAGTCATAAATTGGTCAAAAATGCATCTACCCCTAAGGTGGTATATATCTATATGGAATAGTCGTGCCAATTTTGAAATAAATATTTTATCGTTAATTAACAGTTGGTTAGTTTTTTAGTGTGTTAACTCTAAAAAAATGCGTTGTGTTACATTGGTGCAAATTATCCATTTTGGTGCAAAGTGGTGATTTATTGGTAAATTTAATTTACCAGACTTTTTGGGCGTCATTTCTAGTGACATTAACGGTAAAGCATGATCACTTAATCAGTATGAATGAGGAGTGTTACAGTGAGTCGTTTATGATTTAGAAGGATTAAAAAATCCATGCCGTTTGGCATGGATTTAGTGAGATGCGAAGGTCGGGTATCGACTACATTAAGAAGATCGTCGCTAAACCTAAAAAGGCAAATAGGCCGATGACGTCGGTTACTGTGGTAAGCACCATACCACCTGCTAATGCAGGATCGATGTTCAACTTTTTCAGTAAGAGTGGGATACTGGCGCCTGCAAGACCTGCAACAGTCATATTGATTAGCATGGCGCCACCAATCAAACCACCTAAGGCCATATCGTCTTTCCACAGCCAAACGGCAAAAAATACCAACACTGACCACATGATGCCGTTAAGGAAACCAATGGCTAACTCTTTGCCTATTAACCAGCGAGAGTTACTTTGACCAATATGGCCAAGAGCAATACCACGAATGACCAAAGCCAATGTCTGGTTACCTGCAACGCCGCCCATGCTCGGAACAATGGTCATTAAAATGGCAATAGTGGCAAACTGCTCAAGGGTGCCTTCAAACATGTTACTGACAGAGGCAGCAAGTAAAGCAGCAAATAAATTGATTGTTAACCATAAAGAACGTCGGAAGGTACTTTTCATGACGGGACCGAATGTGTCCTCGTCATCATCCATCCCCGCCATCCCCATCATGGAGTGTTCGGCATCTTCACGGATAACATCAACGACGTCATCAATGGTAATACGGCCTAATAACTTCTGCTGTTCATCAACGACAGGGGCTGAAATCCAGTCATGACGTTCGAATAACTGTGCCACTTCATTATCTGGCATATCAACAGGGATACTTTCAAGCTCCGGATCCATGATGCTGCGGATCGTTTCGCTAGGGTTACAAGTTAATAGATCGGCTAAACGGACCCCGCCAAGTACATGGTCGTTTTTGTCGACCACATAGAGTGTATCTGTCGTATCGGGTAAATTGCCTCGTTGGCGTAAGTAACGCAGTACCACATCAATATTCACGTCAGGACGTAAAGTCACGGTATCGGTATTCATGATACTGCCGGCAGTATCTTCAGGGTAGGATAACGCTTGTTCAACTCGGTGACGGTCTTGGCTACTCATCGATTGCAGTACTTTCTTATACACTGCATCTGGCAAGCTACGTAAAATATAAGCCAGGTCATCAGTGTCCATTCCTGAAGTGGCTTGCGCAACTTTTTCAGGTGTCATGCCACTGATAAGCGAATCTTTTAACTCTTCACCGAGTTCTTCAAGAATTTCACCGGCTTGTTCTTGGTCGATAAGTTGCCACAACACTTGGCGTGTTTTAGGGGGAGATGACTCAAGAATGAGGGCGACATCAGAAGCGGCCATATCATGCAGCATATTGCGCACATGCACAAACATACCACTACCAAGTGCTTGGGTGAGCTGATTTAGGCGCTGTTCTGTAAGTTCGCTATCTATCACTTCGATACTCATTCGCCACTCCTCAAAAATTCGATTGCTAATATTAACTTAACAGTGTGTAAAGGGAGAAGCAGTTTCTAATATGGCGTTGATTGCTGTATAAAAAGTAAGCAGGTTATGGTGTGGGTCATGAGATTATTATAGTTAACTATCACTGTTTGTTGTTGATAATTTGCTGTTGATTGGTTTAATGCGCTTTGAGCAGCGCAAAAGCTTAGTTTAAGCGTATTCCCGAGTAGGATATGAGGTTAATAAAGCATGGCTGTTAGCGGTTTAAAGTCGTAAGTTTCAATGTTTTGCTAGTAAGTGATAACTAGCAACGAGTTGGCCTGAAAGCGTTAAATCATATAAAAGGATTAGCTTTCTTCGTCAAATTTGTCGTTAATCAGTTGGCAAACCGCATCTAGTGCTTGCTGCGCATCAGGGCCTTCAGCCTCAACAGTAATCACTTTCCCTATACCACTTTCTAGCATTAACAACCCTAACACACTCGCAGCGCTGGCTTGTTTGTCACCTTGAATCAAGGTAATGCAGGCTTTAAATTCTGTAGCCAATATAGCTAATTTTGTTGCCGCTCGAGCATGAAGCCCAAGTTTATTACTGATGGTGATTTCTCTGGAGATATTCATCGTCACAGGTTGAGCTCTCGGTGGCGAGCGCTAACTTGGTGTTTACTGTTACTGAAGCGCTGTGTGAGTTGATCTGCAATATAAACCGAGCGATGCTGTCCACCTGTGCAGCCAATCGCGATGGTAAGGTAACTGCGATTATTGCGCTCAAGATGCGGCATCCAAGTATCAAATAAATTCTCAATCTGCCAGATGAACTTATTGACTAGGGGTTGTCTGCCTAAGAATTCTTGTACTGGTTGATCAAGACCCGTTAATGGTCTTAACTCAGGCTCCCAATGTGGGTTTGGCAAAAAGCGGACATCAAACATAAAGTCGGCTTCAGTAGGCATACCGTGCTTGAATCCAAATGATTCAAAGTGAATGACTAATTCTTTATCAACACTGCCCATAAGAATTTGTCGGACTTGATCGCTCAAATCGTAAATATTCAGCTGAGATGTGTCGATGTAGTGATCAACCATTTTGGCGATTGGCTCGAGCAATCGACCTTCAAGTTGAATCGCTTCTTGTAATGAGATTTGATTTTTTGACAGCGGGTGTAATCGACGTGTTTCACTGTATCGTTTAAGCAGTACTTGATCATTGGCATTTAAAAATAAACTAATGATCGTGGTATCGTCGGACAACAAAGCGATTTGCTGCTCTAATACTTTGCCTTGCTCTTCGATATTACGCACATCAACACTGATGGCGACAAGTTCGTTATTTCCTTTTAGCTGCTCTAGTAGGCTGCCAATCAGTGGGAGAGGTAGGTTATCAACACAGTAATAACCTAAATCCTCTAACACTCTTAAAGCAACTGACTTACCTGAGCCCGATCGTCCTGATACGATGACAAGTTTCATGCAGTAATAACCTGATACAGTTCTGTAGCGTCATGACTCTTTCGAAGTCTTTTAAGGATGAGTTTATCGCTTAATTTCTCAGCCATACTTGATAACGTGCTTAAGTGTTGCTGACATTGCTCAGAAGGAACCAATAAGGCAAATAAAATGTCTACTGGCTTCTTATCAATAGCATCAAAGTCGATAGCTTCTTCACATTTGATCAAAATAGCGATCGGCGATTCAATGTCGTCTAAACGCCCATGTGGAATCGCAATGCCATTGCCGATACCTGTGCTACCCATTTTTTCACGTGCTATTAAACTTTCGAAAATAGCTTGTGAAGATAGAGTAGGGTACTGGTCAGCCATTAAATTGCTGATAAGTTCCAGTACCTTTTTCTTACTGCCCGGAGTGGCACAGGTAGTGCACGCCGGCTGCAGGATGGTGCGAAGTTCCATCGTTAGTGTTTAATTAACTTCTCTTTGTGTTTAATTACCTGACGGTCTAATTTGTCTATCAGGGCGTCAATTGCGACATACATATCTGCGTTTTGAGATACGGCAAAAACTTCACCTCCTTTGAGGTGCAATTTAGCTTCGGCAATCTGTTGTAACTTTTGTACATTGAGCACAACGTGAACATTATTGATCTGTTCGAAGTGACGTTCAAGCTTTGAAAACTTAGTTTGCACATACTCACGTAAAGATTGAGTAATTTCGATATGGTGTCCAGTCAGGTTAATTTGCATAGATCATCCTCCAATAACAAAGGCTTATAAGCTTTTGCGTTGGTTTGAGGGAGGGATGAGCATTGCTTCACGATATTTGGCGATCGTACGCCGAGCAACATTGATCCCTTGTTCTGCCAGTAGCGTCGCCATTTTACTATCGCTAAGTGGCTTTTTCTGGTTTTCTGCGGCGACCAGCTTTTTGATAAAGGCTCTGATTGCTGTAGAAGAACACTCTCCGCCATCATCGGTACTTACGTGGCTAGAGAAGAAGTATTTTAGTTCAAAAAGGCCGCGAGGGGTGTGCATATATTTTTGAGTTGTAACCCGTGAGATGGTCGATTCATGCATCTCTACCGCTTCGGCAATATCATTTAATACCATAGGCTTCATGGCTTCTTCGCCGAACTCAAAGAAACCTTGCTGGAATTGAACAATACAATTTGCCACTTTTAACAGGGTTTCATTGCGGCTTTCAATACTTTTAATAAACCATTTGGCTTCTTGTAAGTGACCGCGAATGAATTGGCTGTCAGCTTGATTGGCTGAGCCTTTTGCCATGGCCGCATATTGCTGATTTACGCCTATTTTAGGCATATTATCTGGGTTTAATTCAACGACCCAACGGCCATTCTTTTTAAACACTGTGACATCTGGGATGACGTACTCATCTTTGATTGGAGTAATTTGTAACCCTGGGCGAGGGTTCAGTGTTTGGATAAATTGAATCGCTTCGCGTAAATCATCTTCTTTAAGCTTGGTTTTACGCATTAGTAATCTGAAATCACGGCCTGCTATTAAATCTAGGTGTTCAGATATCAGTAATTTTACATTTTCTATGCAAGGGATTTCGCTTGGGTATTGTCCCAATTGAATCATCAAACATTCGCTTAAATTTCTTGCAGCGACACCCACTGGATCAAAATGTTGTACACGCTTTAATACGGCTTCAACCTCATCAAGTTCAATATCCTCAAGACCGAGTGCATCGAGAATATCTTCTGTTGATTGGGTTAAGTAACCTCTATCATCAATTGCGTCGATGATGGCTGTCGCAATGGCGAGGTCATTTTCAGAAAATGGGGTTAAGTTTTTTTGCCATTCTAAATGTTCGTACAAACCTTCAGTCGTTTCACCTTGAAATGGCATATCGTCATCACGGCTTACAGCGCCAGAACCTGAGTTAGGAGAGGCGGTGTAGACTTCATCCCAAGTGGTATCCATTGGTAAGTCTTCAGGCATGGACTCTTTCGTAAGTGACTCTGTGGTATCGACTGATGAGGTGTCTTTTTCTACGCTGACTTGGCTGTTATCGCTAAAATCGGTGTCAGTTTGCTGAGCATTGTCTTTGACTGGTTCTTTTGCTTTGGCAAACTCATCCTCAAGCTCAAGAAGAGGATTTGAGTCAAGTGCTTGCTGAATTTCTTGCTGTAGCTCCAAAGAGGAAAGTTGCAATAAGCGAATGGCTTGTTGCAACTGCGGGGTCATTGTCAGGTGTTGACCCATTTTAAGTTGGAGTGAGGCTTTCATTTACCGCTTATCCCTAATTGAATTTCATCATCGCGACTACAATGTTATGGGTCTAGCACTTTTGTAAGTGTTAGCTAGACTTTAACCGAACTTGGGTTCTACTTTGCCAAAAATTAGCGTTACGTTTTGAGTCTAGTGTATAACGCTAAAAAGTGGGACTGGTTGGCCGCGAAAATGCCATGCTTGTACACTAAAGAATGCTAACTATAGCTTGAATTGCTCACCTAAGTATACTGACCTGACTTGCTGATTGTCTAAGATCTCAGCAGGCGTACCTTCAGCAATTAAATCTCCGTGGCTGACAATATACGCACGCTCACATACATCAAGTGTTTCACGGACATTATGGTCGGTAATCAATACGCCAAGACCACGATTTTTTAGTTGTTGAATAATTTTCTTAATATCTATCACAGAGATAGGATCAACACCCGCAAATGGTTCATCTAATAAAATAAACTTAGGATTGGCGGCTAAAGCGCGTGCTATTTCTACACGTCGACGTTCACCACCTGATAGAGCCATACCTTGGCTGTCACGAATATGGGTAATATTGAACTCTTCTAATAAGTGCTCTAACTCTTCGATTCGTTGCTCACTCGATAAGGTTTTACGGGTTTGCAGCACTGCCATGATGTTATCGTGCACAGTGAGTTTTCTAAAAATACTGGCTTCTTGAGGTAAGTAACCAATACCTTTACGAGCACGTAAATGCATTGGGTCTGCAGTCAAGTCGTCAGAATCAATCAAAATACGACCTTTATCGCTTTTGACTAAGCCAACAACCATATAAAAGGTTGTGGTTTTACCTGCACCATTTGGCCCTAAAAGACCAACAATCTGACCCGTTTTAACGGTTAGGCTAACGTTTTTGACAACTTGGCGGCTTTTATAGCTTTTTGCTAAGTTCTCAGCTGTTAAGGTAATTTGTGTCATTATTGCTTTTGCTCTGCCGCAGGGGTCGTTATGTCTGCATTGGTTGAGTTTTGAATATCAGATTCTTGAGGGGTGACTGATTCAAGGAGGGCATCAGTGTTAGTTTCAACAGCATTTGCCTCAGGAGTCACTGTTTGATTCTCAGTTACATTGTTAGATGCATTGTCAGTCGTATCAGCATCTGGGTTATCAAGCGAATCATTATTTTCTAACGGCGCTTCGTCTGAGTTATCAAGTTCTTCGTTTTCTTTATTCAAGTCAGGGTAATTTTCTGGCTGAAAAATTGTGATAACTCTGTCTTTTCCTTCACCTGTGCTTTCAGCGATCAGTTGCTGTTTATCAATATTATAGCTAATGAGATTACCAGTAACCTGACTGCCTGCCTGGTCAAGTTTTGCATTGCCTTTTAAGGTTAAAATACTGGTCGAAAGCTCATATTTTATTTCGTTTGCACTTGCGGTACCGATACGGCCATCATCGAGTTCTTGTGAGAATGTGGCTGGATTACCTGTCGCAATCATGGTTTTTTTGCCACCTGATTCTTCACTGAATGCACGTAATTGATCGGCATTAATATTAATGGTGCCTTGCGTCACATTCACTGGGCCGAAGAAAATCACTTGGTTGTTTTTAATATCTGCTTTTTGGCTGACGGCAGCGACTTTAAGCTCTTGTTGTAAATCACCTTCTTTGGCATGAGCGCCGGTGACTGTCACTAAGCTCAATCCCATTAGGCTCATACCCAGAATACTTTTTCTAATAAAGTCTGTTTTCATAAGCTTATTGAGTGAAAATGTCAGTGTTTTACTTTGCTTCATATGTTCCTTCTACCTGACTTAAAAGCTCTAACTCTTCGGCATTTAAATCAGCATAAAGGCCTAAGCCTTGTATTTTAAAATCTTGTCCTGAGACATTAATCTGTCGATCAGACGTCATGATCATGGTATTTAAATCTAATGCAAGCATACTTGTGGTTAGCGATTGTACTGGTTCATTGATGTTTATTGCATCAATAATAACATTTTTTTCTAGCACCACTTTACCAGTTTCTTTATTAAGCTTGCCTAATTCAGCGGTTAATTGCCACTCAGCTTCGCCGTTTTCTGGATAGATAAGGTATACAGGCTCAGTGAATAGGGTTTCATTGGTTTGCTGAAAGTGTTCCATGTGTTTTGCTGACACCCGGCTTTGTACTAATCCTTGCTCGTTAAATTCTGTGCTTCGTAAGTCATTAGCGATGAATTCTGGACGCGCGGGATCGGGAAGCTTATTGGCTTCCATTTGACTACGCTTCACTTGCACTTGCCAGTATAAAACTAATGCTGCACCAAAGAAGCCGAGAATAGCGAGGGTGGTACGGCTCATATACTCATTCCGTGGGCTGTTTCGAATTTGTCTTGGCTAACAAGCAGTAAATCAGTTAACTCACGTAAAGCGCCGTTACCGCCATTAATGCGAGTGATCATTTGGCAATGTTGTTTTACGTATGGGTGACCATCTGCTACGCAAACAGCTAAGCCCACTTCTTTCATAACGGGTAAATCAACCATGTCATCACCGATATAGGCAACTTCATCTGGCGTTACATTATAAATACTGAGTAACTCTGTAAATGGTGTGAGCTTATCGTCTACCCCTTGATAGATATGGCTAACACCTAGCGCCGTCATTCGATTTTCGACAATGGCAGACTTTCGGCCTGTGATAACGGCAACACTGATACCGCTAGTTAAAATCGATCGAATACCGTAACCATCACGGGTATGGAAAGCTTTCAACTCTTCGCCTGCGTTACTTAAATATATACGCCCGTCAGAAAAGACCCCATCAACATCACAGATCAGGAGTTTGATTTTTTTAGCGCGTTGCCAAATATCGTCTGATACAGGGCCATATAATCCTTGATGAACTTGACTATTCGACATATTAAATGACTCCTGCTTTTACCATATCAAGCATATTAAGTGCGCCAATTGGGCGTTGATTTTCATCAACAACAATTAAGCCGTTGATACTTTTTTCATCCATCACTTGTAAGGCCTGTGCTGCTAAAATATCAGCTCTGATGGTAATGCAATTAGGGGTCATCACTTGTGAGATTGGCGTGGTGCGTAAATTGACTTCGGCATCAATCACTCGGCGTAAATCACCATCGGTGAAGATACCGACTAACTGTTGGTTATCATCAATAACCGCAGTCATGCCTAGTCCTTTATTGGATATTTCGTATAGTGACTCTGTGATGCAAACCTGGCTATTAACTTGCGGAACATCGCTTCCTTGATGCATGACGTCTGATACTTTAAGTAAGAGTTTACGTCCTAATGATCCACCTGGGTGTGATAATGCAAAATCATCACGAGTAAAGCCTCTGGCTTGCAATAATGCGACGGCTAGGGCATCTCCCATTACCAAGGTTGCGGTAGTGCTTGAAGTAGGCGCCAATCCTAATGGACAAGCTTCTTCTGGTACTTCAATACAAAGATGCAGTTTAGATAACCGCGCCATGTTAGATTCAGGCTTACCCGTGATCGCAATCACTGGAACACCCATGCGCTGAATAACGGGTAGCAAGGTTAAAATTTCACTCGACTCACCAGAGTTAGAAATTGCTAAGATAATATCATTTTTAGCCAGTGCACCTAGGTCACCATGGCTTGCTTCACCAGGGTGAACAAAAAATGCAGGCGTTCCTGTGCTGGCCAAGGTGGCTGAAATCTTATTGCCAATGTGGCCTGATTTACCCATGCCCATGACAATCACTTTACCTTTGCACTGCAAAATTAGTTCACAAGCTTGGCCAAAGGCATCTGAATCAACGTACTGATATAGGTTATCTAACGCTGTTTTTTCAATATCAATGACTTGACGACCCCATTGACGCAACTGTGTTTGATTTATCATATGTTTCTCGTTATTTTCCAATGCTAATGAGTCTTTAACAATGGTGAGTGACCCATCTTTATGCCCCGTTATTGAGATTGAAATAAGACAATCTGGTACGCAATAAAGACGACTAATAATATGGCGCCATGCCAGCGAGTTAATTGTTTCTTCGCTCCACTTGATAATACGAGCACAGCAAGGGCTGCACTGGTACCAAGTGTCATGTAAAAATCACGGCCAGCAGCATTGGCATCTATTTCCCCTGGGGCAATCAATCCTGGTATAGCAAGTACCGCTAGGATATTAAATAGATTCGAACCCACAATGTTACCAATTGCGAGATCATCTTCTTTTTTTAATACGCCAGCTACGCATGCTGCTAATTCAGGCAAGCTTGTTCCCACTGCAATAATGGTTAAACCAATGACTAAATCTGATAACCCAAATGTCTTTGCAATGCCTACAGCGCCGGTTACCATCCAGTCAGCAGAAAGCGGTAGCAAAACCATGCCAACAATAATCCAGATAATAGCATGTAATGTAGGTACATTTTTAGGGATCTCTGCATCAGATTCGTCAGATAATGGATCTATTTGCTTATTTCTCAGTGCTTGCCAGATGAAATAACCCATTAACGAGAAGAAAGCGACCAAAAGCACTGTGCCTTCAAATCGGGTTAGCATACCGTCATGAATGAGGTATCCGGCTAACACAGTTGCCGCTAACATTAACGGAATTTCACGTTTAAGGGTTTGTGAGCTAACTGATATAGCACCTAATAGTGCAGTAATACCAAGAATTAAGGTGATGTTAGCAACATTTGAACCTAGAACATTTCCAACGGCAGTATTGCTCATCCCTTCCATCGACGCTGTTGCAGCCACAAACATTTCAGGAGCAGAACTTCCCATGGCCACAATGGTTAATCCAATCAGCATTGGAGGTAGGCCAAGGTTTCTAGCGAAAGCGGCTGCGCCATATACGAAGCGATCTGCGCTCCAAACTAATACGCCTAATCCAGCGATTAGCATTAAAATATTAAAAAGCATGTGGTTCCAAAACGTGTGTTAATAGCGATATTTGTGCAGGATTTTAACAAAAATATGAGCTGATGCGATAATTGTTGTGGATTGTAACTCATGGTGATTGATTTGTTGTAGGTTCTTACACAATTTCGTACAATTCAGCTCTACACCACATGCGCCAGGAAGGCTATTATTTCTTCAATATCCGATTCCAAATTATTAGATTCAGCAATGCCATTGGTCGAAGTTCGCCACATGGGGTTCAATCGTGGATCACGTGTTATTTTTGATGATATTTGCTTGAGCATTCCCAAAGGGAAGGTGACAGCGATTATGGGCCCGAGTGGCATCGGAAAAACAACCTTACTCAAATTGATTGGTGGCCAATTAACGCCTAACAGTGGTGAGGTACTTTTTAGTGGTGAAAATGTTCATCAATTAACACGTCCGCAATTATTCGAATTACGGAAACGAATGAGCATGCTTTTTCAAAGTGGTGCGTTATTTACCGATATGAATGTATTCGATAACGTCGCATTTGCCCTGCGAGAGCATTCAGGCTTACCTGAAGAGCTTATTCGTAAAATTGTGTTAATGAAGCTACAAGCGGTTGGACTTCGAGGCGCAGCAAAGATGCACCCTAATGAACTGTCTGGTGGAATGCAGAGAAGGGCAGCGTTGGCGCGGGCAATTGCACTAGAACCTGAAATGATTTTGTATGATGAACCATTTGCTGGCCAAGATCCTATTTCCATGGGCATGCTGGTGAAATTGATAAGCGAATTATCAGATACCTTAAATTTAACTTCAGTGGTGGTCTCTCATGATGTGGACGCCGTGCTGAGTATTGCCGATTATGTTTACGTCATCGCGGAGAAAAAAGTCATTGCTTCAGGAACTCCTGAAGAATTACGTGCTTCTGATAATCGTCAAATTGAGCAATTTATCAAAGGTAATCCTGACGGCCCTGTGCCATTTCATTTTCCTGCCGAAGATTACCAACAGGAGATGCTCAATGGGAGTGATTAACCGCATTGAAAACATCGGTCGCTACGCATTAGATTTTATCGCTGGTTTAGGGCGAGCAGGTCTTATGCTGTGGGGGGCAATTGCCCATTTACCTAGATTGCAAAAAGGGCTTCCTTTACTGCTCAAGCAAATTTATGTGCTTGGTGTGCGCTCAATGGTGATTATCGTCGTATCAGGTTTATTCATTGGTATGGTGTTAGCGCTTCAAGGTTATACCGTACTTGCTGATTTTGGTACTGTTGAAAGCCTAGGGCCTATGGTTGCCTTGAGTTTATTGCGTGAACTTGGCCCAGTGGTCACAGCTCTTTTATTTGCTGGTCGAGCGGGTTCAGCATTGACAGCTGAAATCGGATTAATGAAATCTACCGAGCAATTGTCTAGTCTTGAAATGATGGCCGTTGATCCGTTGAAGCAAGTTATCGCACCTCGCTTTTGGGCTGGAGTGATTTCAGTGCCATTATTAACCATGATGTTTTGCCTTGTTGGAATATTGGGTGGTCATTTGGTGGGGGTAGAATGGAAAGGCATTGATAGCGGGTCTTTTTGGTCAATTCTTCAAGCGTCGGTTGAGTGGCGTCAGGATATTGTAAATTGCTTGATTAAAAGTACCTTCTTCGGTGTGGTTGTGACATGGATTTCTTTATATCGCGGGTATGAAGTCACGCCAAACCCCGAAGGGATAAGCAAAGCCACTACCTCGACCGTGGTGCAAGCAAGTTTGGTCGTACTCGCATTAGATTTCTTGCTGACTGCAATCATGTTCGGTCAGTAGTCATATTTTTAACGTTCATAAATTAAGTGGTTGAAGCGTATGTTGACAAGGAAAGTAGAATTATTCGTAGGCGTGTTTTTGCTCGCTGGGCTGCTGGCATTTTGTATTTTGGTATTCAATGTTGCCAACGTAGAACTAAAACCCAATCAAGCTACCTATACTCTAAAGGCAGAGTTCAACAATATTGGCGGGTTAAAAGTACGCTCGCCAGTTAAAGTTGGCGGAGTTGTCGTTGGCCGCGTGACAAATATAACCTTAGACACTAAAAAACTTGTGCCCGTGGTAACGTTAACGATGGACAAGCAATATGATCAATTCCCTGAAACCAGTAGCTTATCGATTTTAACCTCGGGGTTACTTGGGGAACAATTCTTAGGCTTAACCCCAGGTTTTATGGATGATGATATTGAGATGCTAGCGGATGGCGATAGAGTCCATGACACTCGTTCAGCATTAATATTAGAAGATTTAATTGGGCAACTTTTGTATAGCGTTTCTTCGAAGGATTAATAGGAGAGTATCATGAGCCAATTTTTCATACGTTTATGGCGTGTTTGTGTCTTATTCGCGGTCATCATTTTTCCAGTACAGGCTAGCGAAGTGATCGACACCCATGACCCTTTTAAATTAGTCCAGCAAGTATCCAGTAAAACCTTTGAACGTTTTGATGCTGATAAGGCGCTCATTGATGCTGATTTGAGTCATTTGAAAGTCATTGTGCGCGAAGAGTTAATGCCTTATGTGGATTATAAGTATGCAGCTTATAAAGTCATGGGGCAGTATTTACGCGACACCACACCAGAGCAACGAGAGCGTTTTGTTGATGCATTTGAAGGGTATCTGGTTGCGACTTATGCGCAAGCGTTCACCGAATATACTGGACAAAAAGTGCAATTTTCTCCAGCTAGTGAATTCGAAAATGAAAAGTTTGTTGATGTAAATGTGCAAATCATTGAAGACGGTCGTCCGCCAATTAAGGTGATGTTTAAGGCTAGACGCCTAAAAGATGACAGTTGGAAAGCATTCGATTTAGTCGCTGAAGGGGTCAGTTTGCTGGCATCTAAACAGTCAGAAATCACCAACCTTATTCGCCAAAAAGGGGTTGATTCAGTGATTGAGATGCTTAAAGAGAAGACCCAGCAAGAAATCAATTACAAACAGGATAAGGAAAATGCTGCGTGATTGAGTTTTTACAGCAAGGTGACATTTGTGAAATTAAAGGGCAACTAAGGCAAATAGAGGTCATCGATTTATGGCCAAAACGACAAGAGTTGTTTACTGATTCGACTCAGGTGTTAGACTTGTCTGCTTTAGAGTATGCCGACAGCGCAGGCGTCGCTTTTTTACTTGAGCTGGTTAGTTTAGGTAAAAGCAGTAAAAACACCACTCAGCCAAGGAGATTGGCACATCCGAGTAAACATCTAAAAAGACTCATTGAGTTATATGATTTAGAATCCTTTTTTCTAGAAAACTAGCATTGAATTTAAGGTAACCAATTTCATGGATTGCAAAGTAATCGAGCAGATTTTAACAGAAGCACTAACGATTGATGAAGTGCATGTCACTTCAGATGGAAGTCATTATAAAGTTGTTGCCGTTGGCGAATGTTTTGATGGCATGAGCAAAGTAAAGCAGCAGCAAACGATTTATGCACCATTAAATGACCATATTGCTAGTGGTGAATTACATGCGCTGACCATCAAAACATTTACGCCGACACAGTGGAAGCGTGAAAAATTATTTAATATGTAATTAGAGAGTCAGTGTGGATAAATTAACAATTAAAGCCAGTAAGCCACTTTCTGGAGATGTCACTATTTCTGGTGCTAAAAATGCGGCATTGCCGATTCTATTTGCTGGCGTGCTTGCTGAAACTGACTTTATCGTCTCTAACGTACCAAGTTTACGCGATGTAAATACCACGTTTAAATTACTACGATGCTTGGGCGCAGAAGTCACAGATTTAGGTAACAGTAAATACTGCATCTCAGCTGCAAAGCTTAATGAGTTTTGTGCACCTTACGATTTAGTCAAAACCATGCGCGCTTCGATCCTAATTTTAGGGCCGTTGCTGGCACGTTTTGGTACTGCAGATGTGTCACTGCCTGGCGGCTGTGCTATTGGTGCTCGTCCAGTGAACCTTCATTTACAAGGCTTAGAGCAAATGGGCGCTAAGATTGAAGTAAAAGAAGGCTACATTAAAGCTCGTGTCGATGGTCGCTTAAAAGGTGCGCATATCTTTATGGATATGGTGAGCGTTGGGGCAACCGAAAACTTATTGATGGCTGCAGCATTAGCTGATGGTGAAACCATTATTGAAAATGCTGCGCGAGAGCCTGAAATTAATGATTTAGCGCATTGTTTGATAGCGATGGGAGCTAAAATTTCGGGTGTCGGTACTGCGACATTAAAAATTGAAGGTGTTGAGCGTCTTTCAGGGTGTGAGCACCGTGTCATGCCTGATCGTATTGAGACAGGTTCATTCCTTGTTGCTGCTGCAGTGACTCGTGGTAGCGTGCGTTGTGTCAGTGCCGATCCATCTTCGCTTGAAGCTGTACTTGCTAAGTTAGAAGATGCGGGGGCAGAAATCACTACAGGTGAAGATTGGATTGAGCTGGATATGAAAGGCAAACGTCCAAAGGCCGTTAATATAAAAACGGCTCCTTATCCTGCATTCCCAACCGATATGCAAGCTCAGTTTTGTGTGTTAAATGCTTTAGCTGAAGGAACGAGTCATGTGACTGAAACGATTTTTGAAAACCGTTTTATGCATGTACCTGAACTGAGCCGTATGGGCGCTGAAATGGAACTTGAAGGGAATACTTGTATCATTAAAGGTATTGAGCGCATGAATGGTGCTCAAGTGATGGCGACTGATTTACGTGCATCTGCCAGCTTAGTGATTGCAGGCTTAATGGCGGATGGGGTCACAACGGTTGATCGTATTTATCATTTAGATCGCGGCTACGAACATATCGAAGATAAGTTTGCAGGCTTAGGCGGCAAAGTGGTTCGTGTCAGTTAAACTTTTCTTAGTTTCTTTCTTCAAAGCCGTACTTTTAAGTGCGGCTTTTTTATGTTTGATGTAGTTCAAAACTCTGTAACAAATTGGGTGATTAGCTTGTTCTAATGCTAGCCTGATCACTTATTCAATTAGGCTTAACTGATACTGTGTCTTAATGGACACTTTCATCATTTTCAATATTTACCTCTTTTACGGCCTCGTATTCTTTACGATTGGTTGCGTGGTGGTTTTTCGCAACTTTAAATATAGTCAGCTATCTATCTCATCGACTTTATGGGCTTTGGCATTATTTGGTTTTTCCCATGCTTTCCATGAATGGTCAGAGCTTTATGTGATTTTATTTCGTGATGAGTTACCTAATCAATATCAATATGTAGTGCAATGGCTGAGGTTAATTAAGTTATCGCTGTCTTTTGCTGGTTTGATGATTTTTGCATGGCTGTTATTTCGTATTATTCCCAAACCATACTCTAAAGTTGGTCAAATAATTACAGCCTTAATAGTTGTGATTTACACGCTGGTAATGCTGTTTTTCTATCAAGGAACCTCACTACTTGCTGATACCTTTTCTGAAGCGGCAAGTTATACTCGTGTATTGTTAGGTTTTGGTAGTGCGACGCTAGCAGGCATAGGCATTGCTATTTATGGTTATCAGTTACGTCAAGAAAGTCATGAGTACGGCCAATATTTCATTGCTACAGGTTTTGGGTTAGTACTCTATGGAGTCCTCGCTGGATTGGTTCCGACAAGTTTTCATTCTGTTGTGCCAGTATTGAGAACATTAGCTGCAGCGCTTGTTTTAGTGACTTTATATAAAGCCTTAAAAATTTTTGATATTGAAAAAGAAGCGGCAACAGAAGCTAAATTAAAGCGAGCGGTTGAGGCTGATAAATACAAAGCTATAGGTCATTTAGCTATGGGGGTTGCTCACGAGATTAACAATCCTTTGGCATCTTCAATGTTGGCACTAGATTTACTTGAGAGAAAAATACCTCAGCAGCAAGTTGGCGTAGCAGATTATATCCTGCGTGCAAGATTAGGCATTGATAGAGCATCTGTCATCAGTAAAGAATTGTTAACCTATGCACGCGCAGACTTGAGTCATTCACAAAAGGTATATTTTTGCGATGTGATTGAAGGAGCTAAACAATTGCTTAGCCATAAACTTGCTCCATACACTTTGACAGTTAACTGCGATAACAATGTGTATGTTACTGGTCAAAAAGTAAAATTAGAAGAATTGCTGATTAATTTACTCAACAATGCAATGGATGCAAGCGACACCAATGGCAGTATCGATATCAATGTAGCAGCAGATGAACAAGCTGTCGTTGTAGAAATAACAGATTACGGCGAAGGTATGGATATGCAAACGTTAACACGAGCTACGGAATTATTTTATTCCACAAAGCCGATTGGGAAGGGCACGGGACTTGGGCTGGCTATATGTGAGCAAATTGTCAGTAATCACCATGGCAGTATGCAGCTAATGAGCGCAAAAGGTGTTGGCACTAGAGTGCTTATCAATTTTACATTAAGGAACGAGCACAATGGTTAAGGTTCTTATTGCTGAAGACGACTATGAACTTCGCAGGAACATGGTCGATATTCTTGAGTTGGAAGGTTATCAAATATCCGATGTAGATAGCGCTGAAGCCGCTATTAATGCTTGTGAGGAGGAAACCTTTGATATTGCATTATTAGATTTAGTGATGTCAGGTATGACAGGTGTTGAAGCTATCTCAAATTTGCGTCAACTTAATCCTTTTATGGCTGTTGTCATTGTGACAGCTTATGCCACGGTTGATACCGCTGTTGATGCAATGAAGAAAGGTGCTGATAGTGTTATTACTAAGCCATTCAATGCAGCTGAGCTGATTGTAACTATAAAACGAAGTATTCAAGAGAAGCAGTTACTAAAAACAACCAGTGATATTGATCCTGATAGTGTTTATGCGGCATTAGCTAATGAACTTAGAAGGGAAACATTAAAGCAGTTAGGTAGCCATAAAAAGCTCAAGTTTATGGACTTATGTCGGCTTGTGGGAGTGGATGACCATACCAAGTTTAACTTTCATTTACGTCAGCTAAAGAAGGCTGGTTTAGTAACGCAAAATGAGAACAAGATCTACATTTTGACAAATACCGGTCAATTTGTGCTACAAAATCATAACTTATCTTGATTATTTATATCCAATAAATTCATGTGCTTACTTAATTTGTGATAATTATAATTCACAGATGTTTGTTGTTTGTGAATTCGGGTTATCTATCTCTTTATGGGTATTAAGCAAATACTGTATCCATGTCCAAAGAGACATATCAATCATAGCTAAAACATTAGCGTGTGATTGAGCGATAACTTGAGGATGAACTAATGAAAACAACAATTCCATGTAAAAAATTACTACTCGCGACGATGATAACTATGTTAGTCGCTTGTAGTAATGACGATGATAATACAACTCCCCCAGTAGAGAATACTCCCCCCGTAGCAGTCGATGATGCCGCCAATGTAATGGCAACAAAAATGGTCACAATTGATGTACTCGCTAACGATACAGATGCAGATAGTGACACACTATCTATTGTATCTGTTGATTCGAGCAGTGCTGTTATCAACAATGGTAAAGTTGATTTTACAGCCGGCGCTGAAGCTGGGGAGATTACATTCAATTATACCATCACTGATGGTGTTGATAATGCTTCTGCAGTCGTCACCGTTATAGTTGAAGCTATTCCTGAGCCAGAGCCACTAAGTTATGTGGGATCAGACGCTTGTTCTACCTGTCACACTGGCAAGCACGAATCGTTTGTTAAGACTGGTCACAATTTCAAAATTCAAAAAATTAGTAATGGTGAACAACCTAGCTTCCCATACACTCCAGAAGAAACAATTACAGGTGCCATTGATTTACTTCAGTTTGCAGGACCCGATGGCGATGGTACAACCAATAACGATTTAGGTGCACCAACAAGTTACGATGATGTAAGTTACGTAGTCGGTGGGTATCACTGGAAGATGCGCTGGTTAGATGCTGATGGTTATATCGTTACTGGTACAAATGTACAGTACAATATTCGCAACGCCGAAGGGGAGTTAAATATTCCTGACAACCATCTTAACGATCCCGATGTGATGGGTAATTATAAAACTGGAGACATGAACTACCAATACAAGTGTGGTAATTGTCACACTACAGGTTGGAAGCGAACAACTACAGATGAGGGTGATACACGTAACCTAGATCGCCAAGATGATTTACCTGGAATGGGTGGAACTTTCGTCGCTGGAGGCGTTCAATGTGAAGCCTGTCATGGTGCAGGTAGTGAGCATGTTGCAGCACCGTCAGCAGAGAATATTACTAAGATTGCAGTAGCTCGTTTAACTGAAGATTTCTTAGCTGATGATATGGGGTATGGTAAAGCCGTTACCTGTGCTGAGTGTCATACTCGTGATGGTGAAAAGGATTACCCTAGTTACGTGAGTGCTTACAACGTTGCTTTCCCTGATGGTAGCAAAGTGGGTGGCCGTATCATTTCTAGCAGTGGTTTATCTAAGCATCACCAAACAGGCGATGAACTCCTAGGTGTTGTACCAGAAGATCATGGTACTTATAAAGCTGGTGACGAGATAGGTCCTAAGAGTGCTATGGCGTGTACAACGTGTCATGACTCGCACAAGTCAACTAAGAATGTTGATAGCGCCGATGGTTTACATACTGGTGCAGTAAAAGAATGTACTAGTTGTCATACAGATGTGGCGTTCACCGATGGCGGTGGTGCAATGGGCCACAGTATGATTGCTGAATGTACAGACTGTCATATGCCTAAACTGGCTAAGAGTGCCATAACACACTTAGGTAAAGATGGTACTACTGTATTTGGTGATGTTAAGTCTCACTTATTCACCATTGATTTAGACCCAGCTGCAAAACAATTTACTGAAGATGGCAAGTTCCAAATGCCTTGGTCTACAGCTCAGTACTCTTGTGGTGAGTGTCATGCTGATTACGCAGACAAGGCTGCAGCATTACCTAAGATTCATAAGTAAAGTTTAAATTCATCACTCCTTTTATTTCAAAACCGCTTTCATCCCCATGAGAGCGGTTTTTATTTGCAGTACTATTTGTGAAAACCAGTTGTAATTGAAAACTATAAAAAGTGATTTTAAAAGCAGTTATAAAAATGGAGGTTGATTAGTTTTTCTACTGATTAAGTTAGCTAAGTATTTGTATGCAAATCAGCATAATAAGGCTGGTTCGGTTATGTAAAGTGAGAACAAGATCTATATTTTGACAAATACAGGTCAGTTTGCACTACAAAATTACAACTTGTTTTAAATATTTATATCTTCATAAAATCAATGTGTTAAGTGTATTTTGATAATTAAAGTTCACAGTTATTAGTTGCTTGTGAATTTGAGTTATCTATCCCTTTGTGGGTATTGAACGAATACTGTGCGCATGTCCAAAGAGACATGCCAATTGCAGCATAAAAGCGCAATTGCGATACCATTTTGAGGATGAATTGATGAACGCACATATTCCAACTAAAAAACTATTATTAGCCAGCATGGTGACCATGTTATGCGCGTGTAGTAGCGATAGTTCAGATGACGATAAACCCGTCACGCCACCTAATACGCCACCTATTGCTGAAAACTCTCAACGTACAACCGATGCAAATCGCAGTTTAATTATCAATCCTATGTTGCACGTTACTGCTGGAGATGAGGGGGATATTATCTCATTAGTATCAGCCACTGCCGATAAAGGTGAACTGACACTATTAAATGATAATTTGGTTCAAATTGACCCAGAGTTTCAAGCTGGCGATATTACGATTAATTACACAGTGACTGACGGAACTGACGAGGCGTCAGCTGAGATTGTGATTAATGTTGAAGCGGCTATGTATGCAGGCACGCAGCGTTGTTTAGATTGTCACGGTGCAGGTAGTCCATTTAATGACATCTCTAGTCACCAGTTGCACGGACACAACTTTAAGATTAGTAAAATTGCCAATGATGAAACACCAGCCTTCCCATACTCCAGTGTCGATGGCGCCATTGATAAACTACTAGCTTCTTCTGAGTCAACTGATAATACGTTAGGCAAGCCTGAGTCTTATGCTGATGTGTCATATACATCTGGTGGTTTTGCTTGGAAATATCGCTGGCTAGATAAAGGTGGATATATAGTTACGGGTAGCGAAGCTCAATTCAATATTCACGCTGAGGCATTAGGTTTAGATGATCAAATCATGGTCAACTATAATGGCGGCTCAGTTGATAAACCTTACACTTGTGGTAATTGTCACAACACAGGATGGAAGCCCTATTCAGAAGGTTTATATGCTCAAAAACAAGATGACTTACCTGGGGTTCATGGAACTTTCTTTGAGGCTGGGGTTCAATGTGAAGCTTGTCATGGCGCAGGTTTAACTCATTCAAATACTGGTAACCCAAGTGATATCGTTCGTAAGGCGACACCGCGAACAACCGCATCGTTAAAGTCTGACACTATGGGTTATGGTGAAGCCATGCATTGTGCTGAGTGTCATACTCGTGATGGCGACCGAAATGCAGGCAATGATTACACTAGTGGATTTAATAAAGCATTTCCTGAAGGACCAGAATTTGGTGCTCGAGTTGCTGTAAGAAGTGGTTTACCACGTCATCACCAAGGCCATGATGAGTTTATGGGAATAGATCCTGATAATGGTGACATTATGAGTGCTAAATACAATGCCGGTATGACGTGTAGTACTTGTCATGACAGCCATAAATCAGCTGTTTATCAAGATGAACCTGAGCATATGGGGGCGATAAAAATGGACTGTGCAACTTGTCATGCAGATAAAGTAGAAATGAATGCAGGACATGGCCCTGATGGTTACTTTGCTAAAGAGTGTATCGACTGTCATATGCCTGATGTAGTGAAAAACGCGGTGTCATTTACAAATGATCAAGGAAACAAAGTAGGCGATATTCGCATTCATACTTTCGCTATCGACTTGTATAACGAGAAAGGCCAATTCCAAGACGCTGAAGCGAAAGACACCTTTATGTATCCTTATCTTCAAGATGGTTTTGCATGTGGAGAGTGTCATACTCAAGGTTCTAAGTTAGACAGTTTACAAAATAACTATGGCGGCAAAATGCATAAAAACTAGTTAGTTTATATTGCATTAACCTTACTATAGAACATTACTCCCAACTCCCCGTAAAGCCCTACTCTGTAGGGCTTTTTTTGTTTTAGAGATAGCTGCTACTTCTATCAGCTATGCAGTTCATTTTATTAAACGTAGTCATTTGAGCTATTAGTAAATAGTTTATGGTAAGACTCTTGTTACCATCTTAGAACCGCTGTTGATGGTGACATCATGTGGTCGAGGTTTTAGTTTAATAGCTTAGAAGTGAAGGCTTAGCTTTAGGAGATAAGGTTGGGCTAGTATGATTTGATTAATTCAGCTTATCGCTAATAGAATGAGAATAGATTTAGGCTCTTGCTTAAGGTAGCTTACAGCGACTTCATTCTCGAATAAAGTCGCCTCTATTTAGCTATTTTCTGGTAACTTTTCGCCAATAATCACAGGTAGTTCAATCGGCTTGCCTTCACGGATAATGGTAATGTTAACCTTATTGCCTGGTGGTGTTTCCGCGATTCTATCCATGAGCATTTCAACACCAGGAACGCTTTCTTCTGCGTATTGAATAATGACGTCGCGTGGTTTTAAAGTCGCTTTAGCTGCAGGGCCATTAGGATCAACCCCTGTTACTAGTACACCTTTAAGATCGGGTAGGTTTAAAATTTGCGCCATCACTTGGCTGAGGGGCTCGCCAGAGATCCCTAAAGCACCGCGGATCACACGGCCATTTTTAATCAGTTTACCCATAATGCTATGGGCAAGCTTGATAGGAATAGCAAAGTTAATTCCGTGTCCACCGCCTTCAGCGCCAATCTGAAATGCGGCAGTATTAATACCAATTAATTCCCCACCTGTGTCAATTAATGCCCCACCTGAGTTACCGGCATTAATCGCAGCATCTGTTTGTAAAAAGTCTAAATAACCTGAACTGAGTCCATTTCGACCTGTGGCACTAATAATGCCTTGAGTAATGGTTTGTCCTAAGTTGTAAGGATTACCAATGGCAAGCACAACATCACCCACTTGGGCTGGGTTATTAAGATTAATCGGAACGATTGGTAGGTTATCCCCTTCGATTTTAAGCACGGCGATATCAGTGATTTGATCTGAGCCCACGACTTCTGAAGTAAATTTTCGCCCATCTTGTAAGGCAATGACGATCTCATCAGCTTTTTTAATAACATGGTAGTTGGTTAAAATGTAACCTTCTTTGCTCATGATAACGCCTGAGCCGAGACCTTGAAGTGAACTGGAATTCAGTGGGCTATTTTGATCTAAACTGAGGCTATAAATATTGACAACGGCAGGGGCTGCTCGGCGAACCGCGCTCGCAAAAGACAATTCGTTATTTTGATGAGTAACAGACAAGCCATTGTTAAAGCTGTTGTTATCAGTAAAACGAGTCACTACTAAAAACACAGCAGCCATGACGAGGCCAAAAACCACGGCTTTTGTTAAGTATAAGATGTTGTCTTTAAGATTCATTGGCCAACTAAATTAGTTAAATTAATCAAGGATATTACCACGCTTAAAAAAATTAAGCATCGTGACTAGGCCACGATGCTTAATTAGCACTATAAATCTCAGTTTTTAGTGCAGCGTTAATGAAGGTATACTCATCTCAAACGACACCATTGCTAGGTTAATATCATAGCGGTTATTACCTTAATGCCTTGTTATTAAAGTTTGATATACCTTTATAAAACTCGCTGTCATTCAGGCTATCTTAATACAAGGTACATTAGCTTATTATCACGTAATATTTTTAGTGCCACTGCGCCTTGTTGGTTTTTCAGCTCTTCTTTAAGTGAGTTTAAGTTTTTCACCTTGCTGCGGTTTAAGCCCACTATCAGATCGCCTTTTTCTAGGCCGTTACGAGCAGCCGGCGACCCCTGTGCAATATCGGTTATTTCAATACCTTTACTGCTATTAGTAAGTTCAGCCCCTTCAAGTATAGGATGTAAAGCATCAGCAGCTGAGCCGGTACTGCTTGTTGATTCTCCTAATATTACGTTAACGGTTTCTTTATCACCGTCTCGAATGATGCCGATGTTAACTTTAGCACCAGCGCCCATAGTGGCCACTTTGGCTCGAAGTTCTTGGAAGTTTTTGATTTTCTTCCCGTTTACGCTGACAATAATATCGCCAGCTTCAATGCCTGCATCATCGGCTGCACTATCTGGCATCACTTCGCTAATAAAGCCGCCATGTTGGGTTTCAAGGCCAAATGCTTTAGCGAGTTCATTATCTAAATCTCTGCCTGTTACACCTAGCACCCCACGCTTGACTTCACCATGCTCGATAATTTGATTAATGAGGTTATTAACCATATTGGCAGGAATAGCGAAACCAATACCGACGTTACCGCCACCTGGAGCGACAATGGCCGTGTTAATACCAATCAGTTCACCGTTTAGGTTGACGAGTGCACCACCAGAGTTACCACTATTAATAGCAGCATCGGTTTGGATAAAGTTTTCAAGCATTTCGATGCCAAGTCCGCTGCGACCCAAAGCACTGACAATACCGGATGTGACAGTTTGACCTAAGCCAAACGGATTACCAATTGCAATAGCAAAGTCGCCAACACGAATGTCATCTGAATTGGTTTGTTTAATCGCTGTCAGGTTTTTGGCTTTAATTTGTAATAAGGCGATATCGGACTCGGGATCTGAGCCTATTAATTTAGCATCAATTTCGCGGCCATCATGTAAACCGATTTTAATTTCATCGGCGCCATTAATTACATGGTTATTAGTCACAATGTGACCTTCTTTGGCATCAATTATGACACCAGAACCTAGACCTCTAAATGGTCGTTCACGTACTTGTTCTTGAGGTGCGTTGGGGCCAAAGAAATATTTAAACACATCAGGAATTTGCTGTTTTGAAGTTTGAGTGCCACTAACCGCAACTGAAACCACAGCAGGGGTTGCTTGTTCTAACATTGGCGCTAGGCTTGGCAATGTTTGACCATCAACTGCATGAGGCATCGCTGCCTGTGATATAGCTGGCATTAACGATAAAGAGGCAGTTAATAACGCTGCAGAAAGTAAAGTTAATTTTGGCTTCATTGATTGTAACTCCTTGAAAATGAAATCTGTGTCATACACGAATATGGCTTTTCGCTTATGCGTAATAAATGATTCCCGTTAACACGTATTGAATATATAACCTCGGAGTGGTGCAAAATCCAATAAGTTCAGGCTTTATTAACAAAGGTTAATTTTTTGTTGTTCTAAGCGTTACCTCAATTGAGGCTGCATGCTATGATTGCTGAGAATTTTCAGCAGTATAGAGAGTCGTATTCGTGTCTCAGTTAAGCCCATGGCAGCATTATCAACAAGATTTAACCCGTGAAGGTTTTTCTCATGACTTAGCACAAGAGCAAGCTGTTAAGTCATTACAAAGAGTGTATGAAGAGCTTATAGCTGCTGATACTCAAACCTTTGGCATGACTAAACTATTGAGCGCTATTGGTATTAAAAAATCCGCACCTTCAGTGCAGGGGTTATACCTTTGGGGCGGTGTAGGCCGTGGTAAAACCTACCTCATGGATACCTTCTTTGATGCTTTACCGACAGATAAAAAACTGCGTGCTCATTTTCATCGGTTTATGCATCAGTTACATCATGATTTAGGTGAACTGGAAGGGGTGCAAGACCCGTTAATCAGCATTGCGAAGAAAATGGCTCAACAATATAAGATTATTTGTTTTGATGAGTTTTTTGTTTCTGACATTACTGATGCGATGTTATTGGGAACCTTGTTTCAATACTTGTTTAAAGAAGGCGTTGCTTTAGTGGCAACATCTAACATTATTCCTGATGATTTATACAAAAACGGCCTTCAACGTGCGCGCTTTTTACCTGCGATTGCATTAATTAATCAGCATTGTGAAATTTTAAACGTGGATTCAGGTATCGATTACCGTTTACGTACACTCGAGCAAGCTGAGATATACCATTTCCCATTAGATGAACAAGCTGATACAAACTTATTGACTTATTTTGGCCAGCTTGCCCCTGAATCAGAGGTACTGACAGACGCTATCGAGATAGAAGGGCGTTTAATTGATATTCGTCAGCAATCTCAAGGCGTGCTATTAGCTAATTTTAGAGACTTGTGTGATGGGCCAAGATCGCAACGTGATTATATGGAAGTGGCCAGACTCTATCACACGGTTTTATTAAGTGGTTTAGAGCAGATGGGCTCGTCTACAACCGGTGATGATATTGCCAGACGTTTTCTGGCGATGGTAGATGAGTTTTATGAGCGTAATGTTAAGCTGATTATCTCTGCAGAAGTGGCGCTGGAAGCTATTTATATCGACGGCTTATTGGCTTTTGAGTTCAGGCGTTGTCGTTCACGTTTAATTGAAATGCAATCTCATGATTACCTGACTTTAGAGCATCTTCCTTAATAGTGGCTCGTTTATATATTAAGCCGTCTATTGATATGTAATTTCGCTTAAAAAATCGCATATATAATGTACATTAATCAAGAAATCACCCATCGCGGTGATTTTTTTATAAAAGTTAAAAAATTAGGTGATTTTTAACTCAGGTTTGTCTATAATCCGCCACCTGCCCTCGTTACTCCACCGAATTTGGGTGGACGATTTAAACCAATTTCAGCTCGAAGGGGCTTTGAAATGGTCATTGTGTTGATTGCATGAGCAGTCAATATTGAGACAGAATTTTAAACATTGGGTTTTTGTAAAATGAAGACTACATTTACTGCTACACCAGAAACAGTCACTCGTGACTGGTTCGTCGTTGATGCTGAAGGTAAAACTTTAGGTCGTATCGCTACTGAAATTGCTACTCGTTTACGCGGTAAGCATAAGCCAGAGTATACTCCTCATGTTGATACTGGCGACTACATCATCGTTATTAACGCTGAAAAAGTTGCTGTGACTGGTAACAAAGCTAAAGGCAAAGTTTACTACTCACATTCAGGTTTCATCGGTGGTATTAAGCAGATTACTTTTGAAAAGCTGCAAGATCATAAGCCTGAAATGATTATCGAGAAAGCAGTTAAGGGTATGTTACCAAAAGGTCCATTGGGCCGTGCTATGTTCCGTAAGCTTAAAGTTTACGCTGGCACTGAACATAACCATGCTGCACAACAACCTCAAGTTCTTGATATCTAATACGGGAGTAAGCTAATGTCTGCAACTCAGTACTACGGCACTGGCCGTCGTAAAACATCAACTGCTCGCGTATTCGCTAAAGCAGGTAGTGGTCAAATCGTTGTTAACCAACGTCCACTAGATGTATATTTTGGTCGTGAAACTGCTCGTATGGTTGTTCGTCAACCTCTAGAGCTTGTTGAAATGACTGACAAACTTGACATCTATGTAACTGTTAAGGGCGGTGGTATCACTGGCCAAGCAGGTGCAATTCGTCACGGTATTACTCGTGCATTGCTTCAGTTAGACGAAGCTCTACGTCCTTCTTTACGCGGCGCTGGTTTCGTTACCCGTGATGCTCGTAAAGTTGAGCGTAAGAAAGTTGGTCTACGTAAAGCACGTCGTAAGCCACAATTCTCAAAACGTTAATTCGTTTTTGGAATTCAAAAAGCCCAGCTATATGCTGGGTTTTTTATTGCCTATTTTTTACTATTTAGCCTGACGATGCGAAATGATAAGTGTGTTACTGATTTTGTGTTTTAGTGGTTTTGATGTTATTGGCGCAACAAAAATGATGGAGTGAATAATGGATTATCAAATGCTAATGTTAGTAATTGGCACGGTTTTAGTTATAGAGGGCGTAGGGCCACTATTATTTCCTGAGCAGTGGAAAAAATATTTAGCCGAGATTTCACTGCAAAATAAGAATGTTATCAGGAGGTTAGGTGGATCTTTAGTCTCTGCTGGCGTCGTACTATTAATAATTTTCGCATAAAATACTTGCAATATACCCCCAAAAATCTGTTAAAATTCGCCTTTATACCGCAACCTTGCAGCAGACGATGGGCAAAAACGTAGTAGTACTCGGCACTCAATGGGGTGACGAAGGAAAAGGTAAGATTGTCGACCTTCTAACAGAACAGGCAAAATATGTAGTTCGTTACCAAGGCGGCCACAATGCTGGTCATACTCTTGTTATCGACGGCGATAAAACAGTACTTCATTTGATTCCATCAGGGATCTTACGCGACAATGTGAAATGCATTATCGGTAATGGTGTAGTGCTCGCTCCCGATGCTTTGATGAAAGAGATCAACATGCTTAAAGAGCGTGGTGTTCCTGTAGAAGAGCGTCTTCTTATTTCAGAAGCATGTCCACTAATTCTACCTTTCCATTGTGCTCTTGATGTAGCTCGTGAAAAAGCGCGCGGCAATCAAGCTATCGGTACAACGGGTCGTGGTATTGGTCCAGCTTATGAAGATAAAATTTCTCGTCGTGGTCTTCGCGTCGGTGATTTGTTCAATGCTGAACTTTTCGCTGAGAAGCTAAAAGAAGTGATGAAATATCACAACTTTATGCTGACAGAATACTATGATTGTGAAGCAGTTGATTATCAAAAAACGCTTGAAGATGCATTAGCGATTGCTGATTACCTTAAGAGCATGTGTACTGATGTTACTGAATTACTTGATACTGCCCGTAAAGCGGGTGAGCCAATCTTGTTTGAAGGTGCTCAAGGGACATTACTTGATATCGACCATGGTACATACCCATATGTGACTTCATCAAATACTACAGCAGGTGGCGTAGCTACTGGTTCTGGTTTTGGTCCTCGTCATTTAGATTATGTTTTAGGTATCATGAAAGCTTACACCACTCGCGTAGGTGCTGGTCCATTCCCAACTGAACTTGAGAATGAGATTGGTGACTACTTAGGTCATAAAGGCCAAGAGTTTGGTGCTACCACTGGTCGTAAACGTCGTCCAGGTTGGTTGGATGCAGTGGCAATGCGCCGTGCAGTTCAAATCAACAGTGTAAGCGGCTTCTGCCTAACAAAGCTTGATGTTCTAGATGGCCTAGAAGAAGTTAAGATTTGTGTTGGTTACAAGTACCCAGATGGTACTGTAGAAACTGTTACTCCACTAGCAGCTGAAGGTTACGAGCAGGTGACACCTGTTTTTGAAACTATGCCTGGCTGGAGTGAAACAACTTTCGGTGCGACGTCAATTGAGCAACTGCCACAAGCAGCACTTAATTACATCAAGCGCATTGAAGAGTTGCTAGAAGCACCTGTTGATGTTATTTCAACGGGTCCTGATAGAAATGAAACAATCGTATTAGTTAATCCATTTAACTAACACATTGAAGGCCGCTAACTTAGCGGCCTTTTTATTGTGTTGTTAACCTGATTAGCCTAACTGAAATTTATAATCGAAATATCGCTGTCATCCTCCAGTTATCTTCGTTACTTTTCCAATCTAATATTGATTTTCTTTATCATTTTTATCCGCTAATAACCTTAGTTTGTGCAGTTAATACTCAAGAATTGAGCTATAATGCCGATGCATAGAGTAACTATAGTGTCATTGAGAATTGTTATGCTGCGATTAAGTTTGGTCATCTTCTGTTTTATTCCTTATCTTGCTGTTGCTGAACTTGCTTCAGTAGATATCTATAGTGATGAACAGTTATTGACATTAATTCGTACTGATCGATATTTAGAGCAAGTGCAAACCGATGATTGTCAGTTAGTGCAAGATATTGAAGCAAGAGCTGAAATTTTAAAGCAGCCCATGTATCAGTTTTTATGGGGCGAAATGCTTAACCATGGTGTGTGCGTACCTAAGCATGCCTCTCGTGGTATGAAACAATTACAAATTGCTGCAGAGCAAGGTAGCGCAGAGGCGATGCTAAAACTGGCCGAATATTACTATCACGGCAAAATGGTAGTTAAAGATAAGAATCGTGCTGTGCAGTATGTGATGCCTGCAGCTGCCAATGGTGATGTTCCAGCACGACTTATGTTAGTTCGCTTATTTAGCGAAGGTTATGGTAGCCCTGTAGACTATAAGTTAGGTTACCATTGGTTATATAACAGCGTATTTAATGATGAAGCAACGCAAAAACAAGCGACTTCATTATTGCAGAATTTAGCCGCTAAGATGCCCGCCAGTATAGTAGAGCGAGCTCAGCAGCCACAGCTGCATTAAACGCGAATACTCCAAAGATGGAGTAAATTATTTGGAAATTGAATGATCAACGATCCTCATTTTGAGAGAGAGCAAGACAAGTACGAAAACCCAATCCCTAGCCGTGAATACATCTTAGAGTATTTACGCGCACAGAAATCCCCAGTGACCCGTGAGCACATTGCTAAAGCACTTAACATGGTCGATGAAGATCATCTTGAAGCGTTAAGAAGACGTTTACGTGCAATGGAGCGAGACGGACAACTTGTTTATACCCGTGGGCATAGCTACGGATTACCTGAAAGAATGGATTTAATTTCGGGCACCATTATTGGTCACCGTGATGGCTTTGGATTTTTTAAATCTGATGAAGGCGGTGATGACCTATTTATCAATAATCGTGACATGCAAATGTATTTCCACGGTGACAAAGTACTGGCACAAAAAGCAGGTTCAGACAGACGTGGTCGTCGTGAAGCACGCATCGTCAGATTAGTACAAGAACGGACTGCGCCCTTAGTTGGTCGCTATCACGTTGATGCAGGTATGGCATTTGTCATTGCCGATGATAGACGTATTACTCAAGAAATATTAATAGCAAAAGAAGATGCCAACGGCGCTCGTGCGGGTGACGTTGTCGTGGTTGAGCTCACTCGTCGACCTGGCCGCTTTGTAAAAGCAGCTGCGAAAGTGACGGAAGTTTTGGGTAAGACCATGGCGCCGGGTATGGAAATTGAAATTGCACTGCGCAATTACGATTTACCGCACAAATGGTCGTCAGTTATTGAGAAAAAACTCAAACGTATTCCTGATGAAGTTCCAGAGTCTGATAAAAAAGGCCGTGTTGATTTACGCCATTTACCGTTAGTGACTATTGATGGTGAAGATGCTCGAGATTTTGATGATGCAGTTTATGCAGAAACAAAACCAAGTGGCGGCTGGCGTTTATGGGTGGCGATTGCGGATGTGAGCCACTATGTGCGCACTGATTCAGCATTAGATGAAGAAGCGAGAGCGCGTGGTAACTCTGTGTATTTCCCATCGCAAGTTATTCCAATGTTGCCTGAGAAAATTTCGAACGGCTTATGTTCGCTAAACCCGCATGTCGACCGTTTATGTATGGTTGCGGAAATGACGATTTCTGCTGCTGGTAAACTATCGGGTTACAAGTTTTATCCTGCGGTCATGCATTCTCATGCTCGATTCACTTATACCCAAGTTGCTGCCATGCTTGACGGTGGTGAGATTGCGCCTGAGCACGAAAGCTTATTCCCACATCTTCAATGTTTACAATCACTGTATTTAACATTGAATGAACGTCGAGCTGAGCGTGGTGCCATAGCATTCGAAACTGTTGAGACACAGTTTATCTTTAATGAGCAACGTAAAATCGAAGCTATTGTGCCGAGAAGTCGAAACCAAGCGCACAAGATTATTGAAGAATGCATGATCCTTGCTAACGTAGCCTCAGCTAAATTTGTTAAAAAGCATAAAGGTGAAGTGTTATATCGAGTTCATGAAGCGCCATCAGAGACTAAACTAGCTAATTTCAAAGAGTTTTTAGCCGAACGTGGCCTGTCGATGAATGGTGGTGATGAGCCTACACCATCAGATTATCAAGATGTGATGCTGAAAATTGCTGATAGGCCAGATGCAGAGTTAATTCAAATTATGTTGCTGCGCTCTATGCGTCAAGCTGTATATAGCCCTGATGACGATGGTCACTTTGGTCTAGCATTAACCGAGTATTCGCATTTTACATCGCCTATTCGTCGATATCCTGATTTAGTCTTGCACCGCGTGATCCGCTATTTATTAGCAGCCCAAGAGGGCAATGTTAAGGACAAATGGACCCCTGAAGGTGGCTACCATTACGATCTTGATGAGCTAGATAAGTTAGGTGAAGAGTGTTCAACCACTGAACGCCGTGCTGATGAAGCGACACGTGATGTCAGCGATTGGCTTAAGTGCGAATACATGCAAGATCATGTGGGTGATGACTTTGAGGCTGTTATTGCCTCTGTCACGAGTTTTGGCTTATTTGTCCGATTAAAGGATCTTTATATTGATGGCTTAGTTCATATTTCAAGTTTAGTGAGTGATTACTATCAGTTTGATCCTATGCGTCAGCGTTTGATTGGTGAAAACACCAAGAATGTATATCAAGTCGGTGATGAAGTGAGTGTTAAAGTTGCTGCGGTTAATCTAGATGACCGACAAATTGATTTGATTATGCTTGGTGATCATGGAAAGAGTCGTAAAAAAGCTAACCGCAAGCCATTAACTGCTCGTGAGCGTGCAAACCTTGAAGGGGCTAAAGTCGGCGCGGGTAAATCGAGTCGTGACAGCGAAGCTACGACCGAAAAAGGCAAAAAGAAGCGTGGTTCTAGTAGCAAAAAAACACGTTCTAATACTGCGGCAAAACGAAAAAGTACGAGTAAACCAGCTAAAGGCACTTCCGCCACCGCTGCAAAGAAACCATCAAAAGCAAAGCGTAAGAGAAAATAAGTAAATGAAAAAACAAGATATCATTTTTGGCATCCATGCAGTTGAAGCTTTGCTACGCAACGCACCTGAGCGCATTATTGAGCTATGGGCTTTACAAGGCCGTGAAGATGAACGTGTATTGCCGTTAATTAATTCGGCGACACAATTTGGTGTGTCGGTGCAACGTTCAAGTCGCAAAGTACTTGATGACAAATCTGCCAGTAGTCAACATCAAGGAATTGTTGCACGGGTTAAGCCTGCAAAAATCTTAACTGAAAATGATTTAGACGTATTACTTGAAAAAACTGATCAAGCCTTCTTATTAATATTAGATGGCGTAACGGACCCACATAATTTAGGTGCTTGTCTTCGTAACGCGGATGCCGCAGGCGTACAGGGCATTATTGTGCCGAAAGATAATTCAGTTGGGTTAACTGCAACCGTGAGTAAGGTTGCTTGTGGTGCTGCTGAAACCATCCCGTTATTTCAAGTGACTAACCTTGCTCGTACCATGCGTCATATTCAGCAAAAAGGTGTTTGGATTATTGGTGCGGCAGGTGAAGCGGATTGCGAACTGTATCAAGCAGACTTAAAAGGGTCATTAGCGATTGCAATGGGCGCAGAAGATAAAGGACTACGTCGTTTAACTCGTGAAAGTTGTGATTCGATAGTCTCGATTCCAATGGCTGGAAGTGTTTCAAGCTTGAATGTATCAGTAGCAACCGGTATTTGTTTATTTGAAGCAGTGCGTCAACGCAAAGCATAAAATGAACCGAAAATGCGATACGACGAAAACGGGCTTAATGCCCGTTTTTTTATGCGATAAAAATCGTAAATGGATTTACTGGAAAGTATAGAGAAGATTGAACGTGGTAATCGTATCGGTTTTGACACTGTCTTCTGGAACCACTGCTGTGTATCTGACGTTCACACCAATTTTGAATGCCCAATCCTGCAAGAAAGTATTTTTGTAGCTCAAGTCTAGCGTCAGGGTATTGTTATCTTCACCGACTTCAGAGGTTAAGTCTGCATTTAAGCTGGTGTACTCTTGCAGCTTCACTGAATACTTGGCTGCGGTACGTAAAATAATATCTTGGTTAGCATCAGGGTTTAAGTCTGAATCTGTGGCTTTAGGTAAATCATAACGAAAACCTGGACCCACCTCTAAACTGAGCTTTGTTTGATAGTTGGAAATAATATCAAAACCGTAACCAGATGAAATGGTCATTAGTTTGGTATAACTACCAAAATCGTCCCAGGTGAATTCACCCCGTCCAAAAATATAACCACTGTCTAATTTATAACTTGATTGGGCATAAACGTCGTACTTTTCAGCAGTCGTCGACTCATCATCAGCTGCGTAATAGACTTTGAAAGTAAACTCTTGCCTAGCTTTTTCTGTGTCGTAATTTAAGTAAGTACGGCCATTAAAATTCTGCGATTTATTGTTACCGGTATTTAATTGCATTCCAGCTTCAATTTCAGCATTAAAGTCGCTTGGTGGCTCTTTGTAATCTGGCGGTACTAATGCCCAGACTGGCGTTGAGGCGAGCAGGGTGGAAGTTAACATGACGACTTTTTTCATTACGCTTTTCTATGAATTATGATTGTGAACGCCTGAAATACGGATGAAGCGACATAATACCTGTAATCGAGTTAGCTGCAAAGCGCTCAGACATGCCAATTTCCCTTAAGGTTTTATAATATGGGGCTGTGCTTAGTTATCAATCTGATTGCAAAGTAAAAAAACGAGGTGTTTACAAGGAAGGGAAGATAACTATTGAGCATTGATAACAGCAGGGTTTCCCCTAAACGAAGTGAATCACAAATCTAGCTTGAACCACTAGAAATATTACTTGAGTTTGCTGTTGTGTTTCTGTACTATGTCGCGCTCAAATCAGTCATTTAATTTCGTTCCTTGCCTCCAACTTGGTCTGACTGAGCCACACGTGAGGCTAATTAACCGTAAGGAGCAATAAATGCGTCATTATGAAATCGTATTTATGGTTCACCCAGATCAAAGTGAACAAGTCCCAGGTATGATCGAGCGTTACAGCAGTGTAATCACTGATGCTAACGGTACTATCAGCCGTCTAGAAGATTGGGGTCGTCGTCAATTGGCTTACCCAATTCAAGACCTACATAAAGCTCACTATGTTCTTATGAACGTAGAAGCAACTGCAGAGTCTATCGAAGAGTTAGAAACAGCTTTCCGTTTCAATGACGCTGTTCTGCGTAACATGGTAATGCGCACTAAAACTGCTGTTACTGAAGCTTCTCCAATGGCTAAAGCAAAAGATGAGCGTGATTCACGTCGTGCTCCTACTGCTGCACCAGCTGCTGAAAAAGAAGTAGAAGCAAGCGCTGAAGAATCTGCTGAATAATTAGTCTGTGATTAATCACTTAGTATTGGCCGGAACGATAACTCGTTCTAAGCGTTTTGAAAGTCCAAGCGGGATACCTCATAAGGTCATCACGTTAGAGCACAAAACACAGCGGTATGAAGACCAAATGTTACGTAACGTTTATTGTCTCATCCAAGTCATATTAAGTGGCCAACGCTTTAATAGCGTTACAGAAGAATTAAAAGCAGGCGTGCAGGTCCAAGTTGAAGGGTTTATCTCTATGCAGCAAGGACGAAATGGCCAAAATAAATTGGTTATGCATGCCGAAAATGTCGAATTGAAAACTTAGGAGACTGTCAACATGGCACGTTATTTCCGTCGTCGCAAGTTCTGTCGTTTCACCTCTGAAGGTGTTGCAGAAATTGATTACAAAGATATCGTTACTTTAAAAAACTACGTAACAGAAAGCGGTAAGATTGTTCCTAGCCGTATCACTGGTACTAGTGCTAAATATCAACGCCAACTAGCTCGCGCGATTAAGCGTGCTCGTTATCTTTCTCTACTGCCATACACTGATTTACATCAGTAATTGCAGTATTAAATCAGAGGAATTAGATAATGAACGTTATTCTGCTTGATAAAATCGCTAACCTTGGAAACCTAGGTGACCAAGTTTCAGTTAAAGCTGGTTACGCACGTAACTTCCTTTTGCCACAAGGCAAAGCTGTGATCGCAAACGACGAAAACGTTAAAGTTTTCGAAGCACGTCGCGCTGAATTAGAAGCTAAATTAGCTGCTGAATTAGGTGTTTGTGCTGCGCGCGCTGAAAAGCTTGCTGCATTAGAAGCTGTTGTTATCGCTTCTAAAGCTGGTGACGAAGGTAAACTATTCGGTTCAGTTGGTACTCGTGACATCGCTGATGCAGTAACTGCTGCTGGTGTTGAGCTTGCTAAAGCTGAAGTACGTCTACCTTTAGGTGCTTTACGCACTTTAGGTGACTTCGAAGTTGAAGTTCAACTTCACACTGAAGTTAAAGCTGTTGTTAAAGTTTCTGTTGTTTCAGAAGACTAATAACAATTTGCTTTAAAGAAAACACCGCCAATTGGCGGTGTTTTTTTATGTCAAAAAGGCATAAAAAAGCACGAGGGGGAGTTCCTCGTGCAGTTTAATAAGAAAGTGTATTTTTAAAGGTTAGAACTTCACACTTGCACTGAACTCAACATAACGTGGTGTTTGATAACCAGTAATTGTGCCAAAATCAGTATCTATGGTACCTGGACTATTTAGCTCATAGGTTTCCACTTGACGAGTTGTTGCCGACGAGTCGAATACGTTATAAATATTCGCTTTTAGCAAAACGTCTAACTCAGACACTTGAATCATATATGACGCCGATAAGTCTAAACGGTAAACCCAGTCGGTACGACCATCGCTTCCTCTAGGATTAAAGTCATACGAAGTACCATCAGAGTTTAACGTGTAGTAAGTATCACCATATGTTGGTTGTCCGTTTGGATGCCCAACACCAAACTTATTCAATGGACGCCCAGACTCAACAGTAAAGTTTGCGCCCACGGTAAAGTCGTCGGTAATGGCATATGCACCATATATTTTAAACATATGACGACGGTCATTAGGCAAGTAACCATCAGCCCCATCCATTAGCTCAGGAAAGTCGAAGTCTTGTGTTAAACCCGCATCATCCTGCGCATTATCTGATTTAACTAAGCCTTCAGTATTGCCATAACTTTGCGACCAAGTATAAGTCGCACTCATACTCCAATCGTCAGTCCATGCACGATTTAAGGTCAAGTCGACAGCGTTGTAAGTTCTTTCTGCCTCAGGATAGCCTAGCTCGGAACCAGGTATTGTGACCGTTTTGTCTAGGGTGTGCTCAGCATCACAATCAGAATCAACTGCAACAGTCATATCTTCGCCAGGGTTGCCTAATACATATCCGCCCCCACCTGGGTGTGAACAACCGTATTTAGCTTCTGTCCAATGACTGATAGTCATATCATCGATAGCACCATTTAGCTTACGTTGCGTTCCTTTTATGCCCCATGACCAGTCTTCGTTTAGCATGGCTTGATAGCCAATAATAATTTCATCTTGATACATAGGGTCTAGATCTTGATCAACAATACCCGCTGTATCAGGAACGGTGCCGTCAGCTAAGTACTCGTCATCACCGATTTGTGCTCCTAAATTCGGAGTAGGGACTTGAATACCATTTATTTCTTGGTCAGTGGTGCCTTCTAACACGTAATATTTACGAACATCATATTCGTTACCCGCTAAACGAACGTTAGTATTACTGGCTACGGGTAAGAAGTAGCGACCGACGTTAGCAAATAATTTTGATTCACCATCACCGTTGATATCCCAAGAAGCGCCTAAGCGTGGCGCAAACATGTCATCAATTTTCACAAAACTCTCACCTTCAGAGTTTTTATTGTTGAATGAATCCCAGCGAAGACCGAGTGAGAGGGTAATATCATCGGTAACTGTCCAAGTATCTTCAATATATAGTGCTGATGAATTTACTTCGAAGTCACCACCGACAGTTCGCTCCCTTGAACGAGCATATTCGGTTACGCCATCAGGTACTATGCCGCCGTTTGGAAGTTCTGTTCCTGGTGCCGTGTCGTAATAGAACCAATACACTCCATCTGGTCCTGAGTAGTATTGATTACTGCTTGAGGTATTGATTTCTTGATCGTAACCGAAGTTAATGACGTGATTGTCCGAAACAAACCATTCAAAATCTGCACGGAACTCTTCACGCTTGTCACTGCCTTCTTCTTGGAAATAGTCTGCGGCAGAAGCACAGCCACGTGATACTTTAGGGGCAGATGCTCTGCGGTCATAAATAAGGTTACAGTCTTCGGCGATGTTGCTTGAAGATGTTAGGTTATATTCATTGACACCATAAAGTAATCTCGCACTAAACGAGTCGGTTAATTGGCCTGTATAAGCAAATACATAGTTATCACCACCAGATTTGTCGATGCTAACAGATGTTTGATCGCCGACTTTTTTGTTTTCGTAGTCATATAAGTGGTTACTTGATTCATCGTCAGACTCATCCGAGAAACCTGTAAATTCAAGCGTGTGGTTTTCGGCAATATTCCAATCAAGTTTTAGCCCCCAGAATGGGTTATCTGATTTAACTGAAGAAAAGGTTGTTCCTCTGTCAGCTACGTATTCTTCTTTCTCTGAACGAGGTTGGTACATCGCATAGAAAAACAGCTTATCTTGAATGATTGGACCCGATGCATATACATTACCTTCAACATTGTCATAGTAGTCTTCAGCATTATAGTTGTAGATGTCACCGTTCATGTCGTAACTGTTCGGAGAGTCAGATCTAAGTGCATCAGGGCGGTATCGAATATTGCCGCCAAACTCCCAGTTATTTGAACCGCGCTTTGTTACTGCGTTGACTACACCACCGGTTGAGCGACCGAACTCTGCTCCATAACCACCAGTCTTGACTTCAAATTGCTCGTAAAAATCAAACGGTACATTTGAGAAGCCGAGTCCATTACGGAAGTTTGTGACATTTAAACCATTAATAAAAAATGCGTTTTCAGCTACAGATGCGCCACCGAAAGAGGCAAAGTTACCAAATCGGCCGTCACCCCGTGTTGTACCAGGTGCAAGAAGCGCGACACTGGTAATATCTTTAGGTAATGGTAGGCGTTCAATTTCAACTTGTCCGATAACCATAGTCGCTTCGGACGACGTTGTATCTATTGATGCGATACGGCTTGAGCCTGTTACTTTTAGGCGCTCCATTCCTTCAGGATCAAGGGAAGCTTCAACATTGGAGTTACTACCGATTGCTACATTGACATTCTCAATCACTTCATCTGCATAACCATCAGCAGAAATTGTGATCGTGTATGCACCAATTGGGAGGCGTGGGATCCGATATTTACCATTTGAATCAGACTGGATGGTTCTTGTTAAGCCTGTATCTTGGTTTTTAATTATGATACTAGCGCCAGATACCGCTTGACTGGTTTCTGATGTAACAGAACCTTGAATAGAACCATCGGTATTACTTGCTGCTAGAACTGGCGTACTGATTGTAAATAAGGTGGAAATAGACATTGCGATAAGCGAGCGCTTAAATGTCTTGTTTTTCATTGTCATCCTGACTTTTCCTTATAATGATTAAATTACTTTTAATCCTTGGTTAAAAAGCCACCGAATAGGTGGTCTTTTATTTTTTATATTAAATGTTACAAGAAGTAAACAAATTGTTATAAGGGTGTTCTAGGGTTAGCTTGTATAAGTAAATTAATGGTTTATCTTCAAAAGCGTTTTTTTGTAGCGCCAGCTTGGGTTTGAGGCATAAAAAATGGCGCAGTAAATGCACCATTTTTTAATTTGTTGATTTTATTAATTTCTTACGAGTTCTAGCTCATTTATTAAGTTTTGTGCATTATCCACTTTATCCATCATCCAGAGGATGTAGCGGAAATCAACATGCACAGCACGGGTAATGGTTGGATTGAAGAACCAATCTTTGGTGATTGCTTCGTAAGTTGAATCAAAGTTAAGACCAACCAGTTCGCCTTTACCGTTAAATACCGGTGAGCCTGAATTACCACCAGTAGTATCAACACTTGATAAGAAGTTAACAGGCACTGAGTTAAATTCTTCCGGCTTATCTAAACAAGAGAACAAGCTGCATATCCAAGAGCGAGGGTCTTGATAAACTGAAGCCACAGTGTGTTTACCGTAATCATTTGTTGCAATGGCATCCAATAATTTTTTCGGTGCATTAAATGGCTCTTCACCCGTATGCTTACCTACAATCCCTTCAAGGCGTGTGAATGGTTGTTTGTAAAGTGCATCACGGGATTGATAACCATCGACCATACCGTAGGTGATACGCAATGTTCTGTTCGCATCTGGGTATACTGGCCAGTCATTTGCCTTGTAATAAGCAATCACTGCTTTCATATACTCAGGACGAGCGGTAGACAGTTTTCCTTTTAATGTCTTTTCGGCTTTTTCCTGCGCCATATTGGTGTCATGAAGGGCGACGGCTAAGCGGATAAATGGGTCGGCACTGGTTTCGAATGCTTCGGCATCCTTTTCCATCCACGCTAAGCGCTTTTCTTTATCAGTGAGACCAGTTAATGCGTAATAACCATCAAGTTTATCTGATAACTCCTGTGCATCAGAGATTTGGTTTAATGCATTATCCAAAATTTCGACGCGTTGGTTTTGCCCCATATATGCATTTAAATCTTGGAGCCAAAGTGTTTTATCAACCGACACATCAAAGCTGCGCTCAAGACGCTTTAAGTTCGCAGCAAACATTTTCATGTCACGTTCTTGGAAACCTTGTTCACGTTCGGCATCAGGAAGCTGCTTTTCTTTAGCGAGTCGGTATAACTTCTTAGCGGCAGACAATAACGCACTAGATTGTGCATTATTAAAATAATAATCAGTTTGAACTTGCGTTTGCTGCTCGGCTAATAAAGATTCTAATTCAGTGATGAGATTTTGATTAGCTTGAGTATCCTTTTTTAGCCAAGCTAAAAAGTCATCTTCACGAGTTTGTTTAATACCAACAATATCGGTTGCTTTAAAGCCATCAAGTAAACCGTTAAGCTTTTTCATCCGGTTTGCCATTGATGCTAAATTGCCCGCATATTTGATGGCGATAGCGTTATCTGTCGCAGCCATGCTGTTAATGGTATCAATCTGTAATTGATAGCGTTTTGCATAGGTTGGGTACATCCAATCACTAGCAAATTCAAGCTCACTTGTTAGGCGATAACGACTTGTTGCACCAGGGTAACCTGCTGCAAACACACCATCACCTGCTTTTACGCCGTCAGCATTAATCTTAAGGTAGCTTTTTGGCTCAAAAGGAACATTGTCTTCTGAATATACGGCTGGTTTTCCATCTTTACCGACGTAAGCACGCAAAAAGGTAAAATCGCCAGAATGGCGCGGGTATTCGTAGTTATCAATATCGCCACCAAACGCCCCAACACTTTCTGGTGGTGCATACACAAGGCGCACATCGCGGATGATAAGTTGTTTAATCAAATAGTATTCTAAACCATTGTGGAAACTACTTACCGAACAGCGATAGTTTTCATCGGTTTCACACTCTTTAATTAATGCTTTACGGTTTGACTGAATATCTTGATAGCGAGTTAATGGATCTGCACTTAAATTGGCATTTACGCTTTTAGTTACATCCGTAACGGCTTCGGTAATGTATAATCGCTCGTTGGGGCCAGCTGAAGGTTCTTCTGCTTTAGTGTTAGCAAGAAAACCTTCTTCAAGGTAGTTGTGCTCAGTTTTACTGTTATATTGTATTGCTCTATAAGCACAATGATGATTGGTAACAACTAGCCCTTGGGGAGAGACGAAACTGGCGGTACAATAGCCTAGACCGACGACAGCATTCATTGGATATTGTGTTAAGTCTGCAAGCTGTTTTGCAGGAATTTCGATGCCGCGTTGTGCTAATTTATCTGCAATAGAAGGCATTTGATAGGGTTGCCATTGGCCTTCATCGGCTTGAGCTAACCCAGAAGACAGCACAAGGGCTGCAACGAGTGCAATACGCATGTTCTTTCCTTATATTATTATTGTTTATCCGCATCAGCGGTTGATGTCTCATGTATTGATATATGCGACATGTTTGCATGACCTCGGTGTTATACCATATTTTACAAACAGGTTGGGAATTGGGAGTTTTAATGTCACAAAAAGGTGTTTTTAAGGCAAAAGAAAGGTTAAAAGACGCTCAAGTCGATGCGCTTAAATTGCCGCCGCATTCCATTGAAGCTGAGCAATCAGTTTTAGGTGGCTTAATGCTGGATGCCGATGCTTGGGATCGTGTTGCTGAAGCGATTGTGGCTGAAGATTTTTACTCCCGCTCTCACCGCATGATTTATGCGGCAATGAGCCGTTTGGTCGAAACCGGCCAACCGATCGATTTAATTACTGTATCTGAGCGATTAGAAGTTGAAGATCAACTTGAAGATGCTGGTGGCTTTGCTTACTTAGGTGAAATTGCCAAAAACACGCCAAGTGCAGGTAATATTTTATCTTACGCTGATATCGTTCGTGAACGTGCTGTTGTCAGGGACATGATTGGCGTTGCACACGAAATTGCTGATGCAGGCTATAACCCCGAAGGCCGCAATTCAAGTGACTTATTGGATTTAGCAGAAACCAAAGTATTTAAAATTGCTGAGTCTCGCGCTAATGCTAATGAAGGCCCTGAAGGAATTAAATCAATCCTTGAGAAAACCGTTGATAAAATTGAGCAGTTATATAACAACCCTCAAAACGGTGTGACAGGAGTTTCGAGTGGCTTTAGTGACCTAGATAAAATGACAGCGGGTTTTCAATCTGGCGATTTGGTGATTGTCGCTGCGCGTCCATCGATGGGTAAAACGACCTTTGCGATGAACTTGTGTGAACAAGCGGCGATGAACGAAGATAAACCTGTACTGATTTTCAGCTTAGAAATGCCGTCAGAACAAATCATGATGCGTATGTTGGCGTCATTAGGTCGAGTCGACCAAACGAAAATCCGTACCGGACAATTGGATGATGAAGATTGGGCACGTGTATCATCGACCATGGGCATAATGCTTGAGCAAGGTAAAATGTATATCGATGATGGCTCTGGTCTTACTCCTACAGAGGTTCGCAGTCGTGCACGCCGAATTGCTCGTGAGTATGGTGGCTTATCTATGATCATGATCGATTACTTGCAGTTAATGCAGGTGCCGTCATTAAAAGATAACCGTACCTTAGAGATTGCCGAAATTTCCCGGTCGCTGAAATCGTTAGCCAAAGAATTAGAGATCCCAGTGATTGCATTATCGCAGCTTAACCGCTCGTTGGAGCAACGTGCCGATAAGCGACCTGTTAACTCAGATTTACGTGAATCAGGATCGATTGAGCAAGATGCGGATTTGATCATGTTTATTTATCGTGATGAAGTGTATAACGATGATTCTGAACAAAAAGGTGTCGCAGAAATTATTATCGGTAAACAGCGTAACGGCCCAATTGGTCGTGTGCCTTTGACCTTCCAAGGCCAGTTTTCACGCTTTGATAATTATTCTGGCACTCAGATATTTGATGAAGATTAAAGCTGCCTAAGTCAGCTTAATGACCGCACCAAATAACCTGTGATATTCAAGCCTCTGTTATAATTAACAGAGGCTAATTTTTTGAATGCTGTTAGGTAATAAGTCACATATAACTACAGCAAAATAAGGCTAAGTATTTGAAACCTTTTCCACGCGCAGAAATCAGTCGACAAGCGCTACAGAATAACCTCACTCGGCTGCGAGAAATTGCGCCGAATAGTAAGGTCATGGCTGTTGTTAAAGCCAATGGTTATGGACATGGCTTATTAAATGTCGCCCAATGTGTTGATAATGCTGATGGGTTTGGCTTAGCAAGGCTGGAAGAGGCGCTACAACTTCGCGTTGGCGGCGTGAGTGCGAAATTATTACTGTTAGAGGGGTGTTTTCGCCAATCAGATCTTCCTTTGCTGGTAGAGCATCAAATTGATACGGTTGTGCATCACGAGTCTCAGTTAGAAATGTTAGAACAGTCGTCCTTATCTAAGCCGATTACTGTGTGGATGAAAGTTGACACAGGTATGCACCGTTTAGGCTTTGATTTAGAGCAATTTAACGAGGTATATCAACGTCTGCTTACTTGTCCTAATGTGGCTAAGCCAATTCACTTAATGACACATTTTGCCTGCGCTGATGAACCCGATAATGCATTAACACAACGTCAAATTGATGCGTTTGAGCAGCTGATTAAAGGCTTACCTGGTGATGTAACTTTGGCGAATTCTGCTGCTACATTGTTCTGGCCGCACAGCCAGTGCGACTGGATTAGACCTGGCATTGCATTATATGGTGTTTCACCTGTTTTCGGTGACAAAGGCACCCATCATGGACTTACACCTGCCATGGAATTAGTGTCTAACCTGATTGCTGTCAGGGAACATAAAGCCGGAGAAAGTGTTGGTTATGGCGCCCATTGGACCGCTGATAATGATACTCGACTTGGCGTTGTCGCCATTGGTTATGGTGATGGATATCCACGCAATGCTCCTGAAGGCACCCCAGTTTGGTTAAATGGTCGAAGAGTACCGATCGTTGGTCGTGTATCTATGGATATGCTGACAGTGGATTTAGGTAAAGATGCTACAGATAAGGTTGGCGATCTTGTTCAGTTATGGGGCAAGGCGCTTGCCGTTGAAGAAGTTGCGGAGCACATAGGCACCATTGCTTATGAGCTTGTGACTAAACTGACTCCCAGAGTTGTAGTAGATTTGCAGCAATAACATTTGTCAGTAATTTTCGTTGTGAAACTAGATGTTGCAGGTTAATTAAGTCAATAGTTAGCCTGTATTAGAAGGAAAACTAGGTGCAGTTGTATAAATCTGTAGTATTGATTTATTGCCTTTTATTAAGCGTAAATAGTGTGGCTCAAGCAAGCTCTGTGATCTCACAGAGTAGCGATATTGAAACACCCAATATACAAACATTGGCGTCAGAAGGGGCCACTGTATCGGTAGAGTTGCCTCATGATGAAGCGGCTAGAGATACTGAAGACGCAAATCAAACGGCTCAAAAACAGTCTGAACCACAATCAAATCATCAATATGATCCTGAGTTTGTCGCTGTTCCTATTGTTTTTTCAACAGAAACTCTTAGCACCACATTTGGCGCTGCAGGATTAGTAAAGCATGCTGGCCAAGCGCAAGCAGTCGCTTTAGGCATTGGCCTATACTCTGCAAATGACAGCTGGTTAACTTATGCTGGATTTTATAATTATCAATTACCTAAACTTGATCAATGGCTGTTTAGTGCTGAGGTATTTCGTGGTCACTATGAACAAGGGATTTACTACTTACCACAAGCGCCACAAGTACCAAAGGCTAATGATAGTGAGCGAATAATCAGTGTTGGTGATGAAGGTTTTTCAAAACTACATATTAAATATGTCCTGCCTATTGCTGGTGGCAAAAATGGCGCAGCAGCCTCGTTAGCGAGAAAGAAAAATGCAGTGAGCTGGAATCCATTAGAATCTGGTGTCACAAGCATTAGTTTAACTCCCTTTAACAAATATCGTGAGTTAGAGGCCTTGGATTACTTACCTGATGAAGCCAGAGGGTTTGAGTTGTCGCTTAACTGGGATAACCGTGATTCAGCTAATAATAGTAGCCAAGGTGGTGAGAGCAATTTAACCATTACCCGTGGTAGCGATATAAATGATGACCCAAATTGGTTGATGTGGGAATTTGAGCAAAGTGCATTTTTGTCACTTGGGAGCAATGCTTGGTTTGAAGATCACGTATTAGCTACCAATGTTTATATTGCCGATACGCCAACTTGGAATGATATTGACAATAGTACACAAGAATTTAAGCGTCCGCCGAGTTTTGCTGGCGTCTCCTTGGGTGGTTTTGATCGACTTAGAGGGTACGACTCAAAGCAATTTACTGGCCGTAGTGCAGTTAATTATGCTTTAGAATATCGCATCACTCCTCGCTGGCAGCCCCTGCAGAATCTACCTGTGTTTAATTTGTATAACGTACCTTGGTGGCAATGGGCGTTATTGTTAGAAGCGGGTAATGTCAGTGATGAGTTCAGCTTCGATTCTCTCCATGAAGATATGAAAACGGCTTATGGCGCGAGTATTCGATTTGAAGTTGAAAGTATCGTTATTCGTACCGACTTTGTCACAGGTGGCGATGAAAGCCAGTTTTGGGTCATGGTTAATCAGCCCTTTTAATCTAATATCTTATAAAGCAAGATTAGAAATTTATTATAAACAATCTTCATTAAAAGCTGCATAGTGATATAATGCACGGCTGAAATTTTGGCTGCTTGAGTAGAAAATATTGGCAGTTTAAATCAAGTTCATTAAGTCGCTGATAACCATAGATAAGGTAAATTTTTTGGCTTCATTAACACTAAACAGAGCACTCTCTATTGCACCTATGCTTGATTGGACTGATAGACATTATCGCTATTTTGCTCGGTTGATGTCAGCGAATACCGTGCTGTATACCGAGATGGTCACCACAGGTGCAATTATTCATGGTCAAGGTGATTACTTGGCGTATAACGAAGAAGAGCATCCTGTCGCGCTTCAATTGGGCGGTTCAAATCCAAAAGACTTGGCTACGTGCGCCAAGTTAGCGTTTGAGCGCGGCTATGATGAGATTAACCTCAACGTGGGTTGTCCTTCTGATCGAGTCCAAAATGGCCGTTTTGGTGCCTGCTTAATGGGCGAGCCACAACTTGTGGCTGAGTGTGTTGATGCGATGAAGCAAGTTGCTGATATCCCTGTAACGGTTAAAACTCGAATCGGTATCGATGAGCAAGACAGTTATCAATTTCTCACTGATTTTGTTGATACGGTAAAAGCGGTTGGCTGCGATACCTTTATTGTGCATGCTCGAAAAGCGTGGTTACAAGGATTAAGCCCAAAAGAGAACCGGGAAATACCGGAACTTAATTATGAACGTGTGTACCAGTTAAAGCGTGATTATGCCGATTTGAATATCAGTATTAACGGCGGTGTAAAAACCTTAGAAGATTCGTTAACGCACCTAGAGCAATTAGATGGTGTGATGATAGGCCGTGAGGCATATCAGAACCCTTATTTACTCGCTAAGGTTGACCAAGTTATCTATGGTGATGATAACCCCGTCATTACCCGTGAGCAGGTTATTGAGCAAATGATGCCTTATATTGAGCAACATTTAGCGCAGGGCGGACGGTTAAATCATATCACTCGTCATATGATTGGTTTATTTCAAGGTTTACCTGGCTCAAGAGGATGGCGCAGACATTTAAGTGAGAATGCTCATAAAGCTGGTGCTGGTGTCTCGGTTATTTGGGACGCAGTGGCAAGAATGGAGCAAAGCCGCCCACCTGCTGATGTGACCTTTTATCCTAACAACAACCTTTGATAGTTGTGAAGGATTATCAAAGGTTGGCATCTAGGCTATTAGTATCGCTTACATGATGCTGTCGAGCTAAATTAACTTTTAAAAGCGTCTTTATAGGGCGCTTTTTTTGTGACTGTTATTTGGCTAATTAAGTTTTAGCTAATTTCACTATTTTTGTGGTTAAAAATACTAATAGTTTAAAAAATGCTCAACGCGCTTTTTAGTCGATAAGAAAGTGTTTTAATAAAAACTCTTATAAATCAGGTGTTAAAAAATATTTTAAAACTTGGCACGCAGCTTGTAATAACTATGGTGTACCCAACAAATGAAAAGGAAGACATCATGTTTAACTCAACTACAAATACAACTGGTTCATCATTATCGACAAACACTAATGCAACTTCATCAGCAAAAAGTGTCATGAAAAAAGCAGCTTTGGTTGCACTGCTTGCAACAGCAAGTATGGGGGCACAAGCAAACGATTTGAACAGTGCCGATGTGATTCATGTGTTAGAAACTCGAATCAGTGAAACTGCAACAGAAATGCTGCAAACAGCGAAACAAGAAATTGTATTGTCACTGCATAGTCAAATCGCTGAGCAAGTGTTTGCTTTAAATAGCTCTCTAGAATTAGCTGAGTCAGCACAGGAAGAAAATGCGGAATCAGTATTAGCCAGTAACGAGGACTAATTCATGGATTTAATGATGATATTTCATTTAGCAGATCCGTTGATTTCACTTCTTCTGCTTCCCGTAATCAGTTTTATTGTGTGTTCACTTTTGATTTGCGGGTTGCAGCGGTACCAATTTAGCCATGTAGATGCTATCTCAGCAGAATTTAACCAAGCTGGTTTAGTAGGAGAAAAAGAATGAACATGTCAGATGTAGAGAACTATTTGAAAGCTAAAAAACGATTAGTGTGCGGCGCATGCCTTTCGGTAGCAAAACAATTCGGTTGGTCTGTCATGTGGACGCGTGTATTAACGTTTATCGCTATTTTTTTAAGTCCAACTGTTGGCCTAATAGGTTACTTTATCGCTGCCATTATCGTAAGTCAGCAACAGTCTCGCTATTAATGTAAGGGACAGTGATGGTCATCACCGCCCCTAGCTGAGATTATTTGCATCGTCAGTTGATTACCAAGCAGGTTTTAGATGAGCCGACTTAATGGCCCGAACTGATTAGCGGGATAAAAATGCTTGGAAGCAGGCTTTCGCTTCATCACTTTTTAACCTTTCACTAAATAACTCAAGCTCAGTAAGCATTTGCTGTTTCACTTCTGCTTGATTGTATCGTAGTAACTTTTTAGATGCTTGCATGGCCAATGGTGGCTTAGCCGCTAACTTTTTAGCTTGGCTTAACACAAAGTTATCTAAATCCGACTGTTCAACCACACGATTGATGATATTGAGCTCATACGCTGTCTCTGCGGTAAAACTTTCGCCTAATAAGAGCAACTCTGCCGCTTTTTGCTGGCCAACAATCAAAGGTAAAAGTAAACTCGAGGCCGCTTCTGGGACTAACGCTAAATTCACAAACGGTAACTGAAATTTAGCACTGTTATCAGCGTAAACGAGATCACAATGTAGCAGCATGGTTGTGCCAATCCCGACAGCTGCTCCAGATACAGCAGCAACAATTGGTTTTTTGAGCGTGAGTAAGCAATGTAAGAATTGTACCGTAGGATGACTGTCGTTTAGTTCGCCGCTGGCAAGGAAATCGGCAATATCATTACCTGATGTGAAACATTTGTCTTCACCACGCAACATAAAGGCACGAATGTCATTGTCGCTCTCACCTTGGATCAGGTATTCTGTAAGCTGTTGGTACATTTTAAGATTAAAGGCATTACGTTTTTCTGGACGATTAAAACTGATAATACGTACGCCTTGATCATCCTTAACCTGAATCTGGCTCATTCGTTGTTTTCCTTATGGACGCGAGTAGGGTGTAAATGGAGTTTAAGACATTGAAAGCAATATTCAAACAACTGTTTAGTTTTTTAGTTTTAACCACGTTTTCTTTTTCGGCTTTTGCTGGAATAATGTTAAGTGATGGTCATGTAAGAGCTATGCCTGCAAGTGTGCCAAATACCGCAGCATACATGACATTAATGAACCATACTGACAAAGCAATCACATTAGTCGCTGTGAATACACCAGTGGCAAAAGAAGCTCAGCTTCATACGTTAATTGAAGAAAATGGCATGGTAAAAATGCGTCAGGTAGAAGGGTTCGAGATCCCGTCTCATGGCACCTTGTCATTACAGGCCTCTGGTGATCATATCATGCTGTTATCACTCTCAGAGCCTTTGAAAGTAGGGGATACAGTCCCGTTAGAATTGGTTTTTAAAAATGGCGAACTACTACAAGTTGAACTGACGGTTGAGAAAAAGGCGAGTAATGAATCCCAAGAAAGCCATCATCACCATCATCATTAAGGAGTTGTATTGATGCAAGTAACAAGGAATAAAGTCATTGGCGTAGTCGGGTTTATCTTTTTAATCGGATACGTTATCTCGGTTTGGTGGAGTATCGAGCCTGATATTCTTGAGCCAGAAGTACTGCAAAATGAGCGCGGTGAAGATGTTGTTGGTTATGCGACCACATCGTCATTAATTTCAACCATGGAAACCTTATTGGACAAACCAGGTGGCTGGTTATCCAATGATATTATGCCACCTTCTGTGATGATGGATAATATGCCAGCATTCGAGTTTGGCGCATTAGAGCAATCTCGTGATTTGGCCTTAATTATGCGTAAGGAGTTCAGTCGTTCGCAATCACAATCAACGGCAGATGCAGACTTACTTGCGGCTCATTCAAAACTGAATATTGAGCATACTAGCTGGTTAGTGCCGAGTGCTGAAAGTGAATATCGTGAAGCCATAAAACTATTGAAACTTTATCGCGCTAAAATCAGTGATACTGAAAACAGTAATGCCCAGTTTTATGCCCGTGCAGATAATTTAAACGAGTGGCTTAAAGAAGTGCAAAAGCGTTTAGGCAGTATGTCACAACGTTTATCTGCCAGTGTTGGTCAAGATAGATTGAATACCGATTTAGCTGGTGATACCGCAGCAAGACAATCAACGTCATCAATGGCGAGCTTAGAAATAAAAACAAGCTGGTGGAAAATTGATGATGTGTTGTATGAAAGCCGTGGTTCTGCTTGGGCGTTATTAAACTTTATGAAAGCCATCGAAGTTGATTTTGCCGATGTGCTGGAAAAGAAAAATGCTGAGGTGAGCTTACGTCAGATAATTCGTGAACTCGAAGCAACTCAGCAAACCGTATGGAGCCCAATGGTTTTAAACGGTGATGGATTTGGATTGGTGGCTAACCACTCGTTAGTGATGGCCAACTATATATCGCGTGCAAATGCCGCGGTGATTGATTTAACTAACTTACTCTCTCAGGGATAATGATGAAAAAGACACTTCTTGCCACTGCCTTATTAGGTATGTTGAGCATTTCTTCTGCTCATGCAGCTACTGTTGTTGGTTTTAAAGTTGGTGGTGATTACTGGGATGCTGATACCAGTGGTTCATTCAACAGCGATGATGGTGTAGCACAAACGTATAACTACGAGTCTAAGTCTCAAGGTAGTTTATGGATTGCCTTTGAGCATCCAATTCCTTTAGTGCCGAATGTCAAAATTCGTGAAAACCGTCTAGAAGGGAAAGGAAGCCAAATCGATTCAAACTTTATGTTTAATGGTCACCAGTTTGACTCTGATACTACAGTTTATAATGATTTAAGTAATACTGACTTTGTACTTTATTACGAAATCTTAGATAACGATTTAGTCGCGTTAGACTTAGGTGCCGCATACAAACAAATGCATGGCTCTTTGCGTGTTCAAGATCCTGGTCATCCAGAAGAAGTAGACGTAGATAGCGGCATCGTAATGGTTTATGCCAGCGCTGAAGTCGGTGTTCCTGGTTTAGGTTTGTATGCCTTTGCTGACGTGATGTTAGGTGTTGATGAAACGAGTGTATACGACTACAACGCAGGCCTTGGTTGGAAGTTTGATGGTGTTGCACTTGATACAGCTGTTCGTGTGGGTTACCGCGAGTTTAACTTTGACGTTGATGACTTCTCTAGCACAACTCAAAACATGTCATTTAAAGGTGCTTTTGCCGGTGTTGAATTGGCATTCTAATTAGCCGTCAATGTAGGTTGAAATAAGCAAAAAAAAACCGCCATATGGCGGTTTTTTTTATGCTTAACAATCCAACAATAACATCAATTATTGTGCGATTAAGCCATTATTGATAGCAATGATGTCATCTTCACTTAAGGTACCAGCAGCTTGTTTAAGCGCTAAGATTGAATTGATGTAACCGTATCGCGCATCAGATAACTGACGTTTTGAATCATATAAATCACGTGTACGGTTGAGTACGTCAACAATAGTACGTGTACCTACTTCAAAACCAGCTTGAGTTGCTTTTAATGCACTTTCAGAAGAAATCACTGATTGCTCGTAAGCACGGATTGAACTGATTGATGCACCAACGTTGTTAAAGTTATTGCGTACATCTTTTACAACACCACGGTGAACCTGCTCTAGCTTCTCACTAGCTTCAACGTATTGGTACTGCGCTTGTTTCACTTGTGAAGATACTTTAAAGCCTTCAAAAATCGGTACACTTAATGTCACTGCAATGTTGGCATTATCGTAATCCGCACCAGGGCTTTGCTCAAAACCTTTAGTGTAACCCGCACCTAAATTAAGCGATGGCATATGGCCTGCTTTATATAACTCAATCGTTTTGCTCGCGATATCACGGCCAATGCGTTGAGTCATCAAATCAATACTATTGGTTTCAGCCATGGTTAACCACTCTGAAGAGGTGGTTGGGCTTGGTGCACCAGCAGAGAATCGGTTGGTATCAAGGGTATTAATCGATTTATGATCTATTCCCGTGATTTCACGTAATGCTTCATAGCTGTTTGCTAATGTGTTTTCTGCAAGAATTTCAGTTGCTGAAGCTAAATCGTATTGAGCTTGCGCTTCATGCACATCAGTAATTGCGGTAAGGCCTACAGCAAAACGTTGTTTAGTTTGCTCAAGCTGACGCTCAATTGCGCGTTTTTCTGCGCCTTGGAATTCATAGTTATCTTTTGCGGTTAATACATCAAAATAAGCAGTCGTTACACGAATAATTAATGATTGTAATGCCGATGCGTAAGCTGAATCAGCTTGTGATGCAGCCATTTCAGCAAGGTCTAAGCCAACCCATGCACTGTGATCGTAAATGACTTGGTTAAGGGTTAAACCACCAGTAAAACCTTCAGGCTTTTCGGTAGGCGAACCTTCTGAATCATTCCATGCTTTAGAGTAACCTACGTTAGCACTGATGGTAGGTAATAAAGGAGCACGGTTTTCTTCAATCGTTTCGTATAATGCATCACGTTGAGATTGTGCTTGCAATACAATTGTATCGCTTGTTAGCGCTTGCTGATAAATTTGGAGTAAATCATCGGCATTAGCTGCAGGTGCAGCAACCGCTAATGTTAGCGCTGCGTATAAAGAACGTATTTTAAATTTCATTTGCTGCCCTTTTAGACATGGCCTCCTAACCTGGAGGAAATATTAACTTTGTTGTGCACAGATTGACTATGTGAGCAAGATAGCTTTGTGTGTTTGTGATCCACTTAAAACTTTGTGCAATCCCGCTATGTATCTAGTGTATATGATAAAAAGACTATCATCTTTAAGCTAAATATCAACTTTCAAGTTGTAACAGACTTTTTTCACCTTACATGGTTAAATACAATACTCAGCTATTGGTATTTTTTATGGTGAATTTTATCTATTTCCTGCTGCTTATAGTATAGGAAACTACCATCGCAATACCAATAATGACTTTAGCAAATAGCAAATATCAAAAATCAACATTGGCTAATATACTCGATAAAATATTTCAAAGGGCTTACAAACTGTAAGAAAAAATATGAAAGATACTGAGATAATAGAGCAGTTTAACGCATCTACTGATGTTGAAATAATTTCAACAAAGACCTTATATAAAGGTTTCTTTCAACTGGATGAGTATCGATTTAAGCATAAGTTATTTGCTGGTGGTTGGAGTGAAGAGGTCAGCCGAGAGGTTTTTGAGCGTGGGCATGCTGTTGTCGTGCTACCGTATGATCCTGTTAGACGACAAGTCGTATTAATTGAACAAATACGTCTACCTGCATTAGCAACAACTAATTCTGTTTGGCTTCTTGAACTCGTGGCAGGTATGATTGCTGCCGATGAAGTACCAAGTGAAGTGGCTGAGCGTGAGTTATTAGAAGAAACCGGTTTAACAGCTTCCGAAGTCAATCTTGTAAACAGTTACTTAGCGACTCCGGGTGGTTCATCTGAGCGTTTTTATTTTTATTGGGCTAAAGTTGATGCTTCTAAAGCTAAAGGCATTCATGGTTTAGACTATGAACATGAAGACATCAAAGTACATGTTGTTGATGTTGATGCCGCTATGGAAATGGTTAACTCAGGTCGAATTGATAATGCGTCTACTGTGATTGGTTTGCAGTGGTTAGCACTCAATATAGATAAAATTTAATAGCCTAATGTCCTGCAAAACAGATTTACCTTAACTATTGCGAAATAGCTATTGATATTAAAAGAGAGAACCCAGTGAGCCATGTGAGTGAAAAAGAGAAGTATCAGCCTAATGTCAGTGCGTTTTTGGCACTGTGCGGGCGCAACTATGCCTTAATTCTAAAGTGGCTTCCTGAAGATGCCGATTTAAATACTCCTTGGATTATTGCTGGGCAGTTTGGACAACTCCACGTCACATTACTTGAAAACACTAAGTATACTCAATTAATTGAAATTTCACGCCATTTGCCCAACAGTGATTTCCTTACCACACCTAAAGCTTGTGTGCGAGTCTATCATGATGCTCAATTAGCAGAAGTGTTAACTAGTCAACAGATTTATCGACTGAAAGCAGTGTATGATTATCCAAATGTACATATGCATCAAACGGATGAGAAGTATCAAGTTAATGCATTTCTGGAGGAGTTATTGAAGATTGGGTGTCGCCCTAAAGATATCAGTCTATCAGTACTCTAATACATTAATTTATGTTGGGATTAATTAGTGCTTAAACAGCCAGTGTCTTATTCAATTGCAGAAACGGATGTCGTGCGACTTATTCAAGTTACTGACCCGCACTTATTTGCAGATCCTGAAGCAAAGTTGTTAGGGGTGAGTACGGCTGCCAGTTTCCAAGCAGTACTAGACACATATTTGGCCTCCCAATATTCTGCTGATTTAGTGTTAGCCACTGGCGATATTAGCCAAGATTACTCTCCACAGTCTTACCAACACTTTTCTAGAGACATCGCTGCGCTCAATATCCCTTGCCACTATTTACCCGGCAATCATGATGATCCACGCTTGATGAGCTTGCATATGCAAGGGCCACATTTATTTGGCCAGCAACGAGTGTTGGCTGGAAACTGGCAAATATTAATGTTGGACTCTACTGTGCGTGGCAAGCCTGGTGGTTATCTTGCTGAACAAGAATTTGAACTTATTGATGCTGCTATAAAAGCAGAGCCTAATAAGCATGTATTACTTGTGATGCATCATAATCCCATTTTGGTTAAGTGCAGCTGGCTTGATCAACACTGTATGGCGAACGGTGAGCAGTTTTTGGAAAGAATGGCCAAGTACCCCCAAGTTAAAGGGCTACTATGGGGACACGTACACCAGTCTATTGATACAGAATATCAAGGTGAATTTGGTCCAATGCAATTAATGGCCACCCCCTCAACCTGTATACAATTTAAACCGAAATCCTCTTACTTCGCTCTAGATGGCCTTCAACCAGGCTATCGTTTGCTGGAGCTTGCTAGCAATGGTAGCATTCAGACTCAAGTACATCGGGTAGCGGGCGAAAAATTCTCACCAGACAATGATGCTAGCGGTTATTAAACGTTAACGATTCATGTTGTAACCTGATGTATAAGCGAATGCTGCTGCATTTTCAGGTTAATCACTTCGAGAGGAAATATGCTTCTCTATATACATGGATTTAATAGTTCTCCTCAGTCTGACAAAGCAATCGAAACGGCACACTATATACAGCGCTGTTTTCCAGATTTATCATTTATTCAACCTCAACTTCCTTCATCGCCAAAAGCCGCGATGGCCTTGTTATGTGGTATTGTGGAACAAGCAATAAACGAAGGAGAGTCTTTGTGTTTTATTGGGTCCTCATTGGGTGGCTATTTTGCGAGTTATTTAGCTGAAAAATATGGTGGTAAAGCAGTGCTGATTAATCCTGCTGTCACACCATTTGAGTTATTCGATGAGTTTCTTGGACCGCAATATAACCCTTATACTGATGAGCACTATCAAGTGCTACCTGAGCATAAAAATGATGTGGCTGAATTCAATACCGAAGTCATTAAACATCCCGACCGTTTTCTAGTATTTTTGCAAACTGGCGATGAAGTGTTAGATTATCGTCAAGCATTAACGAAATATCACTGTTGTGAGCTTCATTTAGAGCCAGGCGGTGACCACAGTTTTATTGGCTATAAAAATCAGCTAGATAAGATTTGTGACTTTTTAAAAATTTCTTAAACAGTTTTTATATTAGCCCCATATGTTGGGCTGATAATTGACCAAATGTGTGGACTATGACCAATCAATACACTTCTGATGCAATCGAGGTTCTTAATGGACTCGACCCTGTAAAACGCCGTCCAGGTATGTACACTGATACCACCCGACCAAACCATTTAGGCCAAGAGGTCATTGATAACAGTGTCGACGAGGCTTTAGCGGGTCATGCTTCTAAAATTGATGTGATTTTGCATACTGACAACTCATTAGAGGTGACCGATGATGGTCGTGGTATGCCTGTCGATATTCACCCAGAAGAAGGGATCCCAGGTGTCGAGTTGATTCTAACGAAGCTTCATGCCGGTGGTAAGTTTTCTAATAAAAACTATCAATTTTCGGGTGGTTTGCATGGTGTTGGTATTTCTGTTGTCAACGCCTTATCAACCCGAGTTGAAATCAGTGTTAGACGTGATGCTCAAGTTTATGAAATGGCATTTGAGAACGGAGAAAAAGTTGAAGACCTCACTGTCACAGGCACTTGTGGTCGCCGTAATACGGGTACCCGTGTTCATTTCTGGCCAGATGCTAGCTATTTTGACTCTGGCAATTTCTCTATTACCAAACTCTTATATCAATTACGTGCAAAGGCAGTACTTTGCCCAGGCTTAAGAATTAAATTCACTAACAAGCAAAATGGTGAAGTGAATGAATGGTTTTATGAGAGTGGATTAACCGATTATTTGAAAGAAGCGGTTAAAGATTCGGTTCTTTTACCACAAGAGCCATTTATTGGCAGCTTCACAGGCAAAATTGAAGCTGCTGAATGGGCCATTACTTGGTTACCAGAAGGCGGGGATAGCATTTATGAAAGCTATGTTAACCTTATTCCTACACCTTTAGGTGGTACCCATGTAAATGGCTTTAGACAAGGTTTATTAGAATCAATGCGTGAATTCTGTGAATTCAGAAACCTTGTCCCGCGTGGGCTTAAGTTATCTCCTGAAGACATTTGGGATAAAGCGTCTTTTATTTTATCGATAAAGATGCAAGACCCACAATTTTCAGGGCAAACAAAAGAAAAACTATCGAGCCGTCAAAGCTCGGCATTTGTTTCTGGGATTGTTCGTGATGCGTTTGCATTATGGTTGAACTCGAATACTGAGCAAGCTGAGTTACTCGCTGAGTTGTGTATTAGCAATGCCCAGCGTCGCTTAAAAGCTGCAAAAAAAGTCGCTCGTAAAAAAGTCACTTCAGGCCCAGCGTTGCCGGGTAAGTTGACCGACTGTAGTGGCCAAGACCCAATGCGTGGTGAGTTATTCTTAGTGGAGGGTGATTCGGCAGGCGGTAGTGCAAAACAGGCTCGAGACAGAGAGTTTCAAGCTATCATGCCGCTACGAGGTAAGATCTTAAATACGTGGGAAGTAGATGCTTCGCAAGTATTAGCGTCACAAGAAGTACATGATATATCAGTTGCAATTGGCTGTGATCCTGACAGTGAGGATATTTCTGAGTTACGTTACGGTAAGATTTGTATTCTTGCGGATGCGGATTCTGATGGACTTCACATTGCGACTTTGTTGTGTGCGTTATTTATGAAGCATTACCGAGTTCTTGTTGAGAAAGGTCATGTTTATATTGCTATGCCGCCATTATTCCGTATCGATTTAGGCAAAGAAGTCTTTTATGCCTTAGATGAAGACGAAAAAAACGGTATATTAGACAGAATTGTTGCAGAAAAGAAAAAAGGCAAAGTCCAAGTGACTCGCTTTAAAGGTCTGGGTGAAATGAATCCGTTGCAATTAAGAGAAACAACAATGGATCCGAATACTCGCCGTCTAGTGCAACTCACAATTGATGATAATGAAGACACCATGGCATTAATGGATATGTTACTTGCTAAGAAACGTTCGCCAGACCGTAAAGTTTGGTTAGAGTCGAAGGGTGACTTAGCAGAGTTATAAGCCAACAAGGATTATGTTAGCTAATTGATGCGGCGCTAAAATAGGGCAAAAGAATAAATATAATGTCGAAAATAATAATTAAAATGGATACAAAGTTGGTGTCAAATGCGCTGAAAATGATATCAGTGTTCGCATTGGCTCAATTTGCTGCAGCAAAAGCTTTTGCTGCCGATCCTATGATGATTACTGTTACCAAAGGATTTGGACTCACTTTATATGCTTCTGATTTAGGCGACGCTAAACAGATGGCAATTGGCAGCCAAGGCACGTTATTTGTTGGCTCTAAAAAGAGTGGCACTATCTATGCCTTGGTCGATTCAGATAATGACGGTCAGGTGAATAAGCGATATTTAATCGGTAAAGGGTTAGAGTATCCTGAAGCCATTGCTTTTCATCAGGGCGATTTGTATGTTGCCGATGAAGATCGCATCCTTCGATACCCAGATATTGAGAATCGATTGCGCCGACCTGGACGCCCTAAGGAAGTGTACTCGGGCCTACCGAGTGTAGAGCGTAAACATGCTCGTGGCATGAAATTTGGTCCTGACGGTCGCCTTTACATCTCAATCGGCTCTCCGTGTAACGTCTGTGAAGCGCCAGCTCCTTTTGGCAGTATGCTTGCCATCGACCTTGATTCTGGCGATACAGAACAAGTTGCTTCTGGCTTACGTCGAGTTATCGGTTTTGATTGGGCACCGAGTACCAAACAATTATGGTTTGCTGATCAAGGCCGAAATTGGATGGGCGACAATATGCCGGCCGATGAGATTAACCGCATCGATGTTAAAGGTAGCCACTTTGGCTTTCCTTATGTGCATGGAACCGATGTCGCTGAACCTGCTTTTAAAAAGCCTGATAACTTAAACGTAACAACGCCTGAGTTTGAACTCCCCGCACATGTTAAGCCAACCAGCTTACTTTTTTATTCAGGCAAGTTATTTCCTGAGCGTTACCATAACCAACTTTTTGTTGCCGAAAATGGCTCTTGGAATCGCTCGAGTAAGATTGGCTATCAGGTTGTGATGCTAACTCTTGATGACGACCAAGTTATTAAGCGTGAAAGAGTGGTAAGCTTTTTAGACGGAGAATTTCCCGTTGCTAGACCTTATGACCTGATTAATGCGCCTGATGGTGCAATGTTCATCTCTGATGACTTAAAGGGCAATATTTATCGCTTATTTTATAAAGCGACAGAACAATCACAGGATACGAAATAATGAGTGATGCGATTGAATTAAGCCTCGATGGTGTAGAGCAAATGCCTCTGCGCCGCTTTACTGAAGAGGCTTATTTAAACTATTCAATGTACGTGATCATGGATCGCGCTTTGCCGCATATTGGCGATGGTTTAAAACCGGTTCAACGTCGTATTATCTATGCCATGAGCGAGTTAGGATTATCCGCTCAATCTAAACATAAGAAATCAGCCCGTACAGTCGGCGATGTGTTAGGTAAATATCACCCACATGGTGATAGTGCATGTTATGAAGCAATGGTGTTAATGGCACAACCCTTCTCCTATCGCTACCCGTTAGTTGACGGTCAAGGAAACTGGGGTGCACCGGACGATCCTAAATCATTTGCTGCAATGCGTTATACCGAAGCAAAACTGTCAAAGTTTTCGGAAGTGCTATTATCAGAGTTAGGTCAAGGTACGGTTGATTGGGGTGTTAACTTTGATGGCACAATGAAAGAGCCTAAGTCACTACCCGCTCGTTTACCTCATATCTTATTAAACGGTATCACGGGTATTGCAGTAGGTATGGCAACCGATATTCCGCCACATAATGCCAGAGAGTTAGTTTCGGCTTGTGTGGAGTTACTGGAAAATCCTAAGGCTGATTTAGCGCGCTTAATGGAGTTTGTTCCGGGGCCTGATTACCCAACCTATGCAGAAATCATCACACCAAGTAAAGATATTGCCAAAATCTATGAAACCGGTCGTGGCTCTATCAAAATGCGCGCAGTATACGATAATGATAACGGTGAAATCGTTATCAGTGCACTACCTCATCAAGCTGGCAGTGGTAAAATTCTAGAACAAATCGCGAATCAAATGCAGGCTAAAAAGCTGCCTATGGTTGCGGATTTACGAGATGAATCAGATCATGAAAACCCGGTAAGGTTAGTGATTGTTCCTCGCTCAAATCGCGTTGATTGTGATCAGTTGATGGCGCATTTATTTGCCACTACCGATCTTGAGAAAAGCTTCCGAGTTAACTTGAATGTACTGGGTCTTGATGGCCGTCCAAAAGTGAAAGGCTTAAAAGAGCTATTAACTGAGTGGTTAACCTATCGTATTTCGACAGTCACTCGTCGCTTGCAATTCAGGCTCGATAAAGTACTCGCTCGACTACATATTCTTGATGCATTAATGATTGCGTTTTTGAATATCGATGAAGTCATCGAGATTATTCGTTTTCATGATGAACCCAAAGCGGAGTTAATGTCTCGCTTTGCGTTATCAGAAAAGCAAGCTGAAGCCATTTTAGATTTAAAACTTCGCCATCTAGCTAAACTTGAAGAATTTAAAATTAAAGCTGAACAAGAAGAGTTGGCTGCTGAGCGTGACAAACTAGAGTTAATTTTAGGATCTGAGCGACGTTTAAAAACATTAGTTAAAAAAGAACTGATTCAAGACGGTGAAACGTTTGGTGATGATAGACGTTCACCTATCATTGAGCGTATAGAATCTAAAGCATTAACAGAGCAAGAATTGACGCCTGCTGAGTCTGTGACTGTTGTGTTATCTGAAAAAGGCTGGGTGCGTTGTGCTAAAGGTCACGATGTCGACGGTGAAGCACTCAATTACAAATCAGGTGATGCATTCTTATGCAGTGCGAGCGGTAAGAGTAACCAACCGAGCGTATTCATTGATTCGACTGGGCGGGCTTTTGCTACAGATACCCATACTTTACCTTCTGCGAGAAGTCAGGGTGAGCCAATTACCACTCGATTTAATTTATCGCCAGGTGCAGTTATGCGTCATGTACTACTTGGCACAGACTCGCAATGTTATTTATTAGCTAGTGATGCCGGTTATGGCTTTATTGGTTCGTATGCAGATATGGTGAGCCGAAATAAAGCCGGTAAAGCTTTGTTAAGTCTCCCAGCAAATGCGCAATCGCTAATGCCTAAACTTGTTAATAAAGGCGTAACACAGTCTATTATTGCGATTACCAATGAAGGCAGAATGCTGATATTTGATGTGGATGCTTTACCGCAATTATCGAAAGGTAAAGGTAATAAAATTATAGGTATTCCGACGGATCGTTCGAAGAGCCGTGAAGAGTTACTCATCCATTTAGATATTATCCCTGAAGATGCCTCAGTGACCTTGTGGGCTGGTAAACGTAAGTTGACCTTGAAACCATCTGATCTTGAGCATTACCGCGGTGAAAGAGGCCGTCGAGGCGCTAAATTGCCTAGAGGTCTTCAACGCGTTGATAGTGTGCAAATCGAGTTAGGTAACCAAGCAACTGAAACAGAAGTTGAAACGACTGAGTAAGACTATAAGCTCAATGATAGTGAATCATTGAGCGACTTTCTCGAGATAAAAAAATGCAGCCCTTAGGCTGCATTTTTTTATGAATTTGATTGATATCAAATCTGCTTGAATAAGGTAGTGTTAGACCTTATGCAACTTCGTAGAAGTTTGGTTCAACATCCACTTGAGCTTTAATGATGTTAGTTGCCATACGCGAACATTTACCACATTGATCAGCCACACCTAAGCGCTTTTTAACGTCAGCTAAAGAGCTGTCGCCATGCTTGCTGACTGCTTCTCTAATTTGGGTATCAGTAATGCCGTGACAAAGACAAACGTACATAAAGCCTCTTCATTTATTCTGACTGCGTGTCTTTTGCTTTATTGCAAAAGATTTTGCGCTTAATTAACTATAACGCAATTGTAAATGAAAACAGTTCTCATTGCTAATAACTTTTTTGACTAAATAAGTTTGAGGAGTAAAAGTAATGGTTATTACAAACTGTTAAATAGCTCACAAACTCAGTGATAACGCGAGTTGTGAAATAGTTTAGGGTGCCGCATGCAAACGGTAGTAAACCGTTAAGCAACTCAAAGTGGGAACTTACAAAAAGTAGGTTTAGCACTTTAGGTGAATATTCGGTCTCATTATGTGGTCACAAACAAGGCTTTGAAGCTGAAAGTATCAGCATTAACTAGGGCCTGTTGAACTTTGCTGGTTAAGTTTTGTTCGAAATAAAAGTGTGTTAATTGAGGCGGATGGATTGATGCCTAGTTATCTAAGCAAAATTCATCCAACAAAAAGTAAAACGCTTTTACTCGAACCCTTTGGGTAGCGTTTGTTGGCCATTTTTACTGCGTTATTGACTTTTTATGTAGAATAACTACACCACAAAGTCTCTTCCTTGTATAAATGGCCAACAATTCGCTGCAAAAATAACCTTGAAAGAACAATTGGCCCTAATAACCTTTTATAAAGTCGACTTGATGTTTTAGCGGGTGCTGTTGTCGCCACAAACGATAGTTATCAGCGAAGACCTCGACCACTTGCTCAGGGAAACTTGGCGCAGCGATATGCGGGGTGATTATGGCATTAGGACATTGCCAAATGGGGTGCTCACTGCTTAATGGTTCTTGATTAAAGACATCAAGTACCGCATGTTGTTTGGATTGTTTTTTGAGCTGTTTTGCAAGAGCATCAAGGTCAAGCACATTACCCCTTCCTAAGTTAAAGAGCACAGATTCTGGAGGTAGCATGGCTAGCATGTCGGCATTTAATAAATTCTCTGTATCTAGCGTGCTAGGTAAGATGCTCGCTATAGCTTGTGCCTTGGGTAAATAAGTTGCAAGCTGCTCGATAGTATCAATATGATCAAAATAGGGTTTACTGACGGCACTTTTACTTAGGCCTGTTACTGTCATTCCAAAATGTTTGGCTGTTTGTGCAATATGCTGCGCAATGGAGCCAGTGCCTAATAACAGTAAATGTTGACCCTGTAAGGTTCGGAAATTACCTGGAGCCCATTGTTGTTGTTGCTGTTGTTGTTTATATTTTGCATGTTCACGCTGATGAGCTAATAGGTAGCCAAATAAATACTCGCTCATTAGTGGTCCGAAAATACCTTTAATGTTCGTGAGAGCATAATCGCGGCGTTGCCTTGAGCCAGTGAGTTTATCAACGCCAGCAAAAGTCGATTGCATCCACTTGAGTTCAGAACCTAAATTGAGCAGTGGGGCTGCCAGTTGAGGCTCAGCAAACCAGATATCGGCTTCACAAATACTGCTTGGATCATCTCCTAGAATGGTTAACTCAGGTAATTGGCAAAGCGACAGCAGTTGACGGTATTTATCATTGTCTTGAGTTAACAGTAGAAGTTTGTGTGCCATATGGTTTCCCAGTACGTTTTTATTGACATAAATTGAGGTTGTTTAATGAATCAAATCATAGCATTTCTAGCTAAAATTGGTGCAATGCTTCACCCTTGGATGAGTGAAATTGCCACTGCACTTGTGGCGTGCGCGATTGTTATCTTTGCGACCGACATCAACCGTATATTACGCAAATCGTTAGCCGGCAGTGGCTTTTTTGTTCGCACAAGTGCATTTGTTATGATCAATGCTTTTGGTTACGGTTTGGCTATTGTTAGTATTAGTCCTTGGCTCGCAGGTCAACTCCGTAGCATGCCTTCGCAATGGATGCTGTTACTGGTCATAGGTATCTTTTTCGCTATTGGTGCTTGGGCGCAGCGAAATAGGCAAGTGTGAGCCTTAACTCTAAAACTAATCCCTAAACCCTAAATATTAAATAAGCACTCATAACCCATGCGCTAACTTATCCAAACCAATGTTGATGATCTTCATTAGCATTTTGACTCAAAAGTGCATCTGCGGCTTTATCGGGAAAGTTGCTGAAAATACCATCAACGCCTAAGGCTTTTAATGCCTGGATGTCTTCAGGGACATCAACCGTGTATACATATATTTTAGCCCCTCGTTGATGTGCATCTTTCACCATTTCATGAGTAACAAAATGAATATCCACATGAATGGAGTAGGCGCCTAACTGTGTAACGGATTCCGCATAATTGAGCGGGACACCAGAGAGAATTGGGGCGACTCTTGCCTCTGGAAGATGTTGTTTAACTTGCGCTAAGTACGGTTGATTGAACGATGAAATGAGTAATTGCGCTTGAGTAAAGTTTAACTGGCTAATAAGTGCAGGGTACATTTCAATTACTGGCATAGCGGTGTGATAGCCTTTAAGCTCGATATTGACGATACATCGACCATTTATCAGGCTCATCACTTGCCAAAATGTCGGAATTGAATGTTGCTTTATCTTGGCTTTATTGATGGTCTCTTTGCGACTTAGATGAACTAAACCTTTGCCGGAAGTTTTGTTTTCAAGGCGTCTATCATGAAAAACATAAAGCTCACCTTCAACGTTATATACGTCTAATTCAATGGCTTGCACATTTAGTTGTAATGCTTTTTCCATTGCTGCTAAGGTGTTTTCTACTTCATAACCGCTAGCGCCGCGGTGGGCAAAAATTAGCATTGAGTTAACCTTTAATTATCTGATTAATATCACGAGGTTGGCCATTATTGATATGGATTTCCATCTGTGGATACGCCAACTCTACTTGGTTTTCTTTTAGCTTCTTACAAATGCGTTTATGCAGACTGTGTCGAAGAGGCCAGCGATCATTCATGTCCTTAGCATAAGATCTGACTTCATAATCTTGGGTGTGTTGGCCGAATCCCGCAAACCAGACTTCAGGCTCAGGGAAGCTAAGGGACAATTCTGACTCACGTACCGCTTGATGTAATAACGCTTCAACCTTTGATGGATCAGCGTCTCGCTGTACTGACACACTGACGATTACACGGGTTATAGGATCTGAAAGTGACCAATTGACTAATTGCTCTGTGATAAATGCCTTATTGGGCACAATAATTTCTTTTCTATCCCAGTCAACAATAGTAGTAGCACGTATTTCAATTTTACTGACGGTACCGGTTAAGTCACGAATCGTAACGGTATCGCCAATTCGGATTGGTTTTTCAAATAAAATAATTAAGCCAGAAATAAAGTTGGCAAAAATCTCTTGTAATCCGAAGCCTAAACCAACCGATAATGCCGCGACAAGCCATTGTAGTTTTGACCATTCAACACCGATGGTAGAAAAACCAACCAGAAGGCCAATAAATACCACAAGGTAGCTGCTGACAGTGGTGATCGCAAAGCCAGTGCCTGGAGTTAACTCTAAACGCTGCAGAATCGTTAACTCTAATAAGCCGGGCAGGTTTTTGGCTATCATGGCCGAAAAACCAACAATAATGAACGAGAAGAATATCGACTTCAGTGTAATGGGGACTTGTTGTTCAATGCCATTGACTACGGAATGAGTATTCCACAGTGTTATTCCATCTAAGAATGAAAATAATGCAGTATGAGTTTGTGAAATTAAGCCTAATAGGCTGCCAAAAAATGCCAAAATTAATAATGATCGAACCAAGCCTAAGGATTGGCTTGCAATGGTTTCTAAGTCAACAATTGGCTCTTCGTAATTTTCATTAGCGTCTGCTGCATGATTGAGTTCACCACGTTCTCGTTGGGCGAGACGCTCAGCACGGCGAGCTTTAGCACGGTCAAAAGCAATTAATCGACGCTCAATTAACATCCAGCGTTTGATTAATTGATAAAGCAGTAAAAATCCAAGCCCTAACAGCAATGACAACTGCACTTGCAGTAACACTTGGAACGCACTGAAGTAATAACCAACGGTAGCTAGCACCACACATCCGCAAGGCACGATAATTAAGAATGCCCACATGAGCTTATTTAGCAGCTTCATGTTTTTACCGTCATTTGCGCTTTCACGATAGTCAGTGATAAATGCGTACAAGTCTCGGTAGAGCACCAATAACGTAATGGTAAAGAGTAAAAAGGCGCCGCGACCAATGCTATTGCGGATTAACGAAGTATCTATGGCCTCAGTAAAGCCCATAATGCCGATAAGTGGCCAGCTGATAAGAATAAAGCGTAAGACTTTTTCTTGCATACGCCTGACAAGGGGTTGTGGTCGTCTAAAGTGACTGATCATAATCCCGTTATCTAATGACAATAGGGCGAAGAAACGATAGACCCAGTAACTGCAACCGATAGACAGTACACCCACACCAATGGCGTGGACAAAGTTTAACTCTGAAGAGAATAAAATAAGGCCTGCAAGCAATAAAGGCAGCGGCTTTAATAATGAATAAACTAAAGATAAAACTAATGTTTTAGCGGTATAGATAAACTTATCTTGAGTTACATTACCAACATATTGTCCATAGCGTTCCATTGTTTGGTTAAACTTGGGGGTTAGTAAATCTTGAGCCATTAGACATAAGATCAAGATGATGACCCACCACGCCCAGTAAATATTTTGCGATTGCCAAGCCTGTTTTAACTTTTCTCTTTGTTGTGCTTGTGTCATCCACACCGTGGCATTTTTCAAATCAATCAGCCATAAACCACTAATACCTGCCGCATTCGGTACCCAAAATAAATGTTCATTTAGGGTGTTTTTAAGCTCTAAATATATTTGGTTGAGCTGCTCATAACTATTTCGCAGTTTAGCTTGTTCATTTAGGTAAACATCATAATTTTGTACCAGTTCTTCTATTAAACTTTGCTGTGATTCCAATAGCTTAATTTGGGTGTTATTTAAAAAATCTTGATTACTGAGCTGCTGTTTGTTTAAGGCTTTTTGCTGCTCAGCTTGATAACGCTTTAGTCTAGAGTCGGCGACTTCGGCCAGCAAGGCATCTTGACTCGGAGGTTTTGGGAGTGATTGCAACATTTGCAAAAAGCGGTCACCAAAGGCGGAATTCGTTTCAACCCACGTAATTTGCTCTTCGACATTGGCGAGCTGTAATGCATGGGTTTGGTATTGTCTTTCGGTTTTTTCTTGCAAGCTAATAACGGCGCTTATGCTATCTGTGATACGGATAAGCTCCTGAGCATATTGTTGGTTTTTATTACTGATTTCTTGCGAAACAACATCGGCAAGCTGCTGTTCATCGATGATGTTATTCGCAATGGTATTTGCTGCTTGTTGTTGGCGGTGACGACTATTTTGTTTATTGAGCGCTTCAATCAGTTTTTCTTGCTGAGCATGCTCAATGCGCAGTAACTGCAGCTGCAATTGCGCGATTTGCTTTTGTTTAGGGCTGCTTGCATGCTCGGCTGATAAAGTTGCTATGTGTTGTTCTAATAATTGACCTTGCAACACATGTAATTGACCTAATGGGGTATCAACTGGTGCTAATTGAGTGCGCTTGAACTGATTAAGCGCATCTTTAGCCTGACGAATTAAGCTAGGTAATTGTTGCTGTCTTTTACTTAAGCTGAGTAATTGTTTACTGAGTTCATTTTCGGATTGTTTTTGCTCAGACAAATGATAATAAGCCATCGATGCTTGCTGGCTGATGTCAATTTTACTATCAACGAATACTTCGGGCGCTGGTTGATTGATTTGAGCAGTTAATTGCTCAAGGGTTGTCTCACTATTTTGTTCAAGTTCAAGATAGCTTTGTTCTTCATCATTCAGTTTTTCGATGCTGGCTTTAACATTGTCGATTTGAGTTGGAATGTCGATGACTTGATTAGCATTATTACCTTGGGAAAAGCCCAAGCGTTTATCAAGCTGCAACGGAGAATTTGCAGAAGCAAAGAAAGTACAAAAGCAAAGTAGAAAAACCGCAATACGAAACATAGAAAAGAGATTGCTTGTGAGAGACTAATACAATGGTAACAAAAACCTGAGTTTACGCTTTATTTTTTTTGTTATTTTGCAGAGTTTCGAAGATTGCTGTGAGCAAGATAATCATTCCGCCAATTACTGTATTCATATTCACTTGTTCATTGAGCAATATGATGGCTAACAAGGTACCATAAAAGGGCTGTAGGCATGAGACTAGCCCAGCAGTTTTAGCACTTAGACTCCGCAGTGATGATGCAAATAATGCGTGTGGTGCAGCAGTAAAAAACACCCCTAGGACGACAATAGATAACCAAATATCTGCACTAATTGATGTGATATCGGTTTCTAACCATGGTGCAAGTACAATGACGGCAATCAAGGTTTGATAAAACATGGCTTGGGGGCCGCTATAGCGAGAGAAATATTGTTTATGGCAAATATTACGAGCTGTAAACAAGGCTGCAGAGATAATCCCTAAAGCAATACCGAAGGTAACATCGTTTTCTAAATTGGGCTCTGGTATTAGCATGATTACGCCAGTTAAAACAGCGATGCCAGAGAGAACATCAACCTTACGTAATCTACTTTGACTAAAAATTGGCTCGACAAGGACTGTCATCACAGGATAGGTGAAAAAAGCAATCATCCCGATTGAGACGGAAGCTAGCTGCATTGAGGCAAAATAAGTTACCCAATGTAGGCTAACTAATACGCCAAGCCCTAAGGCAATAAAATAATCCTGAACATGTGAAAGCAACAAACGTTGTTGGTTAACTTTTACAATCACAGCCAATACAAAAAAAGCGATGGCGCAGCGAAGCACGGTAATATCGAGGGCACTTAAAGGAATGATTTTAGAAAATAACGCCGTGCCACCAAAAAGTAACACGGCTATATGCAACTGCATGAGTCCGCTTTGAGTTGAATGAGCGGTCGTTGATGTTCCACTCATTTCGGGGCCTTTTACAGTCACTACGTGCTGATTCGCTTACTTGAGGTGTGCGAAAGCTTGTCCCATACGGGTTGTTTCGGTTGGCTCAACACCTTCAGCAAAGGTATCAATGGCATCTTGACCAAACAACATGACCACAGTTGAACCTAATTTGAAACGACCCATTTCAGCACCTTTTTCAAGTGTTAATGATTCAGGTCCTTCAGTTGGGTAATCCCATGTAAATACTTGCTTGCCGCATGGTGGGGTAACAGTACCTGCCCAAATGGTTTCAATACTGGCCACAATTGTTGCGCCAACTAGCACCATTGCTAATGGACCTACTTCAGTTTCAAAAATAGCGACGACACGTTCGTTGCGAGCAAACAGCCCAGGTACATTTTGCGCTGTTAATGGGTTTACTGAAAACAACTCACCAGGTATGTAAGTCATTTTAGATAAAGTGCCAGTTATTGGCATATGGATTCGGTGGTAATCTTTTGGTGCAAGGTAAATCGTCGCAAAGTCACCACCAGTAAAACGTTCAGCATCTTTTTGCTGACCACCTAATAGAGCAAGTGTGGTGTAATCATGGTTTTTAGCTTGGACAATTTTTCCAGCTTCAATTGGACCACATTGACTTACGGCACCGTCTACAGGATGCGCGATGATTTTGTCATCTGCAACGATTGGGCGTAAACCAGGTTTTAATGCGCGAGTGAAAAAGGCATTGAAAGTTTTGTATGCTTCAGGCTCACTTTCTGCAGCTTCTGACATATCAATCTTATATTGTTTAATAAACCATTTGATACCAGCGGTGGTAATTGCTCCCGCTTCAGCGGCTGCAAGTTTACCCACTAAACGTGACAGTAAATGTTTAGGTAAGATATATTGCAAAGCAATTTTAACAGAATCCAATTGAATACCCTTATTAGTTAGTTTTATCTTGAGTGTAAATAGTCATTTTCAGCAATACTGAATTAAAGATCGTCAGCTCTAAAGTGTCTGGCGTGACGTTGCTCGTCAAGGCTAGCAATGATTCGATGATAGTTATTAAATCTATCTTCGGTTATTTTCCCATCTGCTAAGGCGGCTTGCAAGGCGCAGCCGGGATCATTACCGTGTTTACAATCGCGAAACTTACAAGTACCGATAAAATCTCTGAATTCAACAAAGCACCAGCCAACACGTGGAGCAGGCAAATGCCACAAGGCAAATTCACGTACACCGGGTGAGTCGATTAAGTCTCCACCACTTTCAAAATGTAATAATTTTGCGGTAGTAGTAGTGTGTTGACCAAGGCCGGAATTGTCTGAAACATCACCTACTTGTAGATCAGCATCTGGCATCAAGGCATTAATAAGGGATGATTTCCCTACGCCTGATTGACCTGCAAACACACTGATTTTATCAGACAGAAGGGATTTTATTTGCTCTACCCCTTCACCAGTATGACTGCTCACCATGTAGACTGGATAACCAATTTGCCGATATCGCTCAAGAGCCAGTTCGACTTCTTCTCGGTTATCATCATTTAATAAATCCATTTTATTAAGAATGATGACAGGTGGAATTTCAGTGTCTTCTGCGGCAACTAAATAGCGGTCGATAATTTGAGTCGTAAAACTCGGCAATATTGAAGAAACAATCAGTATTTGATCAATGTTGGCCGCGATGATTTTTACGCCGTCATATAAATCTGGGCGAGTTAATGAAGATGTGCGCGGATGAACCGCTTCTACAATGCCACCAATACCACGATCGGTTTCTGTCGCAAGACGCACGAGTACCTTGTCACCTGTCACTAGACTGGTGATGTTTCGGCGAAGGTTACAACGGGCGACGATGCCATCTTCAGTTTCAATATCTGCATGTTGACCAAAACGGGAAATTACGATTCCCTGCTGTTCTGGCCCAAGTAGACTATCCTGTAAATCATTAGCCGTATCAGGTTTGTCTTTACGCTTAAGGCGTTTACTTTGATTGTCGCGCATTCGGCGCTTTTGACTTTGGCTTAGCGGTTTCTTTTTACTCACAGGCGAATCTTCATTAATTAGGTGTTTTTTTGTCGTATAAAAAAACAGTATGATACACCCTCTTTAATAAAAAAGCCTGAATTTAGGGCTTTTGACAGAATAAGGCAGATATTATGGCTGTAAACTCGAGTAATCTGATTTGGGTTGATTTAGAAATGACGGGTTTAGAGCCCAGTGTCGATCGAATTATTGAAATTGCGACGATAGTGACAGATCAAGAATTGAATATAATTGCCCAAGGCCCAGTGATGGCTGTTCATCAATCTGATGACGTGCTTAATGGCATGGATGATTGGAATCAAAAGCATCATGGTGAATCCGGATTGATTGAACGGGTTAAAAACAGTCAATATTCTGAAGAAGATGTAATTAAAGCCACTGTTGAGTTTTTAGAGCAATATGTTCCGAAAGGCGCGTCGCCTATGTGTGGTAACAGCATTGGTCAAGATCGCCGTTTCTTAAATAAATACATGCCTGAATTAGAGGATTTCTTCCATTATCGCAATATCGATGTGAGCACAATTAAAGAGCTGACTAATCGTTGGAAGCCTGAAGTAATGAAAGGCTTTAGTAAGAAGAATACCCATCAAGCATTGGAAGATATCAAGGAATCCATTGCTGAATTGCAGTTTTATCGCCAAGAAGTATTTAAAATTTAAGCAAACGAACTTTTTTTTTAAATTAGGGGTTGCAGTGTAGTGAATATTACATATAATGCGGCCTCAACTTTTTACAGCAAGATTCATTGCTGAATGAAGTTGAAGATTGAAAATTGCAGCACCAAGATGCGACATTAGCTCAGTTGGTAGAGCGATACCTTGCCAAGGTATAGGTCATCAGTTCGAACCTGATATGTCGCTCCAATTTTCAATATAAAATTTGAAATGCGACATAAGCTCAGTTGGCCTTGGTTTAAACGATACCTTGCCAAATGTGTTGATAACGCAACAAGATGCGACATTAGCTCAGTTGGTAGAGCGATACCTTGCCAAGGTATAGGTCATCAGTTCGAACCTGATATGTCGCTCCAAATTTTAAAAATTGAAATATAGATGCGATATTAGCTCAGTTGGCTCTGGTTCAAACGATACCTTGCCAAATGTGTTGATAACGTAACAAGATGCGACATTAGCTCAGTTGGTAGAGCGATACCTTGCCAAGGTATAGGTCATCAGTTCGAACCTGATATGTCGCTCCAATTTCAATAGCAAGTTTTGTAAGGCGACATTAGCTCAGTTGGTAGAGCGATACCTTGCCAAGGTATAGGTCATCAGTTCGAACCTGATATGTCGCTCCAAACTTCCCCCATATGTGTATTTCAAGCAATTTATTCCAGTAAAGTTTCCAAGTACAATGTCCAAATAAAAATAGCTCAGTTGCGCTTTTAGCGTAGTGATACCTTCTTGTTGCCAAGGTATAGGTCATCAGTTCGAACCACTCTTTTTGAACATATTAGGTCGCTCCAAACTTTCCCCATCTGTATACTCAAAGCAATCTATTCCAAGCAATATATTCTAGGTAAAGTTTCCAAGCACAATGTCCAAATAAAAATAGCTCAGTTGCGCTTTTAGCGTAGTGATACCTTCTTGTTGCCAAGGTATAGGTCATCAGTTCGAACCACTCTTTTTGAAAACATTAGGTCGCTCCAAACTTTCCCCAACTGTATACTCAAAGCAATCTATTCCAAGCAATCTATTCTAGGTAAAGTTTCCAAGTACAATGTCCAAATAAAAATAGCTCAGTTGCACTTTTAGCGTAGTGATACCTTCTTGTTGCCAAGGTATAGGTCATCAGTTCGAACCACTCTTTTTGAACATATTAGGTCGCTCCAAACTTTCCCCATCTGTATACTCAAAGCAATTTATTCCAAGCTATCTATTCTAGGTAAAGTTTCCAAGCACAATGTCCAAATAAAAATAGCTCAGTTGCGCTTTTAGCGTAGTGATACCTTCTTGTTGCCAAGATATAGGTCATCAGTTCGAACCACTCTTTTTGAACATATTAGGTCGCTCTAAAACTTCTCTTCGTAAAAATTCCAGTGCTTATCTCCAAACAAAAATGAATTAATGCTTTAACCTGTAAAGTGATCGCTATTTGATTGATGCAACATCAAGCCTTTTTTAGACGTAAATAGCGCATTTATGCCACCTGTTTGGTCACCTGTTTGATAGTGCCTCATATTTAGCAGAGACACTTTGTTTATTTGTATTGTCTAATTTACCTGTCTTTTATATGTAAAATATGAGCTTGCTCAAGTATTCCTTTTTTATTTTCAACCATAATAAATACAAGCTTTTACAAATTAATTCTAAAAACTGCTGACAGAGCAGTTATGAGTGGAGTGTTTATTATGCGTATCCAACAACTAAGTGAGTTGCTTGATTTTATAGCTAAATCACGCTTAGACATGAAACAACTTTATGGCCAATTGCATCGTAATGCAGACTCGACTCGAGTGAAAATGATGTTGGAATATCTTCAGCAGCATCAACAGCATGTTCATGACAGTATTGAAAATTATATCGATGAAGCGCCAAGCCGCATGTTAGATACATGGTATAAAGATATTACATTCGAAGACTTCAAAAAACGTTGTAATGAATCATTACTACCAGCAAATATGACTGAAGATGATGTGTTGGAGCTTCATTTAGATCTTGAAAACCGTCTAATCGCATTATTGGAAAAAACAGCAAATAGCACTGCCGTAACCGAAATTAAAGAAGCTTTACTTGATTTGGTTAGAGTTGAGCAAACTCAGCAAAAAAGGTTAGTGCATAGTGCTTTGCGAATGGATGATATCTAACAGTTATTTTTCCCATTTCGATTTTATGTTAATATTTTTAATTAGAGCCAGCTAGCAAGCTGGCTTTACTATTTTCAGCGGTTTACATTGCGTCAATTAATCACGGAGTGCATTATTCTGATTAAGATGACATTTTTATATGATTAATCCCCCAAGTGCTGGTAAGTTAACATGACTTCGATAAAAAAAAATCTCCCAGATGAGCGAGCAACAATTGAACTAGGTTATGAGTTATCACTGTGGGTGAGTGCACCACTGGTTATCTATTTAACTGGAGATTTAGGCGCGGGTAAAACGACCTTAAGCCGTGGTTTGATTCAAAGCTTGGGGCACGAGGGCAATGTTAAAAGCCCAACTTATACACTTGTTGAACCGTATGAGTTAAAAGGGATGGATATTTTTCATTTTGACTTGTATCGATTGCTTGACCCTGAAGAGTTAGAGTTTATGGGGATTCGAGATTACTTTACAGAAAAAAGCCTGAGTCTTATTGAGTGGCCAGATAGAGGCCATGGTTTGTTACCTGATGCAGATATTAGTATTCATTTGAGTTATCAAGGTGAACAGAGACTGGTTGAGTTAAACGGGTTGACACCTGCTGGGCAGCAAGTTGTCGCTAAATTAAAATAATAATGATTTGAGAAAAATGACGCGATTTTTTAGTTTTGTATTGCTATTTGGCTTCTCGTTAATTGTAGAAGCAGCGAATAAATTAGATAGTATTAGAGTGTGGGATGCACCAGACTCTACTCGAGTGGTATTGGATTTATCCCAAGCACCTGATTACAGTTATTTTTCATTGTCTAATCCTCAGCGCTTAGTGATTGATTTAAAGCAAGCCTCTACCAAGGTTAAGTTTGATGATATTGCTAAAAACAGCAAATTGATTAATAAAGTCCGTTTAAGTAAGCCTCCTAAAGCGGGTACATTACGCTTAGTCCTCGAATTGGCATCTCCTGTTAAAGCTAATTTGTTTTCGCTGACGCCAACTGCGCCATATGGGAATCGCTTGGTTGTTGATCTCGATAACTCAGCCAATAAACCCGCTGCTAAAAAACAGGTAGTTCAAACCAGTAAGCGTTCAAAAGATGTGATTGTCGCAATTGATGCGGGTCACGGTGGTGAAGATCCTGGCTCAATAGGCCCTAAAGGGACTTATGAGAAAAAGGTCGTTTTAGCCATTTCTAAACGGCTTGCTCGCAAAATTAATGAAACACCGGGCATGAAAGCGGTGATGACCCGTAGTGGCGATTACTTTGTTAACTTAAATCAGCGCTCAGAACTTGCGCGAAATAGCCGTGCAGACTTATTACTATCTATTCATGCAGATGCATTCACTTCACCTCAACCTAAGGGCGCCTCTGTGTGGGTTCTGTCTAAGCGACGAGCCAATACTGAAATCGGTCGGGTATTTGAGGATAAAGAAAAACATTCAGAATTATTAGGCGGTGTAGGCGATATTATTCAAAACACTGACAGTGAACAGTATTTGGTTATGACCTTGATTGATATGTCCATGGATCATTCAATGGCTGAAAGTCACAGTATTGCGACCGATATTCTTGCTGGGTTAGGTAAAGTCACAAAGCTGCATAAAAATAAGCCTGAGTCGGCCAGTTTCGCAGTATTAAAGTCGACAGATATTCCTTCAATTTTGATTGAAACGGGCTTTATTTCAAACCCTAAAGAAGAGCGTTTATTGCTTGATGGAAACCATCAACAAAAATTAGCCAACGCTATTCACAAAGGTGTGGTTAACTATTTTGAGGCTAATCCCCCTTCAGGCACTATGTTTGCTAAGCAAAGCAATGTTAAACATACCGTCAGAAGTGGCGAGTCACTTTCAGTGATTGCCCAGCGTTATAAAGTCAGTGTGGCGAGTATCAAAAAAAGTAATAACTTAAAGTCCGATGTATTAAGAATTGGCCAAAAGCTGGTTATTCCGAGGGCGTAAAATGGCTATTCAAATTCTTCCTCCACAACTTGCCAACCAAATTGCAGCAGGTGAAGTGGTTGAAAGACCTGCATCAGTTGTTAAAGAGTTGGTAGAAAACAGCTTAGATGCAGGTGCAACCCGTGTTGATATCGAAATCGATAAAGGTGGCAGTAAACTCATTCGAATTCGCGATAATGGCAAAGGTATTGCTAAGGCGGAGCTTGCGTTGGCGCTTTCTCGCCACGCTACCTCAAAAGTACATTCTCTTGATGATCTAGAAGCTATTTTAAGTTTTGGGTTTCGTGGTGAGGCATTAGCCAGTATTAGCTCTGTCGCTAGACTCAGCCTAACATCTAAGCCTGCAGATCAAAGCGAAGCTTGGCAAGCCAATGCGGCAGGCTCGCAAATGGATGTCAAAATTACCCCTGCAGCTCATCCAATTGGTACAACAATTGATGTCGTCGATTTATTTTTTAATACGCCAGCGAGACGGCGTTTTTTAAAGAGTGATAAAACTGAGTTTACTCATATCGATGAATGGCTGAAGCGGATTGCCATTGCGAGAACCGATGTACATTTTACCTTAACTCATAATGGTAAACTAATACGTCAATATCGCCCTGCGAATACTGAAATACAGTATAAACAACGGTTAGGACAAATTTGTGGTCGCAGTTTTGCTGAGCATGCCTTGCACTTGGCTTGTCAACATGACGGTTTGAGCTTAAGCGGATATTTACAAGCGCCAAGTGATACACAGGTGACCGATAGCTTTTATTTTTATGTGAATGGCCGATTGGTACGTGATCGCTTAGTAAATCACGCAGTCAAACAAGCTTTTGGACGTTTTGATATTCAGCATCAACCTGGTTATGTATTGATGCTTGAGATTGATCCTCATCAAGTCGATGTGAATGTGCATCCTGCAAAACATGAGGTGAGATTTCATCAAAGCCGGTTGGTTCATGACTTTATCTTGCAAGCTTTACAATCTGTGCTGCAGCAAATTACAGAATTACAATTGTCACCTGAAATCAATGATCGAAATAATGATAATCGCAATCATAGTAGCGACACCGCTTATACTCATATTGATGGCACTCATTCATCACCGGTCAATCAAGTGTCGTCATCAAAGCCTGTTCAGCAACACACAGGTTCTCAGGCAAGTTCGTATTTGTCTGAAATAGAGCTGCAACAATCAGCTGTTCAGCATCAACCTCGAGAGCAAAGTCGAAGTCAATATGGCAGTGTCTCAGTACCAGCTCAAGGCTATCAAAATAGTGGCGGGCAATATGGCGGTGGTGGTTCAAAAGCAGTCGATTCAGCGGAGATAACCCCAACAGCAATTGCTAACTATGGTCAATTACTGCAAACAGAACATGAAAATAGCTCATTAACACAAATTAATGAAGTTAATATTTCAGCGGTTTCTACCATGCCTCAGCTGCTTGATGGCCGTTATTGGGTCATGGTAAAAGAACAGCAATTATTATTAATCGATATAGTCCAAGTTTCTGTTATTGTTGCTAAAAATGAAATATTCAAAAAATTGAAAACTGGGTTGGTAGGGCAACCTTTACTCATGCCTGTGTCAATTCAAGCTGATGTAGATTGGAAAGAGTTACTAGTTGAGCGAGATATCTTACTAAGAAAACTGGGTTTAACCCTTTCAATTCGCTACCAACAGTTGATAATTAAGAATGTGCCCCCATATCTAAGAGATAGCCAGTTAGCCGTATTAATCCCAGAATTACTTCAATGGATTAAAGCTGATACGCCTACCGACGAAGCGTTAGCGTTATGGATTGCTCAGCATCAAAAGTCAGCTTTTCTTTCTGCATCGCAATTATGGCAACAGTATTGTCAGTTAAGTGATGAACAACAAGCTGCGTTATTATCAACAGCACAATCTTTACCGTGGCAAACTTGGCTAGAAGAGAATAAAAGTGAACCAAGCTAAACAACCCAAAGTATTGTTTTTAATGGGGCCAACAGCCTCAGGCAAAACCGCTTTAGCCATAGAGATGGCGCAGCACCATAACTGTGAAATTATCTCAGTTGATTCTGCGTTGATTTATCGGCAGATGGATATTGGTTCTGCAAAACCTGATGCAGATGAACTTGCATTAGCACCACATCGTCTTATCGACATTTTAGACCCGAGTGAGTCCTATTCGGCTGCCGACTTTAGACGTGATGCACTGCACGAGATTGAACAGATCATTGCCCGTGGTAAAACCCCATTATTGGTGGGCGGAACAATGATGTACTTTAAAGCACTACTTGAAGGTTTATCTCCTTTACCTGCTGCTGATGAAGCGATTAGAGCACAAATCTTAGCCGAGGCCGAAACCCACGGTTGGGATTTATTACATCAACAGTTATGTGATATTGACCCTGTGGCTGGTGAGCGTATTCACCCTAATGATCCACAACGATTATCTCGTGCTTTAGAGGTTTACAGAATAACAGGTAAAACCATGACTGAGTTGAGTGCAACTAAGTCACCAGCTTTACCTTATGATGTAGTGCAATTCGCTATTGCGCCACTTGATAGAAAAGTATTACATGAATTAATCGCAAAACGATTTAAACTAATGATGCAACAAGGGTTTATTGAAGAAGTTCAGCGATTAAAAGAGCGAGGCGATTTACATTTAGACATGCCATCCATGCGCTGTGTCGGATATCGACAATGCTGGCAATATTTAGATGGTGAATTTGATCGTGATACTTTGGTAGAAAAAGCCACTGCTGCCACTAGGCAATTGGCGAAACGTCAATTAACATGGTTGAGAAGCTGGCCAGATTTACATTGGCTCGAAACTGGTGCCAAAGGAAATTTAGTTACACTTATACAACATTCAGGCTAGATTAATCGCTGCTGCTGTATAATACTCAAACTAAACAATAAAACATTATTCAAAAAATTTGTTTTGAAAATAAAAAAAGGAAATTGAAATGGCTAAGGGGCAATCTTTACAAGACCCATTTTTGAACGCTTTGCGTCGTGAACGTGTACCAGTCTCAATCTACTTAGTGAATGGTATTAAGTTGCAAGGACAAGTTGAGTCATTCGACCAATTCGTTATTTTGCTAAAAAATACAGTGAGCCAAATGGTTTACAAGCACGCTATTTCAACTGTTGTACCAGCTCGTCCATTCAATGTGGCGACTCAAGGTACTCAAGCTGGTTATACTCAGCACGATGAAGCGCCTGCATCAGAATAATATTTAAGGAGTTTGCTACTTGTTTGATCGCTATGAAGCGGGTGAAACCGCGGTGCTTGTTCACATTGACTTTTCTGATGACGACCGCAGAGAAGACATAACCGAGTTACAATTATTAGTCGAATCAGCAGGTGCACGCTCTGTTGGTGTTATTACCGGAAGTCGACGTTCACCGGATCGAAAGTTTTTTGTTGGTACAGGTAAAGTTGAAGAGCTAGCTGCCATGGTAGCTGCTACTGAAGCGAATGTAGTGATTTTTAATCATGCTTTAAGCCCTGCACAAGAAAGAAATTTAGAACAAATATGTGAATGCCGCGTATTAGACCGGACAGCACTGATTTTAGATATTTTTGCTCAACGAGCGAGAACACACGAAGGTAAGTTGCAAGTGGAGCTAGCGCAATTGCGCCACATGTCGACACGCCTTATTCGTGGTTGGACTCACTTAGAGAGACAAAAAGGTGGTATTGGTATGAGGGGGCCGGGTGAAACCCAGCTCGAAACTGATAGACGTTTACTTCGTGGACGCATCAAGAGTATCAACCGTCGCCTTGAAAAAGTAGACAAACAGCGTGAACAAAGCCGTCGTTCCCGTAAACGTAGTGATTTATCCACTGTGTCATTGGTAGGGTATACCAATGCTGGGAAATCGACTTTGTTTAATGCGCTGACAACTTCTGAAGTTTATGCAGCAGATCAATTGTTCGCAACACTTGATCCGACTCTGCGTAAACTCGACCTGCCTGACGGTGCCGTTATCTTAGCGGATACTGTTGGGTTTATTCGTCATTTACCTCATGACTTAGTCGCAGCTTTTAAAGCCACACTGCAAGAAACTCGACAAGCTGACTTGTTATTGCATGTTGTTGATTGTGCTGATGAGAATATGACGGAAAATTTTGATCAAGTTCAAAATGTACTTGAAGAAATTGAAGCAGATACTATTCCACAGTTGGTGGTTTGTAATAAAATCGACTTACTGGAAGACTTCGTGCCTCGCATCGACTATGACGATGAGGGGATGCCTGAACGAGTTTGGGTATCTGCCCAAAAACAAATTGGATTTGAATTGCTGCTGCAGGCTGTCAACGAGCATATCGGTGAAGTCATTGTAGAGCATACATTGAAAATACCAGCTACGGCTGGGCATTATCTTGGTCAGTTTTATCGACTGGACGCGATACAGCAGAAAGAGTACGACGATCTGGGGAACTGTATTTTGTCTGTTCGTTTATCGGATGCCAATTGGCGTCGATTAACAAAACAGAGTCAAGGCGAATTAGAAACGTTTATATTTGAGACTTCACAAGAAGACTCTGATGTAAGCGTTACTTGCTAATAACATTTATTTCATCCACTTATGGAGTGCTAAATGGCTTGGAATGAGCCCGGTAACAAGGGAAAAGATAAAGACCCTTGGGGAAACAAAAACGGTAACGACAAAGGCCCACCAGATCTAGACGAAGTATTTCGTAATCTTTCTAAACGCTTTGGCGGTGGGAAAGGTGGTTCAGGTGGATCGTCAAGTCCTTCATTTAACTCAACCAGCATTATTGTTGTTTTAGTTATTGGTTTATTAGTGTGGGGCGCTTCAGGTTTTTACACCATTAAAGAAGCTGAACGTGGGGTCACCTTACGTTTCGGTCAGCATTCTGGCGAAGTTGGGCCAGGTTTACATTGGAAAGCCACGTTTATTGACGAAGTTTTCCCTGTAAATATTAAAGCTGTTCGTTCGATCCCTGCTTCTGGCAGCATGTTAACGTCTGATGAAAACTTAGTAAAAGTTGAACTAGACGTACAGTATCGTGTTGACGATGCATACTTGTATCTATTCAGTGCTGTAGACGCTAATGCAAGTTTAAGTGAAGCTACGGACAGTGCATTGCGTTATGTCATCGGTCATAACACTATGGATGACATCTTGACAACGGGTCGTGATGCAATTCGTCGTGATACTTGGGCTGAACTTGAGCGTATTCTTGAGCCGTACCAACTTGGTTTATCGATTCAAGATGTCAACTTCTTACCTGCACGTCCACCTGAAGAAGTGAAAGACGCATTTGATGATGCTATTTCTGCGCAAGAGGATGAGCAACGTTTCATTCGTGAAGCAGAAGCTTATGCGCGTGAAATTGAGCCTAAAGCTCGTGGTCAAGTTGAGCGTATGGCACAGCAAGCAAGTGCTTACAAACAACGTGAAGTCCTAGAAGCTGAAGGTAAAGTAGCTCGATTTGAACAGTTGCTACCTGAATATCAAATGGCTCCAGAAGTGACTCGTAAGCGTCTATACCTAGATGCAATGCAAGAAGTCATGGCTGACACCAACAAGGTACTTATTGATACCAAGAACAATGGTAACTTGATGTATTTACCGTTAGATAAAATGATGGATAACCAAACTAAACGTACTGCGGTTGAGCCTGTTGTTGAAACACACGTTAACACACCGTCAAATAACTCGTTTAATTCATCGATGCCGCTTGATGGCCGTCCAACTCGCGAAGCTCGTTCTCGCCAAGGGAGGGACTAACTCATGGGTAGATTAGGACTTATAATACTCGTTATTATTCTTGGTATTGGTTTTTCATCTGTGATGATTGTGAACGAAGGCGAACGTGCCATTGTTTCTCGATTTGGTGAAATTCTAAAAGATAATGTCGACGGTAATTCGGTAACTCGTGTACTTAAGCCAGGACTTCACTTTAAAATCCCTGCGATTGATAAAGTTAAGTATCTTGATGCGCGTATCCAAACCTTAGATGGCGCTGCAGACCGTTTTGTGACTTCTGAAAAGAAAGATCTGATGGTTGATTCATACGTTAAATGGCGTATTAGTGACTTTGAAACTTTCTACCTATCTACTGGTGGCGGTAATAAAGTGACTGCAGAAGATCTACTTCAACGTAAAATCAATAACGATTTACGTACTGAGTTTGGTCGTCGTACCATTAAAGAGATTGTTTCTGGTAAGCGTGATGAACTGCAAAATGATGCATTAGAGAATGCATCAGAAAGCTCTCGTGATCTAGGTATTGAAGTCGTTGATGTGCGAGTTAAGCAAATTAACTTACCAGCAAACGTCAGTAGCAGTATCTTCCAGCGTATGCGTGCCGAGCGACAAGCTGTTGCTAAAGAGCATCGTGCACAAGGTAAAGAGCAATCTGAAATTATTCGCGCCACAATTGATGCTGATGTAACTGTTAAAGTTGCAGAAGCTGAACGTAAAGCGTTAACCATTCGAGGTGAAGGTGATGCACTTTCTGCTAAAATTTATGCAGATGCATTCAATAAAGATCCTGAATTTTATGGTTTTTTACGTAGTCTTGAAGCTTACAAAGAAAGTTTCGCAGGCAACAGTGACGTAATGGTATTAGAACCTGATAGCGATTTCTTCAAATATATGAAATCGATTGACGGTAAATAAATACTGAAATCTGATAAAAAAACCCGGTTTGTGCCGGGTTTTTTTATGTCTAGCGTTTTTCATTGAAAAAAATTGATTTTCTCTGCTTTAGTTAGTTTGATCAGTTATAACTAATTTAGATTGAAAGTATTTCATTAAAAATTATTCATTAACAATAACTTATAAAAATCACTCCTGCATTTAATGTCAAAAATGCGTTAAAAAGGCTGTGTGTTTTTTGTACGCCATAAAAAAAACATACAATTCCCGTAACTTAGTTGTGTGTTTTACTATGATCTGGTTCTAATTTTTCGCTATAATGAGCCCCGCCTCAAAGTATAGATTTAGCGATTAGTGATTCTAATGTTGCTAAGTTATTAAAATATAAGAATTCCAACACCCTCTGGGAGATAAGTGGATGAGCAATGCGCCAGTCGATACCGGACGCCGCAGATTCCTGACAGCCGCAACCGCCGTAGTAGGCGGAGCTGGTGCCGTCGCTGTAGCGGTGCCTTTTATCAAGTCATGGAATCCGAGCGCTAAAGCGAAAGCTGCAGGTGCACCGGTTGAAGTAAATATTAGTAAAGTAGAGCCAGGCCAGTTAATTCGTGTTGAATGGCGTGGTAAACCTGTTTGGGTTGTGCGTCGTACTGATGCCATTTTAAGTGAGTTGCCTAAATTAGATGGGCAATTACGTGATCCTGCTTCTGAAGAGTTACAACAGCCTGAATACGCAGCTAACCCTGCTCGTTCAATTAAGCCTGAGTTCTTCATTGCTGTCGGTATTTGTACTCACTTAGGTTGTTCGCCAACTTACTTGCCTGATTCTTTTGGCGAGCAAGTCGAAGGTGTTACGGCTGGTTTCTTCTGTCCATGTCATGGTTCTAAGTTTGATATGGCTGGCCGAGTATTCCAGGGTGTTCCAGCACCATTAAACCTTGTCGTTCCTCCACATCAATATGTTGATGATGGCACGGTACTAATCGGTGTAGATACGGGAGCTGCGTAATGGTTAAGAATATTGTTGATTGGATTGATGCTCGCATCCCAATGTCGGCGACGTATAATCGCCACGTTGGTCAATATCCAACTCCAAAGAACTTCAACTTTTGGTATTTCTTTGGTTCATTAGCATTACTTGTTTTAGTTAACCAATTACTGACTGGTATCTGGTTAACAATGAATTACGTACCAACAGCAGAAGGTGCGTTTGCTTCTGTTGAATACATCATGCGTGATGTTGAGTACGGCTGGTTATTACGCTACATGCACTCCACTGGCGCCTCTGCCTTCTTCGTGGTGGTTTATCTTCACATGTTCCGTGGTCTTATCTACGGCTCTTACCAAAAACCAAGAGAGTTACTTTGGTTATTCGGTATGTTGATTTTCCTTGTACTTATGGCTGAAGCCTTCATGGGTTACTTGCTTCCTTGGGGACAAATGTCTTACTGGGGCGCACAGGTAATTATCTCTTTGTTTGGTGCAATTCCATTTATTGGTGATGACTTAACATTGTGGATCCGTGGTGACTATGTTGTTTCTGGTGCTACGCTAAACCGTTTCTTTGCATTGCATGTTATTGCACTGCCTTTAGTGTTAGTTGTATTAGTTTTCCTTCACTTAATTGCTTTACATGAAGTGGGTTCAAACAACCCAGATGGTGTTGAAGTTAAGAAGAATAAAGATGAAAACGGATGGCCAGTTGATGCTATTCCTTTCCACCCTTATTACACAGTGAAAGACATCATGGGTGTGGCCGGTTTCTTAATCGTGTTCTGCTATGTGTTGTTCTTTATGCCTGAAGGTGGCGGTTACTTCCTTGAAAAGCCAAACTTTGAAGCGGCTAACCCAATGAAGACCCCTGAACATATTGCTCCGGTTTGGTACTTCACACCGTTTTACGCAATTTTACGTGCGATTCCAGACAAGCTATTAGGTGTTGTCGGTATGGGTCTTGCGATTGCGGTACTGTTTGTACTTCCTTGGTTAGATCGCTGTAAAGTGAAATCTATCCGCTACCGTGGCTTGATTCACAAGATTAACATTGCACAATTTACTGTGTCTTTCTTAATCCTAGGTTACTTAGGTGCTGTTCCTGCAACACCGACGTTAACGATTGTGGCTCGTATCTTTACACTTACTTATTTTGGTTTCTTCGTTGCACTGTGGGTTTACAGTAAAAATGAGAAAACAAAACCGGTTCCTACGAGGGTGACACACTAATGAAAAAGTTATTAATTGCATTAGTTGCTTTGTTACCAGCGCTAGCGATAGCTGCAGGTGGCAACAATGAGTTTGTTAAAAATCCTGAGCAAGCAATCGACCTACATGATAATGAGTCATTAGAACGCGGTTTGAACTTATTTCAACAATATTGTTCTGGCTGTCACAGTACTCAATATCAACGTTACGGACGAGTAGCTGAAGATCTTGGTATTTCTGTAGATGATATGCGTCAAAAGTATATGTTTACGGATGCTAAAATCGGTGAGTTGATGGAAAATGCTATCCCACCTGAAGATGCTGCAAAGTGGTTCGGTGCTGCTGCTCCTGATTTAACATTGGTTGCACGTGTACGTGGTCAAGATTGGGTTTACTCGTACCTTAAAGGTTTTTATAAAGATGAAAGCCGTCCATTTGGTGTAAACAATAGCGTGTTCCCACTTGTGGGTATGCCACACGTATTGCAAGATTTACAAGGTACTGCAACGCCTATTTTCGAAACAGTGGAAGAAAATGGTGTTGAAGTACAAAAGTTAGTTGGCCTAGAACCGGCAACTGGCGGTAAATTAAATGCCGAAGAGTATGATCAAGCGATACGTGATCTTACTGGTTTCCTTGTATATTCTGCAGATCCAGTGAAACTAGAACGTGAAGCTTTAGGATGGTGGGTACTCGGATTCTTGTTTATTTTCTTCATCATTGCTTACTTGTTGAAGAAAGAATACTGGAAAGATGTGCACTAGACACGAATAACGGGTAAAATACATTATTCGCATACTTTAAACGAGGGGCTTAGCCCCTCGTTTGTTTTGTTTTTTCCGTTTTCTGGAGGGTAACAATGGCTGTAGCTGCCAACAAACGCTCTATCATGACACTGTTTTCGGGTGCCGATGATTTATATAGCCACCAAGTACGTATCGTCTTGGCTGAAAAAGGTGTAACTGTTGATGTTTTGCAGGTAGAACCGAGTGAGAAGCCTCAAGAGTTACTTGATGTTAATCCATACAACTCAGTACCAACTCTAGTTGATCGTGAATTAGTTTTGTATGAATCTCGCATTATTATGGAATATTTAGATGAGCGCTTCCCTCATCCACCATTAATGCCTGTTTACCCTGTTGCACGTGGTCAAAGTCGCTTAATGATGCACCGTATTGATACAGACTGGTATGTACTAGTTGATCGTATCCGTAAAGGTGATAAAGCTGACGCTGCGCGTAAAGAGTTAACTGATAGCTTAGTCGCATTAGCACCAGTATTTGCTGAAATGCCATACTTCATGAGTGAAGAGTTTGGTTTAGCTGACTGTTACTTAGGCCCGCTATTATGGCGTTTACCTGAGTTAGGTATCAATTTAGATGTTCGCACATCTAAGGATATCCATGCTTATATGACGCGTATATTTGAGCGTGAGTCATTTAAAGCATCGTTAACTGAGGTTGAGCGCGAAATGCGCATGGGTATGTAATGAAAGCGATTACGCCTAACCGTCCATATTTGTTGCGGGCTTATTATGAGTGGTTGATGGACAACCACTTTACCCCACATGTTGTTGTGGATGCATTTGTACCGGGGACTCAGGTACCACAAGAGTTTGTTAAGGACGGTCAAATTGTTCTTAATATCGCAGGTGGTGCAGTAGGAAACCTACAAATGACCAATGAATTCGTGGAATTTAATGCACGTTTTGGTGGTGTACCTCAGCAAGTTGTTTTACCTATGGCGTCTATCGTTGCTATTTATGCTCGAGAAAATGGCGCAGGCACTGTATTTGATATGGAAGATGCTTACATGGCAGAAGATGAATCTTTAGATTCAACGCCTCCGCCACGTTCTTTCTCTGCAGTTGAAACAACAGAAAAAACTGAAACAACAGAAGAAAAACCTGCTGTTACAGCTGAAAAACCAAAAGGGCGAGCTCACTTAACTGTTGTTAAGTAATAGCAACTAACATATCAGTGTTTGCTATTTATTGCCCATGAGTTCATAAAAAACCAGTCCTTAGAGACTGGTTTTTTGTTATTGGGCTTAATCATTTTTATTAGACTTAATCGTGTTATGGGACTTAGTCGTTTTGATTATTTGTGCTTAATCTACAAGTAATTATTGGCCAACCTTGTGAGCTTATAGGCCGTTTTCAAGCTGCTATTTTCCAAGTTATCATTATCTGTCTCAAGCTGAAAGCGGCTAACAATGGCTAAGTAAGCCGTTAACTTGTCTGTATCTTGGGCGAGCGCTAACTGAGTAACAGGTTTGACTAAGGGCTGATAAGGATGCCTAGCATGTATTGTTTGCTTAATACCAAGTGGATCCCATTCAGTACAAAGGCTAATCGCTACCTTTTCATGTAAACGAATTAATGCTGCTTCATCTAATTGTGGCGTATCTAACGTAGAAACAATTGCGTCTAGCAAGTTTTCTGTGCCCTCTGCTATGCATTCTTCCGCACTCGGTTGGTCGATAAAACAAAACTCTCCAAGACTCATTTGAGCGTCCTGTGCAGATTCAACATCAAGGGATTTTTTACGACCTTGGTGCCAAGCAAAACTCACTAGAGGATAGTCTTGTTTTGCGGGGTTGTAATTAATACAAACCAGTTGCTCATTGATAATATCGGGGTAGGTGTCTTGGGGATAATGACCAATGACAACAGGGACCTTGAGTGCTGAGTGAGGGTGCAGTTCGGTTAGTGTCATGGTTGGGTAATCAAGACAGGTTGCAATGAGCTTATGTAATGGATGCTGAGAGTCAAAGGCGGCAGGCCAAAACTGTTGCGATAAACTGTTTGGCTGAGCATCATTTGATGCTTCACCAGTGAGGTACGCATTAAGGCTTTTAATCACTTTATCATCCCAACAGGCATGGATTGCACGTATGTGCCCAAAGTCCATGTATATTGGTAATGCCATAAACCAATCTACCCATTCAAATAACAGCGCTTGCGAGTGTTGTAATTCTTGATTGAATAATGGTGCACTAGAGGCTTCAAGGTAGGGATTATCAGTAATTGGGTGATGTTTACTCCAACCTATGACTTCATATTCGTGTTGCCCAAGTAAACAATAAGCATGGCCTTTATCGACCAATAATTTGACCATTTTTAGCAGTGCTAAATGTTCAATCTCAGGCTGAGAGTCTGTTGTCGCCGAATCACAATGATCCGAGTTTGCGTTGTGAGTGTGCTTTGCTAATAAATTCCCACAAAATACTAACTTCACAAATTGTATACTGGACTCGGGATCGTCAATATCGAAATCTATCTCAGTGAGTAACTCAGTTAATTTATCCAGACGCCCATAGACATCGCCAATAAAGTATAAGCTGACATTGCCGATTTCTTGTATGTGGGTTTGCATGTAATTTTAGTCCAAACAGGTAACGCATTTATTAAAAAGATTATAACCTAGCTACTCATCGTTACAGCCATTAAATTCTTAGTTGAGGCTAAAAGCTTAAGTGGAGAAAAAAGCTATGCTATTATCCGCCAATTCTTAAACGACTCATGTTTTATATGGCGCTTAATTGCCGGGACTCTCGATGCTGTTGATGATTGATAACTATGACTCATTTACCTTTAATCTGGTGCAATATTTCCAGCAGTTAGGTTATGACATCATCGTGAAAAGAAATGATGAAGTCACGATTAGTGACATTGAGGCAATTAACCCGAGCCATTTAATCATTTCACCAGGCCCGTGTTCTCCCAATGAATCAGGTATTTCGCTCGCTGCAATTGATTATTTCGCAGGAAAGCTGCCGATATTGGGTGTGTGCTTAGGTCATCAAGCTATAGCTCAGGTATTTGGAGCTAAAGTCATCAAAGCGGCCAGAGTAATGCATGGTAAAACAAGTGCTATTACGCATAGTGAAACAGGTTTATTTACTAAACTAAATCAACCCTTAACAGTAACTCGATATCACTCTTTGCTCGTTGAATCGTTACCGGAAAGCTTTGAATTAGATGCTTGGTATGATGATCCCATTCATGGGCGAGAAATTATGGCTATGAGTCATAAAACGCTGCCGATTTACGGAGTTCAATTTCATCCTGAAGCGATTCTGACTGAGCAAGGTCATGAACTGCTGGATAACTTTCTTACGCTAAGCTAACTTCTGTTACAACTTTACTGAAAAATCCCCACAAATATTGTCATTATTTGTGATATAAAAGGCGAATAATAAAAGTACTTACCAAATGATTTAACGTTTAGGTGAGAATATTTCAGCCATCTTTGATGACAAGGGATTTAATATGACCAGGCTTCTGCGTAATGCGGCGCTGAGTGCATTATCAATTGCAATTATTTCAGGTTGCAGTGCTACAGCAAACAACAGTGACTCTTCTACAGTAACCAATCAATCAGCCAGTGCTTCAGTTCCATTAGCGATGCCACCACAAGCTGACAAGCCACTCACATTAAATCAAATTATGGCCAATCCTGATTGGATGGGTTTATTGGCTAAAAACGCTTATTGGGCAGACGATAGTCAATCGGTGTACTTCAATCGTCAGCAACACCAATCACCTATTGCTGATGTATATCAACAGGGTGTTAATGATGAGCAGGCTCAGTTACTTGGCTTAAATCAATTGCATCTTGCTGATCAAAAGCACGGTGTGCTTAACGCTGATAAATCAAAAAAAGCCTACCTTTATCAAGGCAACATTTTTGTAAAATCACTTGCTAATGGCGAAGTGAAACAATTAACTCGTCAGAACAACGCCATTAACTCAGTTCAGTTTTTAACAGATGGTGCACTTGCATATATGCAAGGCAATAGCGTGTTTAAATTACACCTTAATACCGGTATGACTGAACAATTAGCTGATATTCAAATGGCGAAAGCACCAAAAGGTGTGGTTGATCCTGATACTTATATTGCAAAGCAGCAACATAGATTAATTGAGTATGTGGCTTTACAGCATTCAAAGAATAAAACCCGTGCGGAGTATGCTGAAGAACTTGCTGCAATAGATCCCACTTTTGCTGCTAAGACTTGGTACTTAGGTGACAACGAAAAAGTTAATCAGATGAGTTTGTCAGCAGATGGTCGCTACCTAGTGGTGTCATTATCTGATAAAAATTATAGCTGGCGTGCTGATCATGACATTATGCCTAACTACCTTGGCAAAGATGGTTATGTAGATGCCGTACCTGCGCGAGCACGTGTTGCTGAAGATAGTTACCCTGGTGAGCGTTTAGTTATTCTAGACCTTGTTGAGCATGCTAAAAAAGAAGTCACAATCGAAGGTTTAACTGGTTTTGATGAAGATGTATTGGCATCGGTAAAATCAGAAAACGCAAAGGCAAAGGGTGAGACGTATAAAAGTAAGCCTGCGCCTCGAACTGTACAGTTAATGCAAGACTGGGGTTGGGATCAATCTGCAATTCAATGGCACGATACTGACAATAAACTGCTCGTCATGATGGAAGCGGTTGATAACAAAGATCGTTGGATCGCCAGTGTTGATTTAAGTAATGGCAAGTTAATCACAGAGCATCGCTTACATGATGATGCATGGATAAACTATACCTTCAACCAGTTTGGTTGGGTACCAGGTACAAATAGTTTCTATTACTTATCTGAAGAAACGGGATACTCTCAGCTTTATGTTAAGTCTGAGGGCAAAACCACACGCTTAACGCAAGGTGATTATGTGGTTGATCAAGTCACATTGTCTCCTGATGCGACGCACTTATATTACCGTGCAAACAAAGAACATCCAGGAACATATAATGTGTACCGAGTGGAGTTAGCTTCAGGAAATACTGAGCAGTTAACACAGCATACAGGTACATTAGACTATGAGCTGAGCCCTAATGGTCAATCATTATTATTAACTGCGTCAACAGCGATTAAGCCCAACGAATTGTTTATCCAACCAATCGGTGGTGAAGCAAAGCAGTTGACTAATTACACCAGCAACGCATTTAGTCATTATGCATGGCAAGCGCCAAAAGTGGTTAAAGTACCATCGAGTCACGGTGCAAAAGATATCTATGCGCGAGTATATGTGCCGCAAGGTTACGATGCTAATAATGCATCGAAATATCCTGCCGTTATTTTTAACCATGGTGCTGGCTATTTACAAAATGCCCACAATGGATTTTCTGGTTACTTCCGTGAGTTCATGTTCCATAACTTGCTGACTCAGCAAGGTTATGTTGTGATGGATATGGATTATCGTGGCTCAAAAGGCTACGGTAGAGATTGGCGTACAGCCGTTTATCGTAATATGGGACACCCAGAAGTCGAAGACTTAAAAGATGGTGTGAACTGGATGGCTAAAAATGCCAATGTTGACGCTGCTAAAGTTGGCACATATGGCGGATCGTACGGTGGCTTCTTGACCTTTATGGCGTTGTTTAATGAACCTGAGTTATTCCAAGCGGGCGCGGCTTTACGCCCTGTAACTGATTGGGCTCATTATAATGCTCCTTATACTTCTAATATTTTAAATACGCCTGATGTGGATCCGATTGCTTACGAACGAAGCTCACCGATAGAGCACGCTCAAGGATTAGAGAAGCCATTATTAATTATGAGTGGTGTGTTGGATGATAATGTCTTCTTCCAAGACAGTGTACGTCTAGTACAGCGTTTAATTGAGCTGGAAAAGCCGATGTTTGAAACGGCTATTTACCCTGTAGAACCACATGGGTTTAGACAGCCATCAAGTTGGTTGGATGAATATCGTCGTATATACAAATTGTTCGAGCAAGAGCTTAAATAATTGTTCAACTTAATTGATTAGCAAGGCTCCCTAATGGGAGCCTTTTTTATTGCTAAGACAGCTTTAATCGCTCAATTGTTACAAAATGAGGCCGATATCATTTATCATCACTCATAATTCGAAAAATCAGAAGGTTTAAGCACAGTGGCAGTGTCGGTAGCGGGCGGAGTAAGGCCCGGTAAAGTAATTGAAGTGGAACGTCGATTATATAAACAACTGATCGTTGGGAAAGAAAAACTAACCCAGCAGTTTGATGATCGTGATAAACAATTAGAAGATGATGCTAATAAGTTGGAAGTTGAGCGCCAAGCCATTAAAGCCCGCATGGAAGAACAAGCTAAAGCTCAGCAGATACTGGCACGGATTTCCCAACAATTGTCTAAAACTGTCAATAATTCGCTTGAGCATCAGATTAACTCACCACAACAAATGCTTGAACAATCAGGCATTGAAGAGTCTCAAGTGTTGTTATTGGACTTATTGCTGAATAAAGACCCTGATTTACGTCGCATACGTCCACTCGTGGAGAATATATCTTGGCTATATACTGACTTAGTTAACTTAATTAATAGTCCAGCCTCAAGCCACAGACGACCACAACGCTCTGAAGTTAAAGTCACTGATATAAAATTGGTATTGAACTACATTGGCATTGAAAACCTACAAGCTGTGATCCCCTACTTTTGCCTGCGCAATTGGTTACCAAGTGGCAATGCTAATCTTATTTGGATCACGCGGAAATTATGGCGCTATAGCATGATGAGTGCGATTGCTGCTAAGGCTTTAGCTGTGCTACATGGAAAAAATGTAGCATTGGTTTACAGTGCTTCTTTGATGAAGCAGCTCGGTAGTGCGACGATTCTTAACTCCGCCGCGAGACAATTTGAGACGACATGGGGAACTTGGCTTAGGGAAACCAGTGCTAAAGGCGATAAGACGCTTTATGATGCTGTAATGGCCTCTGAATTCCCGTCAATGGATGTATTTGAGAAAGTGATGTCATATGGTGAGCAGCTTAATTGGCAAATACTGGATTTATTAGAGTTTGAAAATAGTAAATTAACAAAACTACTTAAAGAGCTCGATTTTAATTACCACTTTAGTGAGTTCTCGGCAGAGAGCGCAATTGTTGCAAAGGCCAGCTGTTATGCCAAAGTGCTTTTGTTGGAGGAGTCTCGCCTAATTGATCCTCAAGAAAAGCGTGTCATGTTCGATTATTATGAGTTTACTGAGCAAGAACTCATCAGACTGAAAGCGCAAAACTACCGCAAACTGGATCTTGTTTAATCGGCCTTATTTCGTATAAAGACTTGCTATTCGCCTGTGTATTTATTCATTTATGGTGAATAGCTAAGTAATTTTCATTCAAATAACTTTTTTTATGACTATTTATGCTCAAATTAAGCAGTATAAACACTTTGTATGCGCCTTTTTGTCATTCTTTATGCATTAATCATTTCGGTAATGAATAGTTAACAGCTAAAAACTGGTATTTTGATCACATTTTAGCTAATAATGTCCTTCAAGTAATACAAGCAACCGCTACAACACGAAACCAAAACCAATATAGATAGCGGACTAGAGTGATGTTTAGTCACTTATAAACCTAAAGGAACGAAAAGCAATGAGCGTTGAAATGAACTTAACACGTGCCCAATTTGATCAAGTTATGGTGCCTAATTATGCGCCTGCAGCTGTAATCCCAGTTCGCGGTGAAGGTAGCCGAGTTTGGGACCAAGAAGGTAATGAGTTTATTGATTTTGCTGGTGGTATTGCAGTGAACTGTTTAGGTCATTGTCACCCAGCATTGGTTGGCGCCCTCAAAGAACAAGGTGAAAAACTGTGGCACCTATCTAACGTAATGACGAATGAGCCTGCACTTGAACTAGCGACTAAGCTTGTCAATGCAACATTCGCAGAACGTGTTTATTTTGCTAACTCTGGTGCAGAAGCAAACGAAGCAGCCCTAAAATTGGCTCGTCGTTACGCACTTGAAAATCACGGTCCACAAAAAGATCAAATCATTGCATTTGATAAAGCTTTCCATGGCCGTACTTTCTTCACTGTGACCGTGGGTGGGCAAGCTGCTTACTCTGATGGCTTTGGCCCTAAGCCACAAAGCGTTACGCACGTACCATTTAATGACATCGCCGCATTAGAAGCGGTTATCTCAGATAACACGTGTGCCATTATGCTTGAGCCATTACAAGGCGAGGGCGGGATCATCAATGGTGACCCAGAATTCTTAAAAGCAGTGCGTGCTCTAGCTGATAAGCATGATGCTTTAGTTATTTTTGATGAAGTACAAACTGGTGTAGGTCGTACAGGTGAGTTATTTGCTTACATGGGGACTGATATCGTACCTGACATCTTAACCAGTGCTAAAGCATTAGGTGGTGGTTTCCCAATTGCTGCAATGCTAACCACTGCCAAAATTGCAGCACATCTTAAAATTGGTACTCATGGTTCAACATACGGCGGTAACCCTTTAGCGTGTGCTATCGGTAATGCTGTGATGGACGTGGTTAATACCCCTGAAGTATTAAATGGCGTTAAGCACCGTGAGCAATTGTTCCGTGACGGTTTAGCAGCAATTAACGCTAAATATAACGTATTCTCTGAAGTGCGTGGCCAAGGCATGTTACTTGGTGCCGTGTTAAACGAAGAGTATGCTGGTCGCAGTCGTGATTTCCTTGTTGCGTCTGTTGCTGAAGGTCTAATGAGCCTGATTGCTGGTGCTAACGTAGTGCGTTTTGCGCCGTCTCTTGTTATCCCTGAAGCTGATATTGCTGAAGGCTTAGCGCGTTTTGAACGTGCAGTAGCTAAAGTAGTAGCAGGTTAATCTATCTATTGGCGCAGCGTTAAGCTGCGCTTTTTAGTTTGGATTGCCAATGAAATGAAGTGAGTGTTGCTCATGTCATTTTTTATTTGGTTATTTCAAGGAGAGTTTGATGCTAATCATTCGACCAATTCGCGCCAGTGATTACGATGCTCTATACAAAGTAGCTGTTGAATCAGGCCACGGGTTTACCTCCCTACCTGTGAACGAAGAGCTATTAAGATCGAAAATTGCTCGTGCAGAAGCCTCTTTTGCCAAGCAAGTTGAAAAGCCTTTTGATGAAGGTTATTTGATGGTGCTTGAAGATCTTAAAACCAATGAAGTTGTCGGTACCTGTGGTATTGAAGCTGCCGTTGGAATGGAAGATGCGTTTTATCATTACCGCTTAGGTACTGAAGTGTACCATTCAAAGCAAATATCAGTGCGTAATGAAGTTGAAACACTCACCTTATGCCATGACTACACAGGCGCTGCTGAGTTATGTACGTTATTTCTCAATAAAGCTTACCGTCGTGGTTATAACGGTCGTATGCTATCTCGTTCTCGCTTTTTATTCCTTGCTCAACATGAGCAACGCTTTGGTAGCACAGTGATTGCTGAGATGCGTGGTGTAAGTGATGAGAAAGGCGACTCACCTTTTTATGAGTGGTTACAAGACCATTTCTTAGGTATCGACTTTGTTGAAGCTGATTATTTATCAGGTTTGGGCAAAAAAGCCTTTATGGCTGAAATGATGCCAAGAAGCCCAATTCATGTGTGCTTATTACCTAAAAAAGCGCAAAAAGTGATTGGTGAAGTTCATCGTAATACTAAGCCCGCACTCAAACTACTGCAGGCTGAAGGGTTTAAATTTAGAAATTACGTCGATATTTTTGATGGCGGCCCGACAGTTGAATGTGCTTTATCTGATATCCGCTCTGTTCAACAAAGCCGTGAGCTGACCGTCAAAATTGGCAAAATGCCACATGCAGATCATCAATACATCGTCGCTAATACATTATTAGCGGATTATCGTGCGACTTCTGCACGAGTCTTAGTCTCTGATAAACATGACAATGTCACGCTTAGCCCTGAATTGGCAGAAGCATTAAAAGTGGCAGCAGGCGATAATATTCGCGTACTAGAACTTTAGGACACAAACAAATGACACAATTTATTAAAGGCCAATGGTCTCATGGTGAAGGCCATGATGTGACTTCTGTAAACCCTGCAAATGGCGAGGTGATTTGGAGTGGTAAAACAGCGACAGCGGCCCAAGTTAATACAGCAATCGATGCCGCAAGAGCCGCACAGTTTGATTGGTTCATGTTAGGTTACGATGCTCGCTTAGCGATTGTTGAAGCGTATCGAAGTGAACTTGAAGCGCACAAAGCAGAATTGGCTGAAGTGATTGCTCAAGAAACAGGTAAGCCTCAGTGGGAAACAGCTACTGAAGTCGGTGCAATGATTGGCAAAATTGGTTTGTCTGCTGCAGCCCATGATAAGCGTACAGGTACAGAAACCAATGATATTCCGGCAGGGCGTGCTGTTCTTCGTCATAAGCCACATGGAGTTGTTGCTGTATTTGGTCCTTATAATTTCCCTGGTCATTTACCTAATGGTCATATCGTTCCTGCATTGCTTGCAGGTAATACCGTGGTATTTAAGCCTTCAGAGTTAACGCCAAAAGTGGCTGAAGAAATGCTTAAATTATGGGAAAAAGCAGGTTTACCACAAGGTGTGATTAATCTTGTTCAAGGTGAGCTTGAAACAGGTAAAGCATTAGCATCGCACCCTCAAATTGATGGTTTATTCTTTACAGGTAGTTCTCGTACTGGTCACTTATTGCATCAGCAATACGCAGGTCATCCAGGTAAAATTCTTGCTCTTGAAATGGGGGGGAATAACCCACTCATTATCAAGGATGTGAATGACACTAAAGCGGCCGTGCACGATATTATTCAATCTGCTTATATCTCATCAGGTCAGCGTTGTACCTGTGCTCGTCGTTTATATGTGCAAGATGGTGCAGCGGGTGATGCATTGATTGAGCAGCTAATTAGCGCCATTAAGCAAATTAAAGTGGGTAGCTGGAATGCTCAACCACAACCATTTATGGGCTCAATGATTTCAGAAGGCGCAGCAAAAGGTATGGTTGCAGCCCAAGCTGAACTACAAGCCTTAGGAGGCCAGTCTTTAATTGAATTAACACATGTTGAATCAGGTACTGGTCTTGTTACACCTGGTCTGATTGATGTTACTGCCATTGCCGAACTGCCTGATGAAGAATATTTTGGCCCGCTGTTACAGCTTGTAAGATACCAAGATTTTGACCAAGCGATTGATATGGCTAATAACACACGTTATGGCCTGTCTGCAGGTATTTTGGCTGACAGCCGTGAAGATTATGACTACTTCTTAGCACGTATTCGTGCCGGTATTGTTAACTGGAACAAGCAAATTACAGGTGCATCAGGATCGGCTCCATTCGGTGGCGTAGGTGCTTCTGGTAACCATAGAGCAAGCGCATTTTATGCTGCTGACTATTGTGCTTATCCTGTTGCTTCTGTTGAAGCTGACAGTGTGAGTTTACCTGCTAATTTAAGCCCAGGACTATCAATCTAGTATTGGGTGACGCTGACTTAAGGCAATGACTTTCGGTCATTGCCTTTTTTAAAGAAGGATTTTTTTATGCACACTGACGTAAATGCATTATTTGCTGCTCTTTGGCAAGATTACATTAACATGACCCCATCAGCAGACAGCATTCACCAATTGCTAAGCAAGGGTGAGCCGATCATTAATGATCATATTGCGCTGCGCACGTTTAACATTGCTAAAGTTAATTTGTCTGTACTGGCTGCACATTTTGAGTCAATTGGTTATGTAGCTTGTGGTGACTATAATTTTGAGCAGAAAAAATTAGTTGCTAAGCACTTTGAACATCCAGATCCTAATCAGCCAAAAGTGTTTATCTCTGAACTGTTAGTTGAAGAGTTTAGCCAAGCTGCACAAACCATTATTCATGGCTTAATTGATCAAGTTGATGTTGCAGATACTAAAGCGGATAACTTCTTATATTCAGGCCGTCATTGGCAAGTTGATTTGGCCAGCTATAACACCTTACTAGCAGAAAGTGAGTATGCTGCTTGGGTGGCTGCGATTGGCTACCGTGCAAACCATTTCACTGTGTCGATTAACGCATTACCAGAGTTTGAAAAAATTGAAGCCGTTAATGAAGCGCTTAAAGGTGCTGGCTTTACATTAAATACATCGGGTGGCGAAGTGAAAGGCTCACCAGAAGTGTTACTTGAGCAATCTTCAACAATGGCTGACCGTATGGTAGTTGACTTTGCTGATGGTGAACTTGAAATCCCTACTTGTTTTTATGAGTTTGCTCGCCGTTACCCAATGGCAGATGGCAACTTATATACAGGCTTTGTGGCGGCATCTGCAGATAAGATATTTGAAAGCACTAACGCTGCTGGGTAAGTCATCGACATACAAACACGTGTAATAAAAAGCCCTGGTAGTGCACTATCAGGGCTTTTTTGTAATTTAACTTTGTATTGAATGGGCTAGAAAAGCGATTCGGCTAATACAATAAGGTTAACTTAGCGTTTTGACTTTGGGGTTATCAAACACAATCGTGACACAAAGGCCGCCAAAGCGCGCTGAGCGACTAAATGATAAAGAGTAACCATACTGCTCTATAATCTCTTTTACGATAGACAGGCCAAGCCCATGACCCATTACGCCCTCATCTAACCGTTTCCCTCTGTTAGTTAGCTGGGTTAATTGGCTATCATTGACACCTGGACCATCATCTTCGATGTATAGTGTGAGCACTTGACTAATCGATTTTATTGTTAAACTAATATTTGATTCTGCCCATTTATAGGCGTTATCGAGTAAGTTACCAAATAATTCCATTCCATCTTCTCGATGGATAGGCAGTCGAGCGATATCTGCTTCAACCTGAATGTCGCAGGTAATACTCTTTTGATGATGAACCTTATCTAACGTTGAAGTTAACGCTTCAAAGTCTCGCGGAATGACCATCTGAGCTGCTGGCAACATATCACCAGTAATTCTGGCTGCAGTGAGCTTTCGCTCAATCATATTGCGGATTTGGTCTAACTGCTGCTGCATCGCTTCGGCTGCTTCAGGGTTAGACAGACCAAGCACTTCTACCTGTTGTTGCATCACGGCTAATGGGGTTTTTAATCCATGACTCAAATTACCGAGGTTATTTCGGCTACGTTCAATTTGATTGGCAGTGTAATCAAGCAGTTCATTGTAAGTTTCAGCGAGCGGCTTAATTTCAACGGGTATTTGATTAAGCTCAAGTGCATTAATTTCACCTTGGCGTAATTTAGCTAAGGAATCTTGGATATATTTAACCGGCTTAAATGATTGGCGTAAGATAATAAAAATACCAAAAATCATCGCTGATAACATAGCGATATTGATGGCCAATTTAGTGCCAAATACTTCACTGAAGACCCGTCTGCCAATACTTAAATCTTGTGCCACAGTTAACGTGGCCACTTTATCACCGCTAGTTGAGCCAATGCCTATAGATAATAACTGCATGTCATTATTTTTTGGGCCTTTGGCTTGCCACACTCGAGTTTGATTTTGTGCTAACAGTTCAATATCAAGCTGAACATCCCACAAAGAGCGTGAGCGGATCACTTGGTTGTCAGAGTTGAATTGAAAGTAGCGACCTGAGTATGCGGGTTTGTAAAAGCTGGATAATTCATTCTGATCTATGATGATTTCGCCAGAGTTGATGTGACTGGCTAGAATGATGTGCTCTAAATCTTCTTCAAGACGATTGATGATGGAGTCGTGAAAAGCTTGTCGCAGCATGGACTCAAACAAAATGAGCCCAATAACTGTTGCAATAATAATGAGTCCGCTAAGCCAGAGACTTAGCTTACTGCGGATTGAAATCATTCTACGATGCCGTGAAAGATATATCCTTGGCCACGACGAGTTTCAATAGCTGTTTTACCGAGTTTTTTACGTAAATGAGTCACGTAAACTTCGACCACATTAGACTCTTTTTCATCATCAAACTGGTAAAGTTTGTCGGTCAGTTGGGCTTTGGACAACAACTTTTTAGGCGACATCAGGAATATTTTTAATAATCTAAATTCCATTGCCGTTAGCTCATAATGATTTTCACCGATGTGGACTCTTTGCTCAGCTTCATCAAGAGTAATGCCGCCATAGCTTAATTGTTTTGACGCGGTATTGAGTCGGCCATGGGCACGATGGATAAGGGCTTGCACACGTGCTAATAACTCTTGCGCATGGAAAGGTTTTGCGAGGTAATCGTCAGCACCTGCATTGAAGCCTTCTACTTTCTCATGCCACTGGCTACGTGCTGTCAGCATTATTACTGGTGTGTCGATGCCTTTTTCTCGCCAAGATTCCACTAGCGTTAGGCCATTACCATCGGGTAAGCCAATATCTAAAATGACACAGTCGTATTGTGTTTCTTTTATTAGGTAATCAGCTTCAACAGCTTTGTCGGTAACATCGGTGACATAGCCAGCTTGTTTTAGTTGTTTTTCAAGCTCAGCAACTAAAAGGGTATTATCTTCAACGAGTAGCAGTTTCATTTATTTGGCATTCACTTGGTAGTTGGTCCATTGACTCTGGCATCCCATTTGTTGCATCGAGAAATAAATGGATGACATGCCCTTTTTTTAACTTTAATTGCAAATCATAACGCCATTTATCATCCTCTTGATAGAGGCTGGCATCAATTAATTCACCATCACAGTATTGTGCAAGTAAAGTAAGGGAATAATCAAGTGATTGAATGCTACCTGATGTGACCAAGCGCTGAACTTCGTCATGTTGAAGCTCATTTTTAATTGCGTGAGCGGGTAGGGAACTGAGAGTAGTTACAATAACGCTGATAAGTAGCACAGATAGCTGCCTCATCGGAAAGACTCCCATAAAAAAAGTGATAATTAGATTTACTAATTATCACTTTAATTAATCACCCTTAAATCAAGCTGAAGCTTAACTTAACGTGTTCCGTAAACCACTATAGTTTTACCGTGAGCCTGAATAAGATTTTGTTCTTCAAGCATTTTTAAGATACGGCCAACAGTTTCACGTGAACAACCAACAATCTGACCAATCTCTTGACGAGTGATCTTGATTTGCATGCCGTCTGGGTGAGTCATTGCATCTGGCTGTTTAGCAAGATGTAATAAAGTCTGTGCAATGCGTCCTGCAACGTCTAGGAAGGCTAAGTCACCCACTTTTTGGCTAGTGCTTTGTAAGCGGTAAGCCATTTGAGCGGTCAACTTCATTAGAATCTCAGGGTTAACCTGAATTAACTGCTTGAATTTCTTGTAAGAAATTTCAGCAATTTCACAAGGTTGTTTTGCACGAACCCAAGCAGTACGTTCTGCTTGCTCTTCGAATAAACCTAATTCACCAATGAAGTCACCTTGATTAAGGTAAGAAAGGATCATTTCTTTTCCTTCTTCATCTTTAATCAATACTGCGACTGAACCTTTCACGATGTAGTAAAGGGTATCAGATTCTTCACCTGCGTGGATCAAGGTGCTTTTCGCTGGGTATTTATGGATGTGACAGTGTGAAAGAAACCACTCCAAAGTTGGATCAGGTTTAGGCTTGCCAATCAGAGCCATGTGTATTTCCTCGATTGATAAAATGAAAGTAAGGACTAGCTAATAAAGTAATTGTACTTGACTTATGTTTACAAAACTTTGATGAAGATCGAGTTTAACATTATGAAAAATGCTGCCAGTACACTATTTAACTTATTAAATTTAAAATTTTTTTTGCTACATTAGCTAACGATGTTCATCTAATTTAGTGCGGCTTAAATTATTTATCAAGTCATCTAAGCTGTTTTATTGATAAAGTTATCCTGTTTTTTGTTCCTATGTTTGAGTCATTTACAATATTTTGCACTTAGAATTCACTTTCCATTGTTGTAAAAACCGCAATTGATAGTTATTGTTAATTCGATTATCAAAGTGAAGTCGATGTCGTAGAGGTTGAAGTGAAATATTCTCAGAAGCTAGTCAATCTAGGTTTAGCATGTTCGTTATTGTTCAGTGGCGCTGCTGTATTACCTGCCCATGCTTTTTCTATACCTGCTTCGCTTGAATCACAAGCTGCTAGCAAGTTGGTACATATTCAATTACGTGCTGCAGACGGAAATGCAGATGCGCAGTTCTTACTGGGCTTGATGAGCTTGGCTGGGCGATTTGTTGATCAAGATACCAGCCAAGGCCTGTATTGGGTTGAGCAAGCTGCATTACAAGATCATATTAAAGCACAACAAACGATTGCAGATTTATCCTTTGAAGGAAACTTATTACCCCGTGACTTGGCTGTTGCTGAAAAGTGGTACCAAGTCCTTGCTGAGCAAGGTGATTCGCGAGCACATTTTCGTCTAGGCTTTATTTACTCTGCTGGTGGCGATGGTGTTGAGCGTAATTGCGGCAGAGCATTAGAGCAATTTACCCAAGTAGGCGATGCTATAGCACTGGGAAATGTGGCTTGGATTTTAGCAACGTGTCCTGAAGAGCAATACCGAGACGGTTCACGTGCTGTGGAGCTGTCGTTACAATTACTTGAAAATAACTCTGAAGATCCTACTAATTTAGATAATCTCGCTGCGGCATATGCTGAGTTAGGCGAATTTGAACTTGCTGTGGATACACAGCAAAAAGCTATTGAAGCATTAGAGAAAAATCCAACGGTGGCCCAAAGTGATGAATTTATTATGCGTTTAGAGCAATATCGTCAAAAACAAGCCTATCGTGAAATTATCCCACTGATGAATTAAATTAAGCTGCACGAGTTCGAAAGCGATTGATTATCAGTGAGGGCATAGGCTCAACACTCCAACTCTCTTTCAGTACATGATGAATTAAACGACCTAAGGGTCGTTTTTTGTATCTGGTGCTAATTAGGTGTCACTCCAAATGTGTACTTAGCAATTTTCCTCTGCTTTGAATCATTATTATCTATGATTAAGGCTGCACTTGTTTTAACTAAACTGGTTTTGATTGTCCTGCACGAAATCGTTAAGGAGTTGGAATGCCAAATAATATGAAGCTTTATCAACTCACCGTTATTTTCAGTGTGCTGTTTTCGCTTATGGGGTTTTCTTACAATGTATGGCGGATGGAAATAACAGAGAATAATAGTAATGTCAGAACGGCTTGTTTTGAGATGCTATTAGAACTTGCTGAAGTTCAACAGTTAGTATACGCAGCACATTATGACAATAACCTAGAACAAGGAAATCCACGTGTAGGCTGGGTTAAGGTTGGACTTATTGCTGATTTAAGTAGCCTAACCAATCAAGCGGTTGCGGAGGAGTCTGTCGAATTAACTCAAGTTTGGTCAACTCAGTGGCATTCAATGCACGATGATGAACAAGCAGCCAGTCAAATTGTAGAGCAGGTAGATAATGTCCGTGAAGAAATTAAACGCTTATTAGCATCATTAGATTAGGTTTCGTGTAAATTTTGTATAGTCGAGCGTGAAGAGGGTTTGCTGATATGCCCAAGTGCGCTAACAGATAAAGATGGGGGAATTAACACCCATGAGCACATCAACTATCGTTCTTTCGCCTGAAATCCCGATAGCCAGAATGATAAGGGCTATGGCTTAAATCAAGCTTAACAGCAACAACTTATTTACTCATTTCAATATTAGACTTTACCATTGAAACAGAGAGTACTATTCATTCTCGGCTGTCTTCTTGTTCATTAAGTCTTTAATTAGCGGGGTTAAAATCAGCTCCATAGCTAATGACATTTTGCCACCTGGCACGACTAAAGTATTCACTCGTGACATAAATGCCCCTTCAATCATGCTTAAGTAATACGGGAAGTCGACATTATTTATATCGCGAAAACGAATAACGACAAAGCTTTCGTCTAAGCTTGGGATATCTTTTGCGCTGAACGGATTAGAGGTGTCTACCGTGGGTACACGTTGAAAGTTAATATGCGTACGAGAAAACTGCGGCGTCATATGTTTAATGTAATCGTCCATGCTGCGGACAATAGACCCCATGACTTTTTCACGGCTATGACCTCGATCAGAGGTGTCTCGAATGATCTTTTGAATCCACTCGAGATTGACGATTGGCACCATGCCAATCAATAAGTCCACATGTTTGGCAACATCAGCATCCTCTGTGACAACACCACCATGTAGTCCTTCGTAATACAGCATGTCGGTGTTTTCTGGTAACGGGTGCCATTGGGTAAATGTACCAGGCATTTGATTGAATGGGACTGCTTCATCAAATGTGTGAAGGTAACTACGTGTTTGTCCTTGACCTGTTTCAGCATAACTTTGAAAGCACTCTTCAAGTTTGACGAAATTATTGGCTTCTGGCCCAAAGTAACTGATATTACGATTTTCAGCTTGAGATTTGCGGATCAATACTTCCATTTCTGCACGGGTGAAATTATGAAAGCTATCGCCTTCAATAAAAGCAGCATTAATGCCCAATTGACGAAAGATGTGGGTAAATGCAGTCGTGGTCGTGGTTGTGCCAGCGCCTGAAGAGCCTGTAACAGCAATAATGGGATGTTTTGTGGACATTTATCCTACCTAGATCAAACGTGAAAATTAGTTAAAGTTCTGAGACAGTTTACGTGTTGTCGATCTGCTCATCGTTAACACTTTCATGATTAAACTCGAAGAAAAACAGACTCTATTTATACGGGCTGAAACCTTTTAGGTCAATATTATACCAATCAAAATGAATATCTAAGCAGTCGCTAATGTATATATTTTGAGCCACTGTTATGATTTATCTAAGGTTTAAATTGCAAAGACATACTGAGCATGGCGAAGTTTAATCAAAGTCCGCCGTAGGGTAAATAATCTGATCTTTATGTCTTATAGCGATTGATTCATCATCCTCGCTGTATTCGACTTTTAATTCACCTTGTTTCAGTGACTGTTTGCATTTTTCAATGGCCAACTGAATTTGGTCATCATCTAATTGACCGAATGACCCATCCTCTACCTGAGTGAATAAATACTCTTTTATGAGGTTGTTGAGCGTATCTGGTGGTAACTGTTGTAAGGCTTCGAAAGGGATTAGCATAGGGTTAACTCGTCATAAAAGAGATGATTCTGGATTCTAAATAGTACTTAGGTTTCCACGGTGTGCCGCCACAAATAAAACCGACGTGACCACCGTGATGATGAAGCTCGTATTCTACATGCTTTGATAATTCGTCCTCAGAAGGGATCACTGCATCAGTCATAAAGGGGTCGTCTTTAGCGTGAATAATCAATGTGGGCTTTTGAACATGCTGCAAAAATGGCTTACCGCTAGCACGTTGATAATAGTCAAATACATCATTAAAGCCATGCAGAGGCGCAGTGACTTTGTCATCAAATAAATGAAATGTGGTTAATTTATCAATTTCATTAGCAGTCACTGGCATGGAACTCGTTAAGTGTTGTTGAGTGAGTTTGTCCTGCATTTTTTGTTGTAACTGCTTGATTAAATGTTGCTGGTAAACTGTTGAAAATCCACTTTCTAGTTTTTTAGCACAAGCTGCTAAACATAAAGGCGCAGAAACAATAACTGTTTTGTCTAATTGGCTTTGATGACCATGCTCACCTTGATATTTAGCTAATACATTTCCACCCAAACTGTATCCTACTGCTAATAATGGTGAATCAGGGTAGTGACGTTTTAATTGGGATAGCGTGAAGTGAATATCTTGAGTATCACCGCTGTGATAGCTCCTAGCTAAACGGTTTGGGGTACCTGAGCAGCTGCGATGGTGATGCACAACAGCACACAATTGATGATCATTGGCCGTTTGCAACATTCTGCGGACATAATGTGAGTCACTACTGCCTTCTAAACCATGCAAAATAACTAAAATCGGCTTGCCATTAACCGGTGTCGCTAACCAGTCTAAATCAATAAAATCGCCATCAGGTAACTCTTGTCTTTGACGTTTTAACTCTGGTTTGTCCACTTTGGTGAATACAGGTAAAATCGTTTGAATATGGGAGCTTACGGCCCACCAAGGTGGCATAAAACGCTTTTTCATAGGGTTATTTTATATACAGTGGTTTGTTAATATTCAAACGTGTGTTTAAATGTTGATTGAGTTCACTTTAGCATAGTTGCTTTTAAGGCAACAGATTTGGCGCGTTTCAATCAAGCCAAGAGCTTTTGAAAATGCGAGTGCACAACTCAGTAGGTAGGCAATGTCAATAAAGGGATGATAATGAAAAGAAGAACCTTTTTAACTGGAGCATTTACTGGTACCGCGGCACTGGCATTAGGCGTGAGCTTGTATACACCAGAAGTGAGTGATAGCCCTGACGACACACACCGTTTGCTATTTAGTGTGCTTATCCCTGTATTTATGGACGGAGCATTACCAGAAGTGGCTAACTATCGAGAGGCATTTTTAAATCGAACCATTAATGCGATTAACCAAACGATTAGCGTGCTACCCACTGAGCAACAACAAGAATTATCTCAGTTATTATCAATGCTTGAGTCTCGCTTTGGCTTGCTGATTTTAACCAGTAGCATCACGCCGCTAATGTTAAGAACCCCGGCTGAGTTAAACGATATGTTAGAACAGTGGCGCCACCACTTTTTAGATATGATGCAGACAGCTTACATAGGGCTGCGCGAATTGATTGTATCGAGCTACTACGCCTGTCCCGAACACTGGGGGCGATTACATTATGCAAAACCCACCTTTCTTGATGCATAACCTATTTGATCGCAACAACAATAACAACAGATCCTGGAGTATCAAATGGCAGCAAATATTGTCGATCCAATCATCACTGGACTAAATGAAGGCTGGCAGCATATTGATGCCAACTTACTGACAGAAGACCAACATTTTGAAGCTGATGTTGTGATTGTTGGTACTGGTGCAGGTGGCGGAACCGCGGCTGAAATTCTTACCGAAGCCGGTTTAAAGGTGATCATGATTGAAGCGGGGCCGCTTAAATCTTCACAAGATTTTGATATGGAAGAGCGCACTGCTTACCCCAACTTATATCAACAAGCAGCAGCGATGAAAACCTCTGATAAAGGCATTGGTATTTTTCAGGGACGCAGTGTTGGCGGCTCAACCACGGTTAACTGGACGACTTCAATTCGAACTCCTGAAAATGCATTGGCTTTTTGGGAGCAAGAAAAATCTGTCAAAGGGCTTTCATCCCAAAGCTTATTGCCTTGGTTTGAAAAGATGGAAGCAAGACTGAATATCAGCGAATGGCAATTCCAGCCCAACTTGAATAACGCTGCATTAAAAGAGGGCTGTGAAAAGCTTGGATGGGAATACACTGTCATTAAACGCAATGTTAAAGGTTGCTGGAATACAGGTTATTGCGGCATGGGGTGTCCAGTCAATGCAAAGCAGTCGATGTTGGTTACAACCATTCCCAGTGCGCTAGCTCATGGTGCAACCTTGATTTCAAATGCTAAGGTTGTTGATTTAGCACATAAAGTGGATAAAGTTGACAGTCTCACTGCCCACTCTTCAAATCGTGGCAGTAAGCTCACCTTTAGTGCAAGACATTATATTTTAAGTGCTGGCGCGATACATACGCCGACAATTTTGATGCGGGCAAAGACTCCAGATCCTCATCAATTACTGGGTAAAACCTTTCTACACCCGACCTTATTATCGGGAAGTATTTTTGACAAACAAATTGATGGCCACAGTGGTGCGCCTCAGTCTATTTATTCTGATGAATTTGTATGGCGCGACGGTGCAGCAGGCGAAATGGGCTATAAATTGGAAGTGCCGCCGATTCATCCTGTGTTAATCGCATCTAAAACTATCGGCTACGGGCGAAGTCATGCAGAGTTAATGACCCACTTTAATAATTTACAGGTAATGATAGCGCTTGTAAGAGATGGCTATTCTGCAGATAGTGTTGGTGGACAAGTTAGGTTAACAGATTCAGGCTTTGCATTAGATTACCCGCTTGAAAAACCATTTTGGGACACCGCAAGACGTGCTTTTGCGACTATGGCTGAATTGCAGTTTGCTGCGGGCGCACAAAAAGTGTTGCCAATAAATGATGGCGTAGGGATGCAATTAAGCTGGAAACAAGCTAAAGAGACCATTGCGACTATGGACATAGGTTTATTAAAAACCATTGTGGCATCCGCTCATGTCATGGGAGGCTGCGCAATGGGAGAAGATAAAAGCATCTCAATGATTAACAGTGAAGGCCAGTCTCATTATTTCGAAAACTTATCAGTTATGGACGGCTCAATGTTCCCAACTAGCTTAGGTGCAAACCCTCAGCTATCGATTTATGGCATTGTTGCAAGAAATGCTACTTTATTGGCCGAACGATTGAAGCCGACAACGCCTAGTGTATAAATGAGCTATTTCATGTGAATAAAAACCGATGCCATTGCGTCGGTTTTTTTATACCAAAACAATGAGTTAATTTGATGCTTTTTAACTTAGGTTATCAAACCATTTTTATCTAGCGAAAAATACGTATATGGAATTGTACATATATGCTTATCCATATATATTATCGGCATATTATTTGATTTAACTGTGCGGCTTTTATCATGCATTTCTAGGATATGAGCCAAGTGGAGAGAGTGTTTATGCAACCCAATGTCTTTTTTAAATGCCTAGCTGATGAAACTCGCCTACGCAGTTTACTCCTTATTTCTGTTAATCATGAACTGTGTGTGTGTGAGTTAATGGCCGCGTTAAATGACAGTCAGCCGAAGATTTCTCGCCATCTCGCTCAGCTACGAAAAGAAGAACTGCTTGTTGATAGACGTCAAGGTAAATGGGTTTATTACCGAGTCAATCCTCAACTACCGCAATGGATACAAACGATGATTGCTCAAACTGCTGAGTCTAATAGTGAATTTATTGCCAATGATGTAAAGCGATTGGCCGAGATGCCTAATCGACCTAATGAAATGTGCTGCTAACCTTGCTTAACGCACATGCAGCACAATGACAAATACACTGGGCTGTAAACCAACACGACAAATTACGATGAATGAATTAAGAAGGTGACTTATGACAATTAAAGTAGGAATTAACGGTTTTGGCCGTATGGGACGTTTATCTTTTCGTGCTGCGTTTGATTGGGAAGATGTTGAGTTTATCCAGATTAACGATCCTGCTGGTAATGCTGCGACGTTAGCGCATCTGGTTAACTTTGATTCTGTCCATGGTCGCTGGGAACATGAAGCTATCGCCAATGATAATGTCATTGAGGTTAATGGTCATAAAATCACTTGTACAGCGAATAAAGCGATTGCAGATACCGATTGGTCTAATTGTGATGTGGTGATTGAAGCATCAGGTGTGATGAAGACCAAAGCAAAATTACAAGCTTATTTAGATCAAGGTGTAAAACGTGTTGTGGTTACTGCTCCAGTAAAAGAAGACGGTGTGTTAAATGTCGTTATGGGCGTAAACCATCAAGATTACGATCAAGCTATCCATCCGATTGTTACTGCTGCATCATGTACTACAAACTGTTTAGCACCAGTGGTTAAAGTGATTCATGAATCACTTGGGATTGTGCATGGTTCAATGACAACGATTCATGACATTACAAACACCCAAACAATCCTTGATGCACCCCATAAAGATTTACGTCGTGCAAGAGCGTGTGGCATGAACCTTATTCCAACAACAACGGGATCGGCTACGGCAATCACTCATATTTTCCCTGAATTAAAAGGGCGCTTAAATGGTCACGCTATTCGTGTGCCATTAGCCAATGCTTCAATTACAGATTGTGTGTTTGAAGTGAGCCGAAATACCACGGAAGCGGAAGTTAACGCATTATTGAGTGAGGCTGCAGCAGGCCCACTAGCGGGGGTGCTGGGTTATGAAACAAGACCACTTGTGTCTATTGATTATAAAACTGATCCTCGTTCAGCAGTTATTGATGCTCCATCGACCATGGTGGTAAATGGTACTCAAGTAAAATTATACGTGTGGTACGACAATGAATGGGGCTATGCAAACCGCACCGCAGAGTTAATGCGTTTAGTGGGTTTACAAGATAAAGCTAACTCCTAGTCAATTTGGAAGCGGATAGAGTAAATAGGGTTATTGCGATGTCTTTTATGACTAAATTGGCAAATTTGCCTAGTGAAATAAAACAATACTTAATTGTGACCGGCAACTATTGGGCGTTTACATTAACTGATGGCGCCTTGCGGATGCTGGTGGTGCTGCACTTTCATGGGCTAGGGTATAGCCCGATTGAAATTGCGATGTTGTTTTTGTTTTATGAAATTTTTGGTGTTGTGACTAACCTAGTGGGTGGCTGGTTAGGTGCGAGGGTAGGATTAAATCGCACCATGAATATCGGCCTTGGTATGCAAGTGATTGCATTATCAATGCTACTCGTTCCTAACGAATGGTTAACTGTCGTCTGGGTGATGGCAGCGCAAGCTCTATCTGGTATTGCAAAAGACCTGAATAAAATGAGTGCTAAAAGCGCCATTAAAACACTCGTACCAGCTGGAGCGGAAAGTAAGCTTTATCAGTGGGTCGCCATTTTAACAGGTTCTAAAAATGCCTTAAAAGGAGTCGGATTCTTTTTAGGTGGTGCATTATTGAGTCTATTTGGTTTCCAAGTTGCTATTTTGATTATGGCGCTGGCATTGTTGTTGGTATGGTTCTTCAGTGTTGTTAGTTTAAAAAGTGAAATGGGTAAGGCCACAGCTAAGCCGAAATTTACTGAGATTTTTTCTAAAAGTAGCACGATAAACTACCTTTCTGCCGCAAGATTATTCTTGTTCTCTGCTAGAGATGTTTGGTTTGTCGTAGCCTTGCCAGTGTATTTAGCCAGTCAGTTTAATTGGGATCATTGGTCTGTCGGAGGTTTTTTAGCGACATGGGTTATCGGTTATGGCGCTGTGCAATCTTTTGCTCCTTACTTTACTGGTAAAAAGCAAGGCAAGGTGCCGGATGGTAAAAGCGCATTTGTTTGGGCTGGGATATTAGCTGTTATTCCTGGATTGATTGCTTTGGCTTTGGTGTCAGACTGGCATAGCCAAACAGTATTGATCGGTGGTTTATTGATTTTTGGCGGCTTGTTTGCGGTTAATTCGTCGATGCATAGCTATTTAATTGTCAGCTATGCAGATCAAGACGGCGTGTCTCTCGATGTCGGTTTTTATTACATGGCAAATGCCATGGGTAGACTGATAGGCACATTGCTGTCTGGTTGGGTGTTTCAGCAATACGGTTTAGAAGCGTGCCTGTGGATTTCAAGTGGATTTATTGCGTTGGCTGCAGTGATTTCATTGAAGCTACCACAACATCAACCTATGACACAAAAAACCTAATCGTTAAGAAGGTAAAGCTAAGAATTTAGGCTAGATATCTTTAATAAACATTTTGCTGGTTATTGAGAAGCGATAACCAGCAAAATGATGTTAAGCAGATTGCAGACCGGTAAAGTAGTCAGCATCAATACCAAATAAACACAAATAATTGTCCGTGTTATAGGTGTCATTGTCATTGTTAACAACCACGCTAACACCTTCTGCTTCAAACTGATTCAGCTTTTTAAGCAACATTTGCTGGGTTTTTCGCTCCATCATGAGCTCGATATCCAACATCTGTTGATACTCCCCCGGTTGCAAATAGGTTTTTGCTAGGCGGCGTAATTTACGATAAGGCGAAACCACTTTGGTATCCCAATCTTCAATAGTTGCAGCTAAGCTTTCCCATTGAGCGAGCGCTAAAGGGTGCTGCTGTTGGTCGAGATATTGAGCGAGTAAAAGGAGATTAATATTGACCTGATAATCGTCTTGCACGCTAATATAGCTTAAACGATGAGTGGCGTAACGGTTATCACAATCACGCCAAAGTAACGAATTAAACTGTTGCACTGGCTATTTCTCCTTAAATATTAGCGTCCATCAATAGGGCTTGTTCCTGTCTACTCTAGCCCTGTTGTAAATTGGTACTCCATTGCTTGAATGACGTTATGTGATTCAAGCGGGGCTGACAGTGTTAACCCCCCAATAATACTGATAACTTAATTAGCTAAGCGTAAATGCTTGTTCAATAACTTCGATTTGCTCTTGTAGCTCTAGCCAAGTCATTTCACTTTCATCCATCGCTTGAGTCAGTTCTGTTCGTTCATTGAGCACTTTCGTCATTTTAGCTTTATTTTCAGCTTCATACAGTGAACCATCTGCCAATTCTGTTTCAAGCTCACTTAAACGACTGGTTATTTTTTGCTGTTGAGTTTCAAGTTTGATTTGTTGCTTACGTAAAGGCGATACCTTTTGTCTCAACTCTGCTTCTAACCGTTTTTGCAGCTTTTTATCGACTGCTGGCTTTACATTATTATCATCTGAAACCGGTTGTGCAGCTTTTGCCGCATCAAGCAGCCATTGATGATAGTCGTCTAAGTCGCCTTGGAATGGTTTAACAGCGCCTTGGTCTACAAGGTAATAATCGCTACAGCTTAACCGTAAAAGATGTCGATCATGTGACACGATGACCATGGCACCTTCAAAAGTTTGCAAGGCCATTGTCAGCGCATGACGCATTTCTAAATCAAGGTGGTTGGTGGGTTCATCTAATAGCAAAACGTTTGGTTTTTGCCAAACTAATAGCGCTAATACCAGGCGGGCTTTTTCACCACCTGAAAATGGCCCGACAGCAGACAAAGCCATATCACCATTAAAGCCAAACCCACCTAAGAAGTTACGTAATTCAAGCTCTTTGGCATTTGGCGCTAACCGCACCATATGTTGCAATGGGCTATCATCCAAACTTAAAAATTCGATTTGATGCTGGGCAAAGTAACCAATATTTAGTCCTGGATTAGGTTGGTATTTACCTGTTTTCGGTGCTAATTCTCCAGTAAGCAGCTTAATTAAGGTCGACTTACCTGCACCATTGCGCCCAAGTAGGCCAATACGAGCCCCTGGCACAAGGTTGAGCTTTACTTCACTTAAAATGGTTTTATCACCGTAACCAATAGAAACATTTTCCATGGTCACTAGCGGATTTGGTAGGGCATCAGGCTCTCTAAATGCCATATGGAACTGACTATCTACTTGAGAAGGCAACAGGTTAGCCATTTTTTCTAAGGCTTTTAAGCGGCTTTGAGCTTGTTTGGCTTTACTGGCTTTATACCTGAAACGATCGACAAAAGATTGCATGTGGGCACGTTCTTTTTGTTGACGTTCAAATGCGGCTTGTTGTTGCGATAGGCGTTCAGCACGAATACGTTCAAAGGCACTGTAATTACCTTTGTAATAGTTAAGCTTTGCATGCTCGACGTGAACAATTTCATCCACAATACCATCAATAAAGTCACGGTCATGACTGATAAGGATCAGTGTGCCTTGATATGCTTTAATCCAACCTTCAAGCCAATACATGGTATCTAAATCTAAGTGGTTGGTAGGTTCATCGAGAAGTAAAAGATCAGAGCGACATAATAAAGCCTGTGCTAAGTTAAGGCGCATACGCCAGCCACCAGAGAAACTTTTTACTGGGCTACTTTGTTCTGTTTCACTAAAACCTAAGCCCGCTAATAATGCCCCCGCTCGTGATCGGATTGCATAGCCACCAATAGCGTCAATTTTGCCATGGATAAGCGCAATGTTATGACCATCATTATCTTCTTGTGCTTGATTAAGTTGAGCCTCAAGTTGTCTAAACTCAACGTCACCATCAAGCACGTATTCTAATGCTGAGACTTCCAATGCAGGCGTTTCTTGCGCTACAGTCGCAATTTGCCAGCCTGCTGGAAGGCTAAAATCACCTTTATCGAGTTGTAAGTTACCTAAAATCAAGGCCAACAATGAAGACTTACCGGTTCCGTTTGCGCCTACTAGGCCAACTTTATGACCAGGGTATACGGTGAGATCGGCGTCATCGAGTAAGGTTTTTGTTCCACGGATGAGCTGGGCTTGACTGATGTTAATCATGAATAGCAACTTGATTGGTGATAAGACAAAAAGTGCAGGGATAATAGCGTAATTGACAGTTTTTTAATACCAGAGCGAGACTGGATTAGTACAACTATGGCAAAATAATGATATTGAATTGATAAATGTGTAGAAGAAAAATAATAAAATTATGACAAAAATTAAGAAACGCTTTGTAGCTGGGGCTAAATGCCCTAAATGTCATGCGCAAGATAGCATTCAGTTATTTAAAGAAAATGGGATTGAAACTGTAGAATGCACAGATTGTGATTATCGTGAGCAACAAACTGAGGCGAAAGTTGCCAAAAAAGCCACAGGTGATGTGATAGGGGTCTTTAAACCTGATTAAGTTTTCAAGATGACAATGCTTAAATGTGAGAAAAGTAAAGGCTAACGGCCTAAGAGTTCGTTAGCCTTCTTCTTTGGCTAGAGCGCCATCATTGGCGCTTTCAGCAAGAATTTTGTTTTTGTGCTCGATGAGCACGATGATGACATGACGGTTATTTTTCATTAACTCATCAAAGCGATGATTAATTTCACCTAAATCTTCCACATAGTCTGGATCATCTTTTTCTTTTTTATGCCAGTAACGATTTCTATCTAGCTTTTGTATTTCGCTTGCACGTAAAATTTCAAAATAGCTATTTTCTTGTTTAAGGCGATACACCTCACTATCGAGCAACTGGATCAGTTTCTCTTTTGAGATGGTTTCTTTTTTCAATAGTGCTTTTAACGGATCTTCTTTTAATACGACTTTGTCAGAATCGACTTCGGTTGTGATACCTAATTCATATTCAATTTTATGCTGACGAAATTCTTTCGGACAGACCGTTTGGCTGAAGGCAATTTTGTTGTCCTTCATACACTTATATATTGTATTTGCAGAGGCAAACGTCGGCCCCATAAATAATACAATCATCAATGTTAGTAGTAGTCTAATTGGCATGCGGCCACATATCCTTTTGATAAACAAATATCCTTTTAACACCTTTTGTTAAAAAATATATCCGTTGCTTACCGCTAGTTGGCCAATGTCCATTGGCTCTAGAAGTTTGTAAATCATTATAGTCGGTTGTAACGATAATGTAGGTATACTTTTTTACTATGGCCTAATTTTAACGAGAAAACCAGTTTTTTGACAGTAGATTTTTTATTGGCACTGAAGAACTTTGCTTTAAATATGTAAGACTTAGTGAAAAATCAGCTAAGTCTTACAGGGCAAGTGGTGAATAGATTAACGTTGGAAAGTGAGGTTATCGATTAATCGTGTGTTGCCAAGGTAGGCGGCAGCTAAGATAACAAGGTGTTTATCATCTGCAGTCGCAATGGCTAAATTGACAGCATTTCTTATTGAAAAGTAATCTATTTTAAAGCCTGCTTGGGTCAACATGTCAGCGGCTACAGCCTCGCTTTCAGTGATTGTTTTACCATCCATAACATGTTGCGCAGCTGCATCCATGGTCCGTTTAATGGTGGCAGCTTGCTGTTTTTGCTCTGTCGTTAGATAGCCATTTCGCGAGCTCATCGCTAAACCTGAGGCTTCACGTATTGTGTCAATGCCTACAATTTCAATCGGTAATGATAAATCTTCAGCCATAGCTGTGATGACCATTAACTGTTGGTAATCTTTACGGCCAAAAACGGCGACATCAGCTTGAACAATATTAAATAACTTACAAACGATAGTAGCGACACCACGGAAATGACCTGGTCGACTTGCACCGCAAAACTCATCACCAATATGAGGGACTTCTACGAAGGTTTGTTGCGCTAACCCTTTAGGATAAATAATGTCTGGTGTGGGGGTGAACAAGAGTTCCGCGCCAGCGGCTACCAATGCTTCACTATCTGCTTGTAACGTTCTTGGATAGGCATCAAGATCTTCGTTTTGGCCAAATTGCATAGGATTAACAAAGATTGATACGACCACATGATCCGCACGTTTTAGTGCTTCAGTGACTAAGGTAATGTGACCTTTATGAAGGTTGCCCATCGTTGGCACAAAGGCAACGGTATCGCCTTGCATGTGCCACTGTTTTACTTGCGCTCTAATTTCAGCAATGTTCGCTGTGGTAATCATTGATATTGACCTATAAACGATTAAAGAGTGCGTTATTAATTAAACGCATGTTCGTCAGCTGGGAATGTACCATTAGCCACTTCTTCAATGTAGGCTCTTACTGCTGCTCGAATTTCACCAGTTTGTTGTAAGTAATTTTTAGAGAACTTAGGGATGTAACCGCTAGAGATCCCAAGTACATCATGCATAACAAGGATCTGACCATCAGTATCACGTCCCGCTCCAATCCCAATGACAGGAATCGTTAGCGCATCAGTGATACGTTTTGCTAGCGCACTAGGGATGCATTCAACAACCAATAACTGAGCGCCAGCAGCTTGAAGTGCTAATGCATCATCGACCATTTGTTGGGCTTTGTCTTCTTCACGACCTTGAATCTTAAAGCCACCAAATACGTGTACTGATTGAGGCGTTAAGCCTAAGTGTGCACAGACTGGAATACCGCGTTCAGTCAGCATTTTCACACTTTCTAGTAGCCATTCACCGCCTTCAAGTTTGACCATGGTTGCCCCTGCTTGCATTAGGGTGCTGGCATTGGTCATGGTTTGTTCTGGCGTGGCATAACTCATAAACGGCATATCAGCGATCAGTAACGCTCGCTTGCAACCTCGATTAACACTGGCTGTGTGATACGCAATATCATTGACTGTAACAGGTAGGGTGTCGTTGTGGCCTTGAAGTACCATCCCTAATGAGTCGCCAACCAACAAAACGTCGATGCCTTCATTATCAAATGCGCCGGCAAAGCTCGCATCGTATGCGGTGAGTGCGGTAAATTTCTTACCTTCTTGTTTGAATTTGATAAGGGTTGAGCTAGTGACTTTTGACATAATAAACTCTTAAAAGTTATTCATATTCAAGTTATCGATTTGCGGTGCGTATTGCTAAGTGCTGATTAAAGTTGGACTAATTCAGCCCGCATTTCACTGGTAATTAAGTGTGTTAATTCAGTATTACAAGGCAGTATTAATTGCGGATTAATGTCTGCCAATGGAATGAGTACAAAACTGCGCTGTTTCATGCCGTAGTGGGGGACGGTGAGTCTTGGTGTGTCAATGCACTCTTGCCCATAAAGCAACAAGTCAAGATCCAATGTACGAGGCCCCCAGCGGACTTCTCTGACTCTGCCCTGGGTATTTTCAATATGTTGTAAGGCATCAAGTAAGGCTATGGGAGTCAAGTTCGTGTTAAAGCTTGCTACCCCATTGACATAATCTGGCTGTTCAACATCCCCCATAGGCACAGAGCGATATAGCGGCGAGATGGTCACCGCATTATTTTCTGCAATGCTTCTTAACGCCAGTACCGCATCTTCAAGTTGTTGTACTGGGTCATTAAGGTTTGCGCCTAACGCCACATAGACTGTGGTGCTCATGATTAACCTTTGTTAGTCGGTTTTACTTCAGATGAACCTGAGTTATCTGATTTAGGCTTTGGGCGACGACGTTTGCGCTGATGGGCGTTTCTGTTGCGGCTAGGGCCTTTTTTATTGCTGCTTTTAGCGATGTCAGAGCGCTCTGTTTCATCTGCTTCAACAAATGATTTCCACCAAGTCGCAATTTTCCCTATATTGCCACCTTCAGCTTCACCACGTAACAGCAGTAAGTCATATGCAGCGCGAAACTTAGGGTGCTCAAGCAGTTTAAAGGCACGAGTGCCTTGGCTTCGCTCAAGACGCAGTTGTAATTGCCAAATATCTTTAGCGGGAGTGCTAAATCGACGTGGGATACTGATAGTGCGGCATTGCTGCTCCATCACATCACCCATTGCGGCGACGTGCGCATCGTAATGGCTTAAACCACTTTCTAGGGCAATATCATCAGCACGTTGTTTTAATGGGTACCATAATAACGCTGCATAGAAAAACGCTGGTGTAACAGGTTTGTCTTGGCTAACACGTAAATCGGTATTCGTCATTACAGCATTAAGCATTTTGGCTGTATTGCCGTTTGGCTGCTCTTTTATCAGTGCTGAAATTTGCGGGAATAATGGCTGAAATAAACCGAAATCACGCATCATGTCGTAGTTAGCTTTTGCTTTACCGGCAAAGAATAACTTGAGTACTTCTTCGTACATTCTTGCGGCTGGGATATCTTTTAATAATGGCGCTAATGCGTTAATGGGCTCAGCCGTTTTGGATTCGATACTCATATCGAGTTTTGTCGCAAAACGAACCGCGCGTAGCATTCTGACAGGGTCTTCACGATAACGGGTTTCAGGATCGCCTATCAAACGTATGGTACGGTCATCAAGATCGCGAATACCGCCGCCATAGCTGTGAATAGAGTAATCGCTGATGTCGTAATAAAGTGCATTGATGGTAAAGTCACGACGCTCAGCGTCTTCATCGATTTCGCCATAGACGTTATCACGCAATAAACGGCCTTCAGCATTCGATTTCGAAATCTTGTCATCAGTTTCACCGTGATGACCACGAAACGTTGCCACTTCAATGACGTCACGACCAAACACAATATGCGCTAATCTAAATCGACGACCAACGAGTCGGCTATTACGGAATAATTTTTTGATCTCTTCAGGGGTCGCATTAGTCACGACATCGAAATCTTTTGGTTCCATACCTAATAAAATATCGCGAACACCACCGCCAACTAAGTAAGCTTTATAGCCAGACTTGCTGAGTCGATAAAGTACTTTAAGTGCATTTTCACTGATTTGACGTCGAGAGATTGTATGGGCATCTCTGGTGACAATGTCCAAGCGAAGACCGTCATCTTGAACTTCTGGTTCATTGACAGGAGTGGATTTATTGTCTTCAAACAGTTGTCTGCAGAACTGACTAATACGGCGAAAAATAATACACCTCGAACGATACGATTAATGGTTAGAATTAAATGGTTAAAAATCTGGCGGCTATGATATACCAATTGTAAGCTAATGAGTATATCACTGCGCTATCAGAATCTCAGATACTTGAGGAATATCGGCTATCTTAAATTGTTCGATAGCTTGTTTTAGCATGATATCGACATTATCGGTATCAACCTCTGCTTGACCTAAAAAACTCAAGGCGGCGTTAATACTGGCCTGAGGGTGTTTTACATCGATAGCATTCGCATAATTCTGTTTTGATAATTTAAAGCCAGGCTTGGTACAAGCAAGGGGTAAATGCAACCAGCTTGGTGAAGTAAAACCAAGAATATTATTCATACTCAATTGTCTGCAACTGGTTTCTAGCAAATCAGAACCACGAACAATTTCAGTGATCCCTTGAAAAGCATCATCGATGACTACAGCAAGTTGATAGGCAAATAAGCCATCGCTTCGCTTAATAATGAAGTCTTCACCAGCAAAATCATCACCTACGCTAACGTCTCCCATCACAACATCGTGAAATTGACTCACTTTTGCATGATTGCGAATACGAATCGCACCTTGGGTTAACCTAGGTGATAGTGAGCCACAACGACTGTCATAAGTGCCACCCATTAACCCAATTTGTTTACGAGTACATTGGCAATAGTATGCTTGGTCATTGCTAAGCAATTCATTAATATGCCGTTGATAAACTTCGCTACGATCACGTTGAAATAACGCTGTTTGATCCCAGTGTAAGCCATAAGCTTCAAGTGTTCTGAGTATGTCATCACTCGCACCGGCAACTTCTCTTGGGGGATCAATGTCTTCGATTCTGACTAACCATTGGCCCTGCTGATGTTTTGCTCTTAAAAAACTGCCCAGTGCAGCGATAAGTGAGCCAAAATGTAAAGGGCCAGAAGGGGAAGGGGCAAAGCGGCCAATGTAATCTGGTGAGTTCACGACAAAACCCTTAATTGAAATCGAAATGTTGAACACATTAAGTTAGCAAAATCATTATCAGAAAGGGTATTGAGCCTTTCTTATTGTTGCCCATTATTATTGCTATATATGTTTAGAAGGGCGTTCAGTACAAAATTGATTTTGGCGTGGAAGTCGATAAAAAATACCAAAACAAAGGGCGAGAATAATCTCGCCCTACGATCTGATAAGCTGAATATACAGTTCTCAGTGGTTGCTGTATTAGCCAGCCATTTGCTTTTCTTTGATCTCTGCAAGTGTTTTACAGTCGATACATTGATCAGCAGTTGGACGAGCTTCAAGACGGCGAATACCGATTTCAACGCCACAAGAATCACAGAAGCCGAAATCATCTTCTTCAATTTTTTGCAGTGTTTTTTCAATTTTCTTAATCAGCTTACGTTCTCTGTCACGAGCACGTAATTCTAAACTAAACTCTTCTTCTTGGGCTGCGCGATCAACTGGATCTGGGAAGTTTGCAGCTTCGTCTTGCATATGGTTCAACGTGCGATCAACTTCTTCACGTAACTGGTTACGCCAAGCTTCTAAAATCATTTTAAAATGACCACGTTGCTCTTCACCCATATACTCCTCACCAGCTTTTTCCTGGTAAGGTTCTACACCTGCGATAGCGAGTACGCCGAGTTTTTTGGTGCCTTCAGGCATAACGCATCTCCTGTAATAATTAGCGATTTATGTGCGTCGTAAAATTTATGGCCGCTATCTATAGCAGAAACTCTATAGCGTGGCAAACTATTTGATTAGTATTTTTTTCATTTTTGAACTAAACAATAACTTTGCATGAACGGGTAATGATACTTGAGGTTGCTGAGATTTCAGTTTGATAAGCTAAAACTTCAACGCCGCTATTGACCGCTTGTTTAAGTAATAATGCATATTGTGGATCGATATGCTCTGCCGCTTGAACGAGATTAATGCCTGAATGCTGTACGACAAACAATAACACTGCTCTATGACCTAGACTAACCATATGCATTAGCTCACGCAAATGCTTTTGCCCCCTAGCTGTGACAGAATCAGGAAAATACCCTACTGTTTGCTCTAATAATGTACAACTTTTCACTTCTACATAGCACAGCGCCTGTGTGTCATCACTCAGTAAAATATCAATTCGGCTATTTTCGTCACCGTATTTTACTTCTCGTTGAATGTTGGCGTAACCCGAAAGCTCAGTGATTACACCTGATTTAATTGCCTCTTCGGCTAAGGCATTAGCACGTCCTGTGTTAATACCGATTAAGTGCTGCTCTGGCGTAGCGCTGATTTCCCAAGTATGTGGGTACTTACGCTTAGGGTTGTCAGATGTAGAAAACCAAACGGTTTCACCTGGGAATAAACAGTTTTTCATTGAGCCAGTATTTGGGCAATGAATGGTAATCTCACTACCATCTTCTAGTTTTACATCAGCTAAAAAGCGTTTATAGCGTTTGAGTAACGTTCCTTTTTGTAAAGGTGGGGTAAAGTCCATAAGAAAGTGTGCTCCAGGCAATAAAGGGCTGATTGGGAGTGCTGAGTGATTTGGAGTGAATGCATACTGGCATCATCACTTTCACTTTATTTAGGCAGAGGTTATATCATGGGCTTGTATGACTTCAACTACTATTCAAGGGCGCATAAGTAAGAGCGAATGCTAGGTTGATTTTACTGTGAGTGGCTATTTTTAGCAGTACATTCTTTTTAACAATTAATATTAATCTTTGTGCTGGTTTTAGTCTCGTTTCATTACCGATTTACAGTACACTTAGCCCATTGGAAACATACGTTACAATGTAAGAACAGCACAACAACGATTAAAAAACTAAACAGCACTAAAAAGAACAGCACAAGCAGAATAATAAGGACAAAATAATGCAAATAATGACCGTTGCCCTAACACAAGATGCGCCACAAAGCCTTTGGGGTAAAGCAAGTGTGACTTATCAAGGTAATCAAGCGTTAATTCATTTAACTGATTCGGATGTACTTCGTCAGGTACAAATGGCGGCTCGAAAAATTCGCGCTCAAGGTGTTACAAGTGTCCAGCTTGAAGGTGAATTATGGAATATCGACTCACAGTGGGCTTTCTCTCAAGGCTTTACAACGGCAAGAGGCGAGTTTGAAGTACGTTGGTGTGGCGATGAAGCGACTCAAACCACATTAACCCATCGTTTCGAAGCGGCTAGCTTTGCACGTATGTTAGTCAATGAGACACCAGAAGAGCTGTCACCAGTGGTACTCGCCAATCATGCTGCTAATTGGTTAAAAGCGATTGGTGGTGACAATGTCAGCTACGAAATTGTTGAAGGTCAAGAACTACTTGAAAAGCAGTGGATTGGTTTGCACGCTGTTGGGCGTGGCAGTGAGCGTCCACCTGCAATGTTAGTGTTAGATTTTAATCCGCTTGGTGATGATGCACCTGTTTCGACAGCGTTAGTCGGAAAAGGCATCACATTTGATTCTGGTGGCTACAGTATTAAGCCTTCTGTTGGCATGTTAGACATGAAGTGTGACATGGGCGGTGCTGCAACTGTTACTGCGGCACTGGGCTTGGCAATGAAAGCCGGTTTAAATAAACGCGTCAAGTTGTTCTTATGTTGTGCGGAAAACCTAATTAGTGGCCATGCATATAAATTGGGCGATATTCTGACTTACAAAAATGGCGTCACTGTAGAAGTCGTAAATACTGATGCAGAAGGTCGTCTTGTTTTAGCGGATGGTTTGCAAGCTGCATCAGACACCGGGGCTGAATTGATCATTGATGCTGCTACGCTAACTGGTGCTGCAGTGATGGCAGTGGGTGATAATTATAATGCGATATTCTCGCCACAAACTGAAACCTTACAACGTGTGCAACAAAAAGCTGCTGACGTTTCTGAAAATGTTTGGCCATTACCGTTAAATGAATGGCACAAAGATATGTGTCCTTCTCCTTTTGCTGACACAGCTAACAGTCGTGCTATGAAAGGTGGTGGAGCAGGTGGTGCATCTAATGCCGCAGGCTTCTTGTGGCGCTTTGTCACGCCGGGAATGAATTGGTTACACATGGATTTAGCCGCGGCTTACTCATCTTCTGATTCAGCGTTATGGAGCGCTGGCGCGACAGGGCATGGTGTACTTACTATTGCCGCTTTGCTAGAAGAGTAAATTCGATAGTGTCGTATTGACGCTAATAAGATAAAAAAGCCGCAATATTGCGGCTTTTTTATTGGGCTTTCATCAAAACTGAACCACTGGAACAGCAGTTGAACTTATGGCGTAAGAGGCCAGTGCTGAATAGGTAGATACTTAACCCCACCAGGCAAATTGAGGGATTCAAATAACGTCAGTTGTGTTGCTGTGACGGTAATCGGTGCCTTTAATAAGAATGGAAAACTTGTTTGCTCACTTGGTAAGGTGCAATGTCTAAATAAGCTTACATGGGGTCGGTAGTCGTGTTGACTTTGCATAAGGCCTAATTCTTTTGCCATATTCTGTAATTGGTTGGCTATGTAAGATAGCTTATCAACAGCCATCCCCTCTGCACAAATTAGCTTAGCTTGTGGCCAATGAGCAATATGGGGCATTGATACGGTAAAAGCATGAAAGGTTTCTGCTTCAATTAAGCGCCCAAGTGCAACCCTATCAGCCAAGCTTGTATTTCCTAAAAAAGCGGCAGTGATATGAAAGTTCTCTTTTGCTACGGTTTTAGCTTTCTGAGCGACTAACGGCTTTATGAAGGTTTGCTGTGCCTTTAACTCATTGGCGATTGAATCACCAACCGAAAAACCGACAAAAGTGCGTTTGTTAACACTTTTAGACATTAGTCCATCCTTATAAATATCTTGAATCAAATTGTATCGCTTGCGGGTCGCTAATGGGGTAATTTAGTTACTAAATACAATTAATTTAATGTAAAAAGTTGTCGTTTTTAATCTAAGATTAATGCAAGCAGCACAAAATCCATTGAATTTATCGAACATGAGGTTGGATAAATCTTAGCAATAATGAGAGCTACATTGCCAAATATTAATGAGTCGCATAATGGTTGATAGCGAATTTAAATCGGTATGGGTCAGTGAACAGTCATCTGAATTAAGTCGCTTTTTATCATCAGAGAAAGTCACAGCAGAAGTTGAGCGATTAACGCAGAAACTAGACTGTGACGGCGTAGTGATCGTACTGTCTCAAATATCAGAACACATCACCAGTGACTGTGTTGTGCAAGCCAATGCTTTAAAAGTGTATGACTCTGATGCGCAAACAGCAGAGTTACTCGGTTTATCACTCGCTTCTTATCCTGACTTGTGTGAACAACTCTTGTTGAATAACCATAGTGGGTTATTTCCTCATTGTGACCAAGTTGAACATGATGATTTACATTTTTCAGCGCCATTAGTGGATGGACTAAATCAATTTTGTCATTCTTTAGCGAAGCCGATAAGACTATTGATTAATCATGTGGCGCAAATCGGTCATACTCGGCTGTGTCTCATCCCTTATCAACACCAAGCTAATTGGTCGGTACATGCTACTGGTGGAGATGATTGCCAGTTTTATCTCACTAATGAATTTGCGCTAAAGCTTTGCTCACATGCAGAGCTCACTCGAGTATCAGAATTACTGCAAAACAAAGAAATACAATACCTTGAGTTATTCCAACAATTACCTGTAGCGTGTGCGCTGATTGGTACTGACAATAATGTCAGTAATCAAAATCATGTCGCCAGTCAAAGCCTGCCTTTTACCATAGGCAAAAGTCTATTTTCTGTGATTAATTCAGATGATCATTTATTGCTTGAGGACTGTTTACACATTGTTAGAGAAGGCGCATTACACCAATCTTGGTGTGAACTGCCCTTGATCGTTTCAGGTGTTAAGCACTGGTATAAAATGAGTTTTTGTCGTGCTCTTGATATTGAGCATCGACTACTCATGATGGTTGAAGATATTTCTGAGCGATATCGTTTAGCAGATGAACTGTCATTTCAATCAAATTATGACCCGCTAACAGGCTTACCTAATCGGGTGCAGTTTGAGGCGATGCTCGAAGAAACCATAAATGAGAAAGATAGGTTACCTGCTTGTGTTGCGTTTTTAGATCTGGACCAATTCCAAGTCATTAACGATGTCAGTGGACATCAAGCGGGTGATGAATTGCTTTGTCAGGTATCCAAGCGCTTGAGTCTTCTGCTTCGTACTGGGGATATTGTGGCCCGTTTAGGCGGCGATGAGTTTGGTATTTTAATGTATCACGCCGATAAAGCCTCAGCAGAGCAAGTGGCGAGCCGGATTTGTCAGCAACTCTCAGAGCATGAATTCACATGGGGGGAGATCACTCATAACGTCAGTATGAGTATGGGCATGTCCGAGCTTAACTCCCGCTCAGAAGATATTTATAGCGTCATGAGTCAAGCGGATGCCGCTTGTCGGATTGCGAAAGAAGATGGCCGAAATCGCTGGCACTTTTACAGTAAAAATGATCCGCAAATGCACCAGCTTTATAATCAAATGCTAGCGTCTGTGGATATTATCTCGGCATTAGCGCTTAACCAGTTTGAGTTATTTTTCCAATTGATAGAGCCGCTGTCTTCTAAAGATACTGGCATTCATATGGAAATTTTACTGCGGATGGTTCAAGAAGATGGCCGCTATGTTTCTCCTGGAGTATTTTTACCTGCAGCTGAGCGTTATAACCTCGCATCTCGTATCGATCGTTGGGTTATCGACAACTTGTTGAAGTGGGGCTCAAGGCATATGGAGATCTGGGACGACCTTAAGATGGTTTCACTGAATTTATCTGCAGTGTCTTTATCAGATAGTAAATTCATGAGCTGGCTTGAAATGCGCTTAATGGTTGAACCTGAATTAGTTGATAAGTTATGTTTTGAAATCACTGAAACTGCCGCAGTTAGCCAACTTGAACAAGCCACAGCCTTGATTGATTTGTTAAAACCGCTTGGTTGTAAACTTGCCTTGGATGATTTTGGTTCAGGTTTCTCAAGCTTTGCTTATTTGAAGTGCCTTGATGTAGATTACGTCAAAATTGATGGTCAATTTGTTGTGAATGTATGTGATGATCGCAGTGACAAAGCCATTGTGTCTGCTATTTGCCAGCTAGGTAAAGACATGGATTTTGAAGTGATTGGCGAGTTTGTTGAAAATCAAAACATCGGACTTTTATTGCGTGAATTAGGTGTAGATTATGCTCAAGGTTACGCGATTGGTAAGCCGACACGATTAATGGAACTAGATTCTGGGCTAAGACAACCTTGGCTGAACGACTGAATATAGGCCAAGCGAAGCTGCGAAAACTTATCATATCAACCCTTTCTTTGTCATATGGCGCAGACATAACACAACCCTTGTTGAGATAGCATCAACAAGCGATTGTGAGTAAACTGACTTCAGTTTTTTCTTGTGTAAGTTATTTTTTTGAGCCAATTACCTATTCAAACCTTGTTCGAGCCACTGCAACAAGCGCTATCAACACATCGTCAAATTATTCTTGAAGCCCCTACTGGAGCGGGTAAGTCAACGGCATTGCCCTTGGCTATGCTCAGTTGGCCAAGTATTAACGGCAAAATATTGATGCTTGAACCAAGGCGAGTCGCCGCTCGGAGTGTGGCACATTTTATTGCTCAATCATTAGGTGAGAAAGTAGGTGATAGCGTTGGTTATCGTGTTCGAGGTGACACTAAGGTTAGTCGTCATACGCGCTTAGAAATAGTCACCGAAGGTATACTCACTCGTATGATCCAGCAAGATCCAGAGCTCAATGGAATTGATGTGATCATATTCGACGAAATTCATGAACGCCACTTACCTACTGACCTTGGTTTAGCACTTACTCTAGAAGTACAAGATTCCTTAAGGGATGACTTAACCCTTATCGCAATGTCGGCGACGTTAGCTGGCTTGCCGCTTCAGCAGCTTATGCCTGAGGCGACACTATTGGTTAGTGAAGGGCGCAGCTTTGATGTTGAACAGGTTTATCGACCAGTGACTCGGCAACAACCATGGCTAGAACACATGGCCAATGTGATTGCAGAATCTGTAAAAAACAACTCATCACATGTGCCGCAGCAATATCAAATGGGCTCTATCCTCGCCTTTTTACCCGGTAAGGGGGAGATCAATAAACTGCAGCGTTTATTAAGTCAAAAGGTTGATACACAGGTATTTCTTCTATGCCCTCTTTACGGTGATCTGACGCCAGCTGAGCAAGATAACGCAATTGCTGGTGCGCCGAAAGGCAAACGTAAAATTGTGCTGGCAACCAACGTGGCTGAATCCAGTTTAACTATTGATGGAATAACCCTTGTTGTCGATAGTGGCTATAAGCGAGAAGCAAGCTTTAATCCTCGTACTGGCGTGAGCCGACTATCTCTTAAACGTATTAGCCAAGCTTCTGCTATCCAACGTGCAGGTCGTGCTGGACGACTTGCTCCAGGTTGTTGTGTGCGTTTATGGGCGCAAGAAGAACAAAGCCGATTATCTAAAGCTGAAGCGCCTGAAATCAGTGTCAGTGAATTAACCACCATGGCATTAGAATGTGCTTATTGGGGGGAAAGCAATATTGAAAACTTACCACTGCTTACTGCGCCGCCCGCAATTCATCAACAAAAAGCGTGGCAGTTATTAACGCAACTTGAGCTTGTGGATGCTAATCATAAAATTTCGCCACATGGCAAAGCGGCTTATGAGTTAGGCTGCCATCCTCGGTTAGCACATATGCTATTGCAATCGACTGTATTGGCTAAGACGCAAAAGCAACCGGAATTAGTGTCGCTGGCGTGTTTATTAGCTGCGGTGTTAGAAGCGCGCGGGCTACCGAAAAAAGGCGTCGATATTAGCCAGTATCTACCACTAGCTACGCAAGGTTTGATGGCGGCACAAGTTAACAAATGGCAAGCGTCATTATCAGTTTCCTCAGACATTAAACAACTTGCTCGTGATGCTGCAAGTCGTGATATCAGCACATTACTGGCTTTGGCATACCCAGATAGAATTGCTCAAGCTCGTGGTAAGCAAGGATTTAGGCTTAGTAACGGTACTGGGGTAACGATTGATATTGAAGATAATATGTCGACCCATGAATGGCTTGTTGTGGCCGACTTTCAAGAATCTCAAGGGCGCAATGCTGGGCGGGTATATTTAGCTGCTGCGATAAACCCCGAGCACCTTAAACACGACTTAGGTTTGCTTATATCCGAACATAAAGTTTGTGAATGGGACGAAGCAAAAGGACGGTTTTTTGCTGAAAAGCAGCAGAAAATTGGTGAACTTATTGTGAGTCGCTCGCTTGAGTCTAACGTTGATTCAGATTTAATTGTCCAAGCGCTAATCAGCCACATTCAATCTAAAGGGTTAAGTATTCTTAACCTTGAAGAGGGGTTTTATCAGTTACAATGCCGAGTAAAACTTGCGCAGTTATATGCACCAGAGTATGACTGGCCATCGTTAGAAAGCGCTGATTTATTAGCGACATTACCTGAGTGGCTAGCACCGTATTTAGTCGATGTTAATTCGATTGCTAAATTACAAAAACTGGATATATTGAGCCAAGTTAAAAATTTATTAACTTGGTCTCAGCAGCAAACCTTAAATGAATTACTGCCGACTCATTGGAAAATGGCGACTGGAACATCAGCGCCTATTCATTATCAAATTGACGAAGCGAGTGATAAAGGCTGCGAAGATATCGATCAAGCGCCAGATGAAGTACTAGCAAGTCATTCGGTTCGTGGCCGTGCTTTATTACGGGTAAGGTTGCAAGAGGCATTAGGTTTATCACAAAGTCCATTACTGCTTCATGGTAAGCTGGTGGTTACCATGGAGTTATTATCACCTGCGCAGCGTCCAATAGCGTTGACTGCAGATTTAGCCAGTTTTTGGCAAGGGCCTTATGTTGAAGTAAAGAAAGAAATGCGAGGCCGATACCCTCGTCATTTATGGCCAGATGACCCTGCCAACACGACAGCAACCAAATTTACTAAAAAGAAAACGCCAGGCTTAAAGTAATAGCCAAGGACGAAATAGAATTACGCAAATTATGACTGACAGAATAAAAAAGCCTACGGCAAAAAAAGACTCGTCTAAAAAGGCTCCAGCTAAAAAGGCACCTGCTAAAAAATCATCGCCCAAGAAATCTGGCGTCAAACGAGTTAATCCCAAAAAAAATAGTCGCTCGAAATGGAAAACGCTTTGGTCATTTACGTGGAAACTGGGTTTAATCGGTTTAGTTATCGTTAGCTCTTACGGTATTTATCTCGATCAAATCATTGCCCGAAAATTTGAAGGTCAGAAATGGCATTTACCAGCCCAAGTATTTAGTCGCTCAATGGCGATTTATCCAGGCGCTGCCATTAGCCATCCGCAATTATTGTCAGAGCTTAAATTACTGGGATATCGTAAAGTCGCTAACCCAAGGCAAGTCGGTGAGTTTTCTGCATCAAGCAGCAAAATAGAATTATGGCGTCGACCGTTTTTACATCCCGAAGGCGATCAAGTTGCTCAGCGAGTGATGATTTCATTCGATAGCCAAGGTGTGTCATCGGTGCAGCGTATGTCAGACAAACGCCAAATGGCCGTATTTCATTTAGAGCCTGTATTGTTAGATAGAATTTTAGCTTCAGGTGGTGAAGATAGATTATTTGTGCCAACAGAAGAGATGCCGCAAGCCATTGTAGATGCACTGATCCTAGTAGAAGATCGCAGTTTTTATGAACATCATGGCGTTAACCCATTTGCCATAGCTCGTGCTGCTATCGTTAATATTACCGCGGGGCGCACCGTTCAAGGTGGCTCAACGCTAACCCAGCAATTGGCGAAAAACTTCTTCTTAACCAGTGAGCGCTCGATTGTACGTAAGATCCGTGAAGCGTTAATGGCGATCATTATTGATTTTCGCTACAGCAAAGATGAAATCCTCGAAGCTTATTTAAATGAAGTTTATATGGGGCAGGACAAATCTCGTGGCGTACATGGTATGGGATTAGCTTCGCAGTTTTATTTTGGTCGCCCGATTGCAGAGCTCACTGTTTCACAGCAAGCATTTTTGATCGCAGCAATTAAAGGGCCTTCATATTACAATCCATGGCGCTCACCAGAGCGTGCGCAAAATCGACGTGACTTGGTACTTCGTCTACTGATGGAAGACGACAAGTTAAATGTTGAACAATACAAAGCCGCAGTTGAATCACCTCTAGGCTTGCGTGACTTTAATAAATCGGTACATCAAAAGTTACCAGCCTTTTTTGCCGTGGTTAAAAATGAACTACGCAGTCGATATGGCGATAGTTTATTACAACAGTCAGGTGTGAAGGTCTACACCACGTTAGATCCTATGGCACAAGATGCAGCTGAAAAAGCCGTAGTTTCTACCATGAAAACGCTGGATGAAAGAGCGAAAAATGTGCAAGTGGGCATGGTCGTTACAGATAAGTACACGAATGGGATTGCCGCTATGGTAGGTGACAGAGTACCTAGCTTTGATGGCTTTAATCGTGCTGTTGAAATCCGCAGGCCCATTGGCTCGTTAGTTAAACCCTTTGTGTATGCCACAGCATTACAACAAGGTCACAAATATAACTTGGCATCTCCAGTGGCAGATAAACCGATTACCTTACAAAACGGTCAGGGTAAGACGTGGTCACCACAAAATGTCGATAAAGTGTTCAGAGACGAAGTGCCATTACTAACAGCCTTTAAAAACTCGATGAATGTCCCGACGGTGAACGTCGGGATTGAAATTGGCGTGGATAACGTAGCTAAAACCATGAGCAGTGCAGGCTGGAGTGAGACGATCCCTCGCTATCCTTCAATGCTATTAGGGGCTATTAATGGCTCTCCATATATGGTTGCCCAAGTTTATCAAACCATTGCCAATAACGGTCGTTATCGACCATTAAGTTCGATTACTGCAGTGTTAGATACGAATAATCAGCCGTTAAAAGTGAGCCGTGATAGCGCAACACAAGGACTAGAACCCGCGACTGACTTTTTAGTCCAATATGCGATGAATCAGGTGGTAAAAAATGGTACTGCAAAACGATTAGGCCAAGCGTTTCCTAATGTGGATTTAGCGGGCAAAACGGGTACCAGTAACGATAGTCGAGATTCTTGGTTTGCAGGCTTTGATGAGCGAAATGTCGCTGCCATTTGGGTGGGGCAGGATGATAATTCAAAAACGGGATTATATGGCTCAAGTGGTGCCATGGCCGTCTATCAAGCGTTCTTAAAGCAGCGTCCACCTTTGGGCTTACGTATGACGCCCGTTAATGGCGTTACTCAAGGTTACTTTGATAGAAGTACAGGTGTCGCTAAGCAAGCTGACTGCGATAATGTGGTAGCACTACCAGCGAGAGTTGATAGTTATAACCCAGTAGATAATTGCGGTGATGAACGTTCTTGGTGGCAAAAGATTATTAATTAATAACAATTCAGTACATTAAATAGCCTATATAGATAGTGCTACATCGATTTTACTAGAAGGGCTACTCACTTTGAGCAGCCCTTTTTGTTTGGTTTTAATTTATAGGGTGGAATTTATATAGTTTATTTTCAAAGGCTTAGTTTAATTTTGGTGCGTATGGATAAAGTTTAGTCAAGCATAAATTAGCAATGGTTAAAAAAATATTGCGAATAAGATGAATTATCATTTGCATTTATGTATCATTCAATCGATAAGTCATTAACATTTTGGTTTCACAATTACAGTTTTTGTATCAAGGGAAATTTATGCAACTTAATAAAACAGTATTAGCGACAACTATCGCACTTTCATTAGGCTTACTTACAGCTTGTGGTGGTTCAGACTCTTCTGATAGCTCTGGTACTACAGAACCCACTAATTCTGCACCAACTGATATCTCTCTTTCTGATTCAACTGTTGATGAAAACACTGCTGGCGCGACAGTAGGTGCTTTGTCTGCAACTGATAGTGATGCTGGTGATTCTCATACTTTCTCATTGACCAGTGACCAGTTTGTTATTGATGGCACAACACTAAAATTAGCTGACGGTGTTGTGTTAGATGCCGATGCTGCAGAATCAACAGAATTTACTTTAGCCATCACAGCAACGGATGGCGATGGTGCAACGTTTACCAAAGACGTGACTGTAACGGTTAATGACATCATGGATCGCTACGTATTTGACAGTAAGTTAAATGATGGCGAGTCAAGTGTGACCTATACTGGCCAAAATGCTCGTCACATTTTAATTGCTGAATTAAATCAATACATCTCTTCTACATTAGAAGCTGAAATCGACAGCAACGAATTAACAACGAAAGATGAAGTACTGGCTAAGTTGAATTACTTCTACAACCCTGATGAAGATACTCAGTACCCTGATATTGCGATTACCTTTATTGATAACTCAAAAGATGGGCTTATCTCTGAGCTAACAGGATACAAAAACCTTACTGATAAAGTGGCTGGTAATGATGCTACTGGTCAACATGAAGACTGGAATAACGGTGCATTTGCAGGTTGGGGCGCGAAAGGTTCTACAACACCTTCAGCACTTATCGATATGTTATTTGATCGTTTAGCTGATAATGCAGTTGCTAAAATTAACGGTGAAGTACGTCAAGACGTTCGTGGTAATGACATCTCGAAAGTATATATTGATGAAAACGGTGTTGATTTAGCACAATTAATTCAAAAATTCTTATTAATGTCTATTACTTACTCTCAATCAGCAGATGATTACTTTGGTGTTGATACTGAAGGTAAGGGCTTAACGACTGACAACATTAACCCTGCTAAAGATGGTGCTGCTTACACTAACCTTGAGCATCAATTTGATGAAGGTTTTGGCTATTTTGGTGCAGCGCGTAACTACCTTGAATACAGCGATGTAGAAATTGCCGGTAAGGTGACAGAAGATGAAGGTCGTGCGGACTGGAATGGCTCACATGATACCGACGGTGACGGCAAAATTGATTTACGTTCAGAGTACAACTTTGGCCAATCTGTCAATGCAGCAAAGCGTGATTTAGGTACTGCTGATAATGCAATGCCAACGGATTACACCATGCAAGCAATGGAAGCATTTATTGCTGGTCGTAAAATCATCAATGATAACGTGGGCAGTGCTTTAACTGAGGCTCAAATGACTGAGCTTGAAACCTATGCAATGGCGGGTGTGAAAGCATGGGAAAATGCAATCGTTGCGACAGTTATTCATTACATCAATGATGTGTCTGCTGATTTGGCACCACTAGCAACTGGCGGTGACAGTGCTGATTTCAACTACGAAAATCTAGCGAAGCATTACTCAGAAATGAAAGGTTTTGCATTAGGTTTACAGTTCAGTGAATACGCTGTCATCAGTGATGAAGACTTCGAAACTGTTCATGAATTATTCGCAACACAGCCAGAATTAACGGGTGATGTTGATGGATATATCGAAGACTTAACCGAAGCGCGTGATATTTTACAAGCTAGCTATGAGCTTGATGCAGATAACGTTGCTAACTGGTAAATCCTATTGTGATATGACCTCACATTAGTAAAAAGCTTGGTGTTGAAAAACACCGAGCTTTTGTCGTTTTTAGAGTAAGGGAATTTTATGAAACAACCGCATTCATTATCCATGTTATTTCTCGCAATGAGTGCCACTTTTTTAGTGGGTTGTAACGAGAGTACCAGCAGTGAAGCTGGCGCTGATTACGGTAATAACGGAGATACCTCTTCAGATTTTGACCAAGCCGCATTAATTAGCAATATTGTCGATGGTGTTATTACGCCGACCTTCCAGCAGTTTGCAGCTAAAAGTTTAACTCAAGCCAATGATATCGCCGCATTATGTCAAGCAGAAGCTGGTTTACAACAAGGTAGCATTGACAATGCTGCACTCACTTCAGCAACAGAAACAGCAGCACAAAGCTGGCGCACGACCATGAATCAATGGCAGCGTGTTGAAATGATGCAAATTGGCCCATTATTAAATGATGATGGCGCATTAAGAAACAAGATCTATTCTTGGCCTGTAATGAGTCGCTGTGGGGTTGATTTAGATGTTGTTTCGTTTGAGAACAACGATATTAACGGTACTCCATATGACATCACAACACGTACTCCAGCACGTAAAGGCATGGTGGCATTAGAGTATTTATTATTTAATCCAAGCCTTGAGCATAGCTGCACAGGTAGTGTGACTCCAGAAGGATGGGATAATCGTACCGATGAGTCACGTCGTCTTGCTCGTTGTGAGTTTGCCGCCGAAGTTGCAAAAGATATTAACAACAATGCCAATCAACTTGTTACCGAGTGGTCTGGTGAAAATGGTTATGCTGCAACATTAAAATCAGCGGGAGAGGCTGGAAGTAGTTTTGCTACCGTACATGAAGCGGTTAACAAACTCAGTGATGCATTGTTTTATATCGACAGTGTCACTAAAGATGGCAAGCTTGCCACTCCGCTAGGGTATTTTGCTAATACCTGTGGTACCAGTGTTTGTCCTGAAGATGTTGAATCTCCTCTAGCTGCTCACTCAATTGATAATATCGCCAGTAACTTAATTGCTTTAAAAGCCTTGTATGAAGGCGATCAAGGTATTGGCTTCGATGATTACCTCGTTGATGAAAATGATGCAACAACAGCAGCATTGATTACCCAAAGTATTGATGCGGCCATTGCCAATGCGCAAGCCTATGAGCAAAGCTTAGCGGCAACGTTAACTGATAATGAACAACAAGTCGTTGAAACTCACGCAGATGTCAAAGCAGTTACAGATACGTTGAAATCTGATTTTATTAACACCTTGGCTTTAGAATTACCGCAAACATCAGCAGGAGACAATGACTAATGAATCGTTTATTGATGACTAAAAAATTAGCGTTAGTGTTAGCCATTCAATCTTCTTTGCTAAGTTACAGTGCCATTGCTGCCGAAGATGATGAAACAGCTAAAAGCAATGATAGCTACATGGAGCAAATGCAAATCATCGGTCGTGATCAGAGTTTAAATAAAACGACGGGCTCTGCGACATTGATTGATGAGCTGGCACTTGAACAATTTAAGTTTGATGATATTAACCGCGTGTTATACAGCGTACCTGGCGTGAATATTCGTGAAGAAGACGGTTATGGTTTACGACCAAACATTGGTTTTCGTGGTGCAACCCCTGAACGTAGTAAAAAGATTAATATCATGGAAGATGGGGTACTTATTGGCCCTGCGCCGTACTCTGCTGCATCGGCATATTACTTCCCAATGACGTCTAAGATGACTTCTATTGAAGTGTTTAAAGGCCCCGCAGCCATTAAATATGGCCCTAATACCGTAGCGGGTTCGTTAAACATGGTAACCCGTGCTGTACCGCAAAGCTCTGAAGGCTTAGTTGATGTATCTGTGGGGAGTGATGGGTTAGCAAAAGCGCATGCTTACTATGGTGACACCATTGATAATTTTGGTTTTTTAATTGAAGGCGTGCACATGCAGGCTGATGGTTTTAAAGAGCTTGATGGTGGCGGTGAGACAGGCTTTGAAAAAAATGACCTGATGGCAAAGCTGCGCTATGACCTTGATGGTGAAACAGTAAATCAAGTCTTTGAATTAAAACTTGCCTATGCAAATGAAACCTCAGATGAAACCTACTTAGGCTTAAGTGATGACGATTTTGCGGCTAACCCTAATCGTCGTTATGTGGCTAGCCAACTCGATAATATGGATTGGACTCACACCCAATTTCAATTCAACCACTATGTTACGAATGATCACTTTGAATTAACCACTCGTGTGTATCGAAATGATTTTGAACGTGCATGGTATAAGGTCAATGGATTTAAAGGTGGCCTAGTTAATCGAAGCTTGCAAGAGATCTTAGCCGACCCAGATAAAGATGAGACGAACCAACGCTTTTATCAAATATTAACAGGGCAACAAGACAGTGTCGCTGAATATGAGAAAATGACCTTGGGTAACAATGATAGAACCTACTTTACCCAAGGTATCCAGTCTGATTTAAATTGGAATATGGATTTACTCGGTTATAACAATCATTTTGAAGTTGGTGCACGTTTCCATCAAGATCAAATTGAGCGCGATCACACCACTGATGATTATTTTATGCAAAATGCGCAGTTGGTTTCAGATGGTGTGGCGACTAAAGCGTCTACAACCGATCGCGAAAGCACAGATGCTATTTCGATATATCTACAAGACACCATTAGTATCAATGCACTCGATATTACTGCCGGTGTTCGTGGAGAGTTTATTGATGCTGAATATCAAAATCGTGCACCAGGTGCCGAGCAAGATTATTTGAAAAAAGAAACCAGCATCTGGCTGCCAAGTTTAAGTTTATTCTACGCTTTATCTGATGAAGCCGGTTTATTGTTTGGAGTGCATGAAGGTTTCTTACCAACAAGCCCTAAGCAAGACCCTTCTATTGAAACGGAAAGTAGCGTCAACTATGAGCTAGGTGGTCGCTATAATGATGGAAACTTTAACTTAGAGCTTATTGGCTTTTTCAACGACATTAGTAACCTTAAAGAAGGTTGTCAGTTCTCAAGCTGTGGCAGCGATGATGATACTGAGTTCAATGGTGGCGAAGTTGATGTGATTGGTCTTGAGCTAACCTCGGGTTATGACTTTACGTTAACTGATAACTTAGATTTTCCTGTATCAGTGTCATACACCTATACAGAGTCAGAGTTTAAAACGAGTTTTGAATCGGGTTTTGATATGTGGGGCGACATTGAAGCGGGTGATGAGCTTCCTTATTTACCTGAAAACCAAATATCAGTTAACTTAGGTTTAGTAAGTAACCAATGGGACGTAAATATGATAGTACGTTACATTGGTGAAATGCTTGAAGCATCGGGTGACGGTGTGGTGCTATCAGGCAGTAAAACGGAAGCATTAACTGTGGTAGATATGTCAGCGAGTTATAATTTTAATGAGTATGGCTTAGTCTACGTTAAAGCTGATAATGTATTTGATACACAAGAAATTGTCAGTCGCAGACCTTATGGCGCAAGACCGAGCAAGCCACAACAATTTCAAATTGGTTACCAGTATCGTTTTTAATTAAGATGCGATAACGCATTGCTCACTGTGATGATGTGGATGAGGCTTTATAACCCTCATTGCAGTGAGCAATAAAGGCTGGCAAATAGAGGTTAGCATGCCTGTAGTTGAGTTTTTTTCGAGTAATATTGGTGAATTGTTGTCATATCCTTTAGATGCAAATAAACGTATCTTTGGGCTTTATATAGTGGGAGCGATACTACTAGCGCTACCAGTATATTGGCGCTTGCATACTGATAAATCGTTAAAAAGCTTTGGCAAATTTTTACTACCTGCTGAAATTTACTTATCCTGCTCCGCAAAACACGACTACCTCTTGTTAGTATGCAACAAGCTGTTAAAAGCGGTGTTGTTTGCGCCATTGTTATTTACTATGGTGCCTGTAGCGCTTGGACTCAGTGATATCTTAGAGAAGCTATTTGGCTCAATCCAACCTCTTACCGAAAACCTCACCATCGTGATTGCAGTATTTACTGTATTGTTATTTATTCTTGATGATCTTACTCGGTTTATTTTGCATCTGGTGTTACATAAAGTACCGTTTTTATGGGAGTTTCATAAAGTTCATCACTCAGCATCTGTCATGACGCCATTCACTATTTATCGAAGTCACCCAGTGGAAAGCTACTTGTATGCTTGTCGTATGGCACTCACGCAAGGGATCGCTGTTGGGATCGGTTATTATCTGTTTGGTCCAAATTTGAAAATGTTTGATGTGTTAGGTGCTAATGTGTTTGTATTTTTATTCAATGTATTTGGCTCAAACCTTCGTCATAGCCATATTTGGCTATCATGGGGAGATAAGCTTGAGAATTGGTTTATCAGCCCAGCACAACATCAAGTGCATCACAGTATTGCCAAAGAGCATAGAGACACTAATTTAGGTTCAGCATTAGCAATATGGGATCGGGCTTATGGTAGTTTGATTAAGGCATCAAGCGTAAGTGAGCTAAAAATTGGCGTAACAGGAAATCCTGGGCACGATACGTTAATGGGGATATATCTGAACCCATTTAAGTATTCATTTCGACACTTTAGTAAGTATTTTTCCTTTAAAAACTCGCCCAAGTTAAAATAAATTAATTTTTTCAGCAGCTTATGCTTGTTATAGTCATCGGCTGAGTGTTTTGGTGTTTTTCTAGTACACTCTATGCCACAAAAAGCCCAACTCACCGAGAGAGGGATTTCTTTCACATAATAATAATGAATGGATGTATATGTTTTTGTCACCTTATTATGCCAAGCAAGACCAAAGTGTTTTTATTTCAGCGCAACAAGCCAGTGACTTCGCAAAACTGGTAGCTGAAGATTTTAATCCTATCCACAACGTCGGCGCAAAACGCTTTTGTGTGCCAGGCGATTTGTTGTTTGCCTTGGTATTAACTGAATTTGGCTTAAGTCAAAATATGCAATTTAAATTTGCAGGTATGGTCGGTGATGGTGTTGAACTCACACTAGATAAGCAAGCTGGGGAGCAATTTAGTATTTGCGATACTAAAGGTAAAGAATACCTTCACATTGAACGTCAGGGTGACGTTTGTCAGTGCGATACCCAAACTGCTGCGTTTATTAAAAGCTATGTGGCTTTTTCTGGTCTCAACTTCATCCATGTATTAGTGCCTATGATGAAAGAATACGGCATGATGATAAATCCAAATAGACCATTAGTGATTTATGAAAGCATGTCTTTTCAATTAGACACCTTTGAATTTAGTGAAATGAGCTTAGAGCTGGTAGAGCAGCATATGGAAATCACCGGCAAACGTGGAGATGTGACGTTGCAGTTTGCACTAAAGAGCGAAGGCAAGGTTATTGGTTCGGGTATTAAAACCCTTGTTTTGAGCGGCCTGCGCGAATATGACGAAGAGCAAGCTAAACAAATGTGCCATACCTATGAAAGCAGTAAACTGAATTAAGTCAGCATGATGCAGAAAATAAAAAGCAGCGATCATCGCTGCTTTTTTTGTGTGAGCTCCATAATAATTAACGCAAATATCAATAAAACCAATAAGTCGATTAAACAGTATTATTCCATTCGTGAAACACGATATTCCGTTTTTACACTAATATTTAGCTAGGATAGTTATTATTACTTGTATTGCGCAGCCTTGTCGTTATTGCAATGCAGATTGACCCTTTCAATTTTTGAGGCATCCCAATGAGAAAACTATTATTACTTTCACTCAGTTTTTTTGCTTTTTCAGCAAGTGCAAACATTATCTATGATAAAACTGGCGTAGATGATAAAGATTTTATTTATGACGAACATCAATGCATTGAAATGTCTCAGCAAGTACAGAAAAATGATAGCTCAAGAGGCGTAATCAGTAGCGCTGCTAAAGGTGCTGCAGTGGGCGCTGCAGGTACTGCCATCGCTGGTGGTAGTGGTTCTGACGGCGCTAAAATTGGTGCAGGTATCGGTGTAGCATCAGGTTTACTCGGCGGCTCACGTGATAGACGTGCAAACGAAGCAAATTACGAAGCTGAAAAAGAAACAGTCGTTCGTAACTGTATGGCTAATCGTGGATATACAATACTGAACTAATACAGATGCAATAGTGCTCAGTTAACCTGCATTGAAACCATGTCTAATGACATGGTTTTTTTATGTGCTAATGTCACTGTGAACATGAGTTTTCAGAGACTGATGATGAGATGAGCCTTGAGTGATACAGGTTTAATAGCGCTCAGTTAACCTGAATTGAAACCATGTCTAATGACATGGTTTTTTTATGTGCCAATGTCATTGAAAATATGAGATGCCTGAGACTGGTAACGACATTACTCGTGAGTGATACAGTTGAGATCAGCTTGCTCAAACTGACTGAAAATGGCTTCCCCTTGATGAGTCCAAAAACTAAAATTTTGTCCTTGGTATTTGGCACCTGATGCGGTGCGAGTTAACAAAGCAAAATTGGTCGTTTTAAGGTATTGGCTCTTGGGGGAAACCGTCAGCATCGCTGCTGGTATTGCGGTGTCATTATAAAAATAAGCGGTAATTTTGGTAAGATTGCCATTGGCCGTTTCGCCACATAGATATTGAATTGGCTCAGGTATTTCAAACTCGCCAGCAGCAATTTGTAGCTCTGTGAGTCGAGACTCATAAGAATCTTGCACGCATGACTTTATATTCTCTGCTTTCCAACAATCGTTACGGCCTTTGATCCAACCTCGCTGAAAGGCTTTTAACTGAGATAATTCATCATTACTGGTTTGAGATTTAAGTTTGGTAAACATCTCGTTAATTTCAACATCTAAACTGGCTAAGTGACTATCTTGGCAGATGAGTTCTTCAACTTGGCCTTGAGCTTGTTGGCAATCAAATGATGGCATGACAGGCTCTTCAGCTAGAGTTAACTGAGATGGGAGTAATAATAAAAGGCAAATGATCGAAGCTGAAATCTGAATACGCATAATGATAAACATCCTGTTTTATAAGGTCGTATAAATCAAATCATAGCGTATTCAGTTTAAATATGAAGCGTTTTTAGCCGTTGTTCAACGTTGGCTGAACTATCGAATTAAGCTTTTGTGCTAATAATATGACCGCTATTACCTACTGGCTGTGGTGCTGATTGCTGTGGTAATGCAGCTTCAATTAGCTGTAAAGCCATTTGGCCTTCAACTTTTTGCTGATCTTTTGCCATTACGGCGACTTTTAAACTAGTACCAGAATCAATATTTGTAGGCATTGCTGATGGTGAATTAATAGATAAAGACATAGTTTCTCACTTTATTGACGTTACGGCTTAACATACGACGTTGATACCCTTACTCGGTATCGGTGATATGTCATTATCGGCTTCTCTTTAGCAAACTTTAATTATTTGAGATAAAAGTTCTTCAAACTAAACGGCCTATTAAGCGATTAACTTGTGCGCAATTAAAGTGTGGTAAGATGGGCCAAATTATAGTTAATCATAGTGTTATATTGCCAAAAAACATGGAGCATTTGCCATGAGTAAAGTACCTGCAACCGAAACCCTAGATCCATTAGCACTTGAAAACCAAGTCTGTTTTGCAATGTATAGTGCCACCAATGCGTTAATTCGTGCTTATAGACCGCTACTTGATGAACTTTCACTGACCTACCCGCAATACCTTGTAATGATGGTGCTTTGGAAAGAGTCTGGCATTAGCGTAAAAATTCTAGGCGAAAAGCTACATTTAGATTCAGGCACATTAACCCCGTTATTAAAACGACTTGAAACCAAGGGGTTGGTTATCCGTGATCGTAATAAAGATGATGAGCGAGTTAGAGTGTTGCACCTTACTGGGGACGGCAAAGCTTTGCAGCAGAAGGCCAAAAAAATACCAGAATTAATGCGTTGTAAGGTCGGCGGTGATAGTGAAGAGTTACGTGAACTAAAGCGCTTGAGTGAAAAGGCTTTAACGCATTTACAGGGATAAACTAATTTTACAGCTTGTCATAAAAGTTAAATTAAACTGTCATATACTCAAAAGTTAACATACCCATCAATTTCAACATTGGGTTGAGCACTATTGATGTGAGCACTATTGGTTGAGTCAATCGGTTTGAGTGGAATCGGTTTGAGTACAATCGATTTAAGTTCAATCCTTATATAAATGGAATTGGAAGTCGTTTGATTATGTGGCAAATTTTTACTCGCTTTTTGGCATTAGGCTTTATTAGTTTTGGTGGGCCTGCTGCGCACATTGGTTATTTCAGACAAACCTTTGTGAACGAACTAAACTGGCTTGATGATAAACGTTATGGCAGTTTGGTTGCATTAAGCCAATTCATGCCAGGCCCAGGCTCTAGTCAAGTTGGCTTTGCCATTGGGTATCACCGTGGCGGTTTAATGGGCGCAATTGCTGCGTTTGTTGGTTTTACCTTACCTTCATTTTTCTTGCTGTTCTTATTAGCAGTGACCAGTGCTCACTGGCTTGAAACCACAGCGGTATCGGGCGCTATACATGGATTAAAGTTGCTCGCTGTTGTCGTCGTTGCTGATGCCACATTGGCGATGTTTGGTCAATTTTGTCAACGTAAAACCGCACGGGTATTAATGGTTGCAACCGCAGCAAGTATAATGTTATTTCCATCTTTACTGACCCAAATAGTTGTCTTATTACTTGCAGCAATTATTGGCTTTGTCGTGCTGACAAAAGGTGAAAATATTACCCCAGAAAATACGCCAATAACCTTGAATTATGGCTGGCTTGCGGTATTTATCCTAGGTTTGCTCAGTAGTTTTTATTTGATTAATCAAACCGGCACATTAGGTCAAGTTTTTGCTCAGTTTTATCAAGTGGGTAGTTTAGTTTTTGGTGGCGGTCACGTGGTACTGCCGCTGCTTGAAGCTAATGTTGGTGAGTTGGTAGATTCAGATCGATTCTTAACGGGTTATGCGTTAGCGCAAGCAGTGCCTGGTCCAATGTTTACCCTTGCCACATTTTTAGGGGCTGATTTGTGGCTGGAGCAACCGATTTTAGGGGCGATTGTCGCAACGCTTGCGATTTTTATTCCGGGCTTTTTATTAATGCTGGTGGGATTAAAAAGCTGGCATGCTATCAGTGAACGCCCAGCTATATCAGGTGCGATTGCTGGCGTTAACGCTTCGGTAGTCGGACTGTTACTCGCTGCATTGTATAGTCCCGTGTTTACTTCAGCGGTTATTGAACCGATTGATATGGCACTTGTGTTAATCGGTTTTGCGGTGCTTAAAATTGCCAAGCCTAACATCGTATTATTGGTATTGGGCTTTGCCGCGACAGGTGCTTTAATCAGTCTGGTAAATTAAACCGTTAAGCATACAAAAGGCAGCGATTACGCTGCCTTTTTTGTTTATCTGAAGTGATATCGAGGGTTAAGCTAATGCGGGGTCAGCTTGATTGCTGCTCACTTTCTGGCTGAGAACAGGTTTGGAAACACGCTCCGCTTTTACCGCGCACACCTTGAACTCTGGGATTTTGGCCACAGGGTCAATGGCATTGATGGTGAGTTTATTTGCCGCAGACTCAGCAAAATGGAACGGCAAAAATAACACGCCAGCTTGAGCTCGTTTGGTTACAAAGGCGTTGATTTCAATTTCACCTCGACGAGTTGATAGTTTCAAGGTATCACCATTTTTTACGCCCAATTGCTCTGCATCAAACACCGATATCATGACTCTTGGTGAGCCCAGCTTATCCAAGCCTTGGGTTTTACGGCTCAAAGTGCCCGTATGGAATTGTTCCAACAAGCGACCTGTAGATAACACTAATGGGTATTCATCATCAATTGGCTCCGCAGGACTTCGATGTTCAACCGCAGTAAATAAGCCTTTACCTTTTATTGGTCCATGTTGATGTAATACCGCAGTGCCCGAGTCTTGCTCATTGACACATGGCCATTGAATACCTTTGCTAGGTTTGCCTTGTGCATCATTGTCGAGCCTGTCCCAAGTGATGCCTTGATATTGCGGCGTCACTAGGTTTATCTCATTAGTAATGGCTTGCTCATTAGCATAATCCCAATTAGCCCCCATTTTGTTGGCAATAGCGTGAACTATTTTCCAGTCTTGCTTAGCAAGACCGGGTGGTGGGAGCACGGGTTGCAACCGCTGCACACGGCGCTCTGTATTGGTGAAGTGGCCGAGCTTTTCAGCAAACGATGCAGCTGGTAACACGATATCGGCCATTTTAGCTGTTTCTGTCAAAAAGATATCTTGCACAACAAGAAGCGGTATTTTCTCTAGTGCAGCTAACACGTGAGCTTGATCGGGATCGCTAAGCACTGGGTTTTCACCCATCACGTAAAGCGCATCGACTTTATTTTTAGTGATTGCATGCATCACCTCTGTCGCTGTGAGTCCCACATTTGGCGATAAAGAAGTATCCCAATGCTGCTCAAATTTCGCTTGTACATCTGGATTATCGACCTTTTGATAGCCAGTGTAATATTGCGGCAACGCGCCCATATCGCAAGCACCTTGCACATTACTTTGGCCACGCAGTGGGTTAATACCCGCGCCAGATTGACCTAAGTTACCGCATAGCATTTGCAGATTGGAAATTGCAGTGACATTGTCATGGCCAGAAGTATGTTGCGTAATGCCCATTGCATAGTAAATCGCAGTCTTTTTAGCAGTGCCGATCAACCTTGCCATCTGGGCAATTTTTTCTGCATTAATACCGCAGACTTTAGCGGCATTTTCTAACGAGTATTTAGGTTGCTTTACCGTATGGATAACTGCGTCAAAGCCATCGGTATGCTCGGCAATATAATCTTTATCATGCCAATCATTGCGGATGATTTCGGCCATAATGGCATTGATTAAGGCAACATCGGTTCCAGGCTTTTGCGCCACATAGAGTTCGGCTTCGTCTGCAATAGATACGTGTTTAGGATCGGCGACCATCAAGCGTGCACCGTGATGACGGATCGCTTGTTTGATTTTAGATGCAATGATTGGGTGAGCATTACAAGTATCTGAGCCTAAAATAAAGATCAAATCCGAATCTTTAATTCCTGGGATATCGCTTGTCATCGCGCCACTACCTAAACTTTGCTGCAGCGCTGATACGGTACTGGCATGACATAGGCGGGCGCAGTGATCAATATTGTTGGTACCGAGCACACTACGAACGAACTTTTGCAGCAAATAGTTATCTTCGTTGGTGGCTTTAGCAGAAGCTAAGGTGGCAATCGCATCACCGCCTTTATTAGCTTTTACCTGAGCGAATTTATCTGCAATGGTGTCTATGGCTTCATCCCAGCTGCAAGGAATTAGTTCGCCATTTTTACGAATAAGCGGCGTGGTAAGACGTTGCTCACTTTGAATAAAGTCATAACCAAAACGACCTTTAACGCACAACATACCTTCGTTTACGTCTGAATCATTGCTGCCTTCTACATGGCATATTCTACCTGTGGATGGTGATACGCTGACGTTAATTCGACAGCCCACACCGCAGTAAGTACATATGGTTGATGTGGTGTTAAGTTGTTCCTGACTGCCTTGACGCTTATCACGTGCATCAACCAATGCTCCAGTTGGGCAAACTTGCACGCAGTTACCACATTGAACGCAATCACTGTCTGCCATCGTTGCTTTAAAGCCCACTCGAGGGGCTTGACGAGTGCGTTCTGTTTCAGCGATGACATCAGTGGGCAGCGCTTGAAAGCTGTCTTTTTCAAATCGAATGGCATGATGGCCACTTTGCCGACCACACACATCGACGCATTTGCCGCAGCTGATGCAGCGGTTGGCATCAAACTGAATAAACGGGCTGGTCTTATCGACGGCAAACTGCTGCATTTGTGTGGTATCGAGTGCTTTAGCATCCACATGATATTCAGTGGCGTAGTCTCGCAGTTTACAATCAGTGTTAGCCTGACAAGCACACTCTAAACAGCGAGCCGCTTCTTTCATCGCCTCACTATGTTCAAAACCTTGTTCCACTTCATTAAAGTTAAGTTGGCGTTCAATGGCTGTGAGTTCAGCCATTTTATAACGAGCCTCAGGCTTGGTACTCGGGTAAAGGTCTGCACCAAGTCCTGTACTTAGTGACGCTGTTTTTGGGGCTTTAGTGGCATTAAATTGTTGTGGCGTTAGCTCACAGCTCAAACCTTGATTGAGCAGTTTATCAATGGCAACAGCTGCTTTGCGGCCATCACCAATCGCAGCAACAGCGGTGGCAGGACCTGTGCGTGAATCACCAATCACAAACAATTTATCAACCCCTGCAGACATGGTGTGCTCGCAGCCTATAAAGGTATTCCAGCGACTTAAGGCAATTTCACCACTGGTTAAGTAACTGTCAGGGTGTTCTAAAAAGCTCATATCTGGGGTTTGTGATACGGCAGCAATGACAGTATCAAAGGCTTCAATAAAGGTTTCGCCAGTTGCTTTAGGTGAACGCCTGCCAGATGAGTCTGGTTCACCTAATGCCATTTTAGCTAAATTAATTGCTGTGACATGACCATTTTCATCGCTGATGTTTTCAACGGGGTTAGTCAGAAAGTGAAACTTAACGCCTTCAACTTCCGCCTCGTGGATTTCATAAGGCTCAGCTGGCATGGCATCACGAGTACGACGATAGATAATAGTGACATCATGGCCAGCGCGTACTGCGGTGCGAGCACAGTCAATGGTCGTGTTACCACCACCAATGACAGCGACTTTTTTACCAATGACAAAACGCTTATCGGTGCAATAATCACGTAGGTAATCAACGCCTAAGTAACAGCCTGTTAAGTCGCTACCGGGATAATTCATTGGCACGGCTTTTTGTGCGCCAATGGCTAAACAAACTGCATCATAATCATCAGTTAATTGCTTTAAATGAACATCTTCACCCAGTCGGGTATTGGTTGAAATCGTTAACCCATTAGCGGTTAATAAGGCGATTTCTTTATCAAGGATTGCTTTAGGTAAGCGGTATTCAGGAATGCCGTAACGCAGCCAACCGCCAGCTTGCGGCATTGATTCGATAATGCGGACTTCATGGCCTTGATTTGCTAAAAAATAGCCTGCGCTTAATCCAGCAGGACCACTGCCAATGATGGCGACTTTCTTACCGGTATCTGGTTGACGTTCAATTTGATAACTGTGCTCATCAGCTAAATCTAAATCTGCCGCGTGGCGCTTTAATTGGCGAATCGCTACGGGCTCATCAACTAAGCTACGGCGGCACTCAGCCTCACAAAATGCTGGGCAAACTCGGCCGATAGATAATGGTAACGGTAAGGTTTGTTTAATTATTTTTACCGCTTCAGTGTGATTACCTTGGGCGATATGAAATAAGTAACTTTGAATATCCACACCTGCAGGGCAAGCTTGCTGGCAGGGCGCTTCACAGTCAGCAAAATGATCAGACAAAATATGGGTTAATGCATCACGGCGAAGTTCACTTAATTCTGCGCTCTGGGTGGTGACGTGCATATTGTCGGTAACTTGGGTCTTACAAGCCTTAGCTTTGCGGCAACTACCGTCATTATTATTGATATCGACTACACACAAATTGCAGTCTTGTTTGTGCGCTGACTGTGGCGAGGTTGAGTCACACAAACTCGGAATAAGGATGCCTGCTTCCTGTGCAGCTTGGAGAAGATTCCTTCCACTATGAACCGACAATGATTTGCCGTCTATGTTGAGTGTAATCATCTTGTAGGCCTTGTTTGATTCTTTGTTGGCTTTACATGCCTTTTATTAGTTCTACAAAATATACCGATTTTTATTAGATCTACATTAACTGAGGAATATGGGGCTAGGTTTTGTTGTGTTGCTCACATCATGCTGTATTTATGTGCGCTTGCTAATATTTAAACTGAAAGGCTTGCTTGTGCTTCGCAAAAAAAGGGTTTGTTTGATCTTGATCTAAGGTGGGATCAAGGTGGCTTAATGGTGCCTGACGCTAACTAACCAATAAATCAGCCTTTTAATGGAAAGTAGTTACTATTCAGATGAATGTGCATGTGTATGCTGCTAATTAAGCTTTATTTGATCTAGCTCACGAGTTGTTTACTAAAAAGTTACACATGTATCAGAATGAATGCTTTTTTGTAACTATAATTATGCCATAACAAGAATCGAGAGAGAGTTACAACATGATGTCAAACTTGTCCCTGCGTAATAAATTATTAGGTTTAGCATTAATTCCCCTTAGTTTCATTTTAGCAGTGATGCTGAGCATTTATTATTTTACTGAGAAGAGCGCACTAGAAGAAGACATTCAACATTTTCGCTCTGAATTGATAGCAGAACGCAACAATCAAATGAAAGAGCAGTTAGAAATTGCCACAGCAGTTTATGAATATCAGCGTAGCCTAGGTGATAACGGAAACTTTAAAACGGCACTTCGTGCACTGAGATTTGGCAGTGCTGGCTACTTCTACATTTATGACGATAGCGGTTTGAGTATTTTTCATGGCGTTAACGATTCGTTGGAAGGGCAAAATAAAATTGATATGGCAGACCCTAATGGCACCAAAATTGTTGTGGGGTTATTAGATGCGGCTAAATCAGGTAAGGGCAGTTTTACTTACTTTTATCGCAAACCAGGAAGTAACGAGTTAGTTGAAAAGCTCGGTTATGCTGTGATGATCCCTAACTCCAACTGGATGCTGGGTACTGGTGCATACATTGATGATATTGAAGCATCCATCACTGAATATCGTCAGTACACACAAGAGAAGATGAATGAACAAGTAGGGATGTTTCTACTTCTTGCCATCATATTAGCGTTAGTCACAGGCATGATTGTCGTATTCGCCTCACACAAAATGGTATCACCAATCCAGAACATGGCAGAGTCTTTAAACGACATTGCAAAAGGTGAAGGTGATTTAACAAAGCGGTTAACAGTGAGCGGTAAAGATGAGATTGCACAACTTGGTCTTGCTTTTAACCTGTTTGTTGAAAAACTGCAGGCGATCATTACCGAGGTTTCAGGCGCAACTGATGAGGTTAAAGGCGCAGCAAAAACCATAAACGATCAAACGGTAACCATTTCAAATCAGCTATATAGCCACAACAGCGAAGTCGATCAAATCGTTACCGCGATTACTGAAATGTCGGCGACCGCTAATGATGTTGCGCAAAATACCAATAGTGTGGCCGAAGCAACCGATGATGCTTCAGACTATGTGTTAAAGGCTCAAGAGTGTGTGGATATTTCATTAAATGAAGTGTCGCAATTAATGAATCAAATCGACAGCGCTGCTGATAATATTTCTTCACTTAGTGAGCAGTCTAAAAAGATTAATTCAGTGTTATCTGTGATTGGCGGTATTGCGGAGCAAACCAACTTATTGGCATTGAACGCGGCTATTGAAGCAGCAAGGGCAGGAGAGCAAGGTCGTGGTTTTGCAGTGGTTGCTGATGAGGTACGTAGCTTGGCAAGTCGTACTCAGGCTAGCACTGTCGAGATTAATGAAATGCTATCTGAACTACATAAGTTAGTGGGGCAAGCCGTTGATGCAATGGAGCAAAGCCAAAAAAGTGGTGTGCGCTCAGTGGACTCATCCAAAGCGATTTCAGAAAGTTTAGGTGCGGTGACATCGTCTGTGACTAGCATTAATGACATGAGTACCCAGATTGCGACAGCTGCGACAGAGCAAAGCTCAGTAACGGAAGAAATTAATCGCAATATCACCTCGGTGCAAGAAATCGTTAATGAGCTGCTGTCATCTAGCCAGCAAGCGGCTGAGGTCAGTACTTCTGTTGCAAGCTCTGGCGATTACTTATCGACATTGGTGAGTCAATTTAAGGTGTAAATCCATTATTGAATTATAAAGCTCAACAGTGAGTTAATTTCATTGTATTTACTGAGATAAAAGAGCCATTGCAACGTTTGTTGCTTGGCTCTTTTTTATGTCTAATTAATTCATAAATGGTCAGTTAATGTGTTCATCAAACTTATTCAACTTACTTGATTGTAATCATGGCCAACTAAAGTGACAAAAAGTCATTAAAACGACCTAGGTTTAGCGCTAGCGATAGGTTAGAATACTCGGTTTGCAGCAATCTAAATTTCCATAAAGTAGAAATCATCATGTTTGAAGTAAATCCAGTTAAATTCAAGATCAAGGAACTCGCTGACCGCACCGAACTTCTTCGGGGGTATCTTTGACTACGCTGCTAAGCAAGAGCGTTTAGAAGAAGTCACCCGAGAGTTAGAAAGTGCCGAAGTATGGAACGATCCTGATAACGCCCAAGCATTGGGTAAAGAGCGTTCATCTTTAGAGGCAGTGGTCAAAACCATTGATGATATGGACAGTGGCCTTGAAGATATTGAAGGACTGGTTGAGCTTGCCGTTGAAGAAGAGGACGAAGAAACCTTTAACGATGCGAGTTCTGAGCTAGAAGATCTTGAGAAACGTCTAGAGGAACTTGAGTTCCGTCGTATGTTCTCAGGACCACATGATGCATCAGATTGCTATTTAGATATTCAATCAGGTTCAGGCGGTACCGAAGCCCAAGATTGGGCAAACATGGTGTTGCGTATGTACCTGCGTTGGGGTGAAGCTCACGATTACAAACCAGAATTAATGGAAGTAACCGACGGTGATGTTGCTGGTATTAAAGGCGCAACCATCAAGTTTACTGGCGAATACGCTTTTGGTTCACTGCGTACAGAAACTGGTGTTCATCGTTTAGTGCGTAAGTCACCGTTTGATTCGTCTGGTAAGCGTCATACTTCTTTCTGCTCGGTATTCGTTTACCCAGAAATTGATGATTCGATTGAGATTGATATCAATCCAGCAGATTTACGTGTCGATACCTACCGCGCATCTGGTGCGGGTGGACAGCACGTTAACAAAACAGAATCTGCAATTCGTATTACCCACTTACCGACCAACACGGTCGTGCAGTGTCAAAATGACCGTTCGCAACATAAGAACCGCGACGCTGCAATGAAACAGTTAAAAGCAAAACTGTATGAGTTAGAAATGCTCAAACAAAATGCTGATAAGCAAGCCGCGGAAGACGCCAAATCCGATATTGGTTGGGGCAGTCAAATCCGTTCGTACGTGCTTGATGACGCCCGTATTAAAGATTTACGTACTGGTGTTGAAAACCGAAATACCCAAAGCGTCTTAGATGGCGACTTGGACAAGTTTATTGAAGCTAGCCTGAAATCTGGCCTTTAACGAGAGAAGAAGATGACTGAACAAACCCAAGACGAAAACAAGTTAATTGCAGAACGTCGCGCGAAACTAGATCACATCCGCGAAAACTGCCCTGCTAATGGTCACCCGAACAACTTCGATCGAAAACACAAGGCTGCTGATATTCAAAAAGAATACGGCCACTACACTAAGCCTGAGCTAGAAGAAATGGGCGTTCAACGTTCTATTGCGGGTCGTGTTATGGCTAAACGTGGTCCATTCTTGGTTATTCAAGATGTATCTGGCCGCATTCAAGCTTATGCAGGTAAAGATGTTCAAAAAGATTTAAAAGCGACTTACCAAGGTTTAGACATTGGTGACATCGTCGGCGTAACCGGTCAACTTCACCTTTCAGGTAAAGGCGATTTATACGTGAACATGGAAGAGTACCAATTGCTAACAAAAGCATTGCGTCCACTACCAGAAAAATTCCACGGTCTATCAGATCAAGAAACGCGCTACCGTCAGCGCTACGTTGATCTAATCGTTAACGAAGACTCACGTGAAGCCTTCATCATGCGCTCTAAAGTCGTTACTGCTATTCGTAACTTCATGGTGAAAAAAGAGTTCATGGAAGTTGAAACCCCAATGATGCACAGCATCCCAGGTGGCGCTTCAGCTCGTCCATTTATTACACATCACAATGCGTTAGACATAGAAATGTACTTACGTATTGCGCCAGAACTTTACCTAAAACGTCTTGTTGTTGGTGGTTTTGAACGTGTGTTTGAAGTTAACCGTAACTTCCGTAACGAAGGTTTATCGCCACGTCATAACCCAGAATTCACTATGATGGAATTCTATATGGCGTATGCTGATTACAACGACCTAATGGACTTAACAGAAGAAATGCTAAGTTCAATCGCAACTGAACTTTGTGGTTCACCACAACTGCCATATGGCGAGCACACCGTTGATTTTGGTGGCCCATACGCACGTATGAGCATGTTGGATGCGATTAAGAAGTACAACCCAGACAACGAAACGATTCAGTCTATGACTTATGAAGAAGTGAAAGACGTTGAGTTTATGCGTAACCTTGCGAAAAGCATTGGCATGACAATCGAGAAATTCTGGACTTGTGGTCAACTTCTTGAAGAAATCTTCGGTGAAACGGCAGAGCCACAGTTAATGCAACCTACGTTCATTACGGGTTACCCAGCTGACATCTCACCACTTGCACGTCGCAATGACGAAAACCACTTCATCACCGACCGTTTCGAGTTCTTCATCGGCGGCCGTGAAGTCGCGAATGGTTTCTCTGAGCTTAACGATGCAGAAGATCAAGACAACCGCTTTAAAGCACAAGTTGATGCTAAAGATGCTGGTGATGACGAAGCAATGTTCTACGATGCTGATTACATCACAGCACTAGAGCACGGCTTACCACCAACTGCAGGTCAAGGTATTGGTATCGATCGTTTAGTGATGTTGTTTACTAACACTCACACTATCCGTGACGTGATTTTATTCCCAGCAATGCGCCCACAAGGGTAATTGTTGGATTAAGCCGTTGGCTTAATAATCACCATTAAAAAACCAGCCTACTTGGAAAAGTGGCTGGTTTTTTGTGGGTGGTGCTTTACAAAGTCATTCCTATTAAAACCCGAAATCACTCATTTGGATAAACTCTTTATCAACTCCAATAACTTTTATTTTTTCAAGGGTGAGTGTATTTTTGTTGACTCTACCTTTTGCAATATACCTAATTTCAGTAAGATTTATTGGTGATAGATACCCAGAATGAATTTCAATTTGGTTCAAACCTAAAGGCTTCAGTGAACATTGTGAGTTAATGGTTTTGAACCTATTCGTAAGTTTCTCACGAATAATATAGCCAGCTGTTTGGCAAATACTGGTGTAATCCATATCACCAATTTTTTCTATCATACTTGATCTTCTTGTTGAAGATGTAGATTTCTCAGCAGTTTTACTGTGGTCTTTTTGTAATTGATTAATATTTTTTTGTATAACAGGATTTTTAGGGTCTATTTCTCTTAGTGCTAGGTGCAATTGAATTTTTCTAGAAACTGATAATGTTTCAGAGGAATCTAGCTCATTTAGAATTTGGATTGCAGATTGGACTTTTTGTTCTGATAAGTCTTCACTTAACGAGTCAAAAATTGCAGCAGTTGAAATTTTATCAATTGAATTAACTTTCTTCTCGGGAACTGTTTGGGGAGAAATTATCAATAGCGATATTAAAATAATTGAAAAAGCTCCAACAGCTTTGAGTAGATGCATAACAAATTCCTTTTATATACAAAGTTCTTAATTCAGTTGGTGATTATTAATCTTGACTATAGAGGTTCATCGTTTGTAATTTAATATAAGTATCTGTTTATTTTACTAAAACCTTTTTAGTATACTAGTCTATATGATTATTTTAATATTATTTTTTTGATAACCATTCATAAGTCAAACTTGTGGTTGTCCACCCATCCCGGCAAGAAGGAGATAAGCAAAGCCACAACAATCACCCTCTTGGCTATTACACTTCTTGCCCGTGTCGCTCCCGCGAAGTGTTGCTCCGCATGCTACAGAGCGAATTTGCTATCGCCTCAGATTCGCCATCCATGGTTCAACTGAGGCTATGTCGGCGTCCTGCCTCCATCACGCAAATTAGCTCAACGCATTCGGACACTTCCAACGGGGGATATTGAGCCCGCAGGTTCATTTGTTGGTTCTTGGGTAACTAGAAACAGCGGTGTTTTAAAGCTATTTTGCTCTTCAATGCATTTGGTAAATCCTGCATTTAAGATTCCAGCTAGCTTTCGAGGTGTGAAGGAACGGCCATCAAAAGTTTCAATAAAAGCTAATTAATCATTTAACTTTTTCCATTTGTAACCTAAAAGCTTCCGGATCTCTATGTAGGGCTTCAAAATAGGCTAGGAATGCTTTGTATTTTACTGAATTCATTAACCAATATGCAGTTACAGGTAAAGTAACAAAGCTAAGAAAAAACCATTTAAATTCATGAACAAAAAATAATAAGCCAAAGAAAAAAAACGACAAGGTAATATATATAATTGCCTTATTAGCCTTAACTGCTGCCGAATGCCCTCGTGTAATCATTATATTAGTAAAGGTGATACTAAGGCTTAAAATGACCTCAATGGGTATAAGGAACCCCCAAAATATTTGGGGAGACAAGTCTCCAAATTGATCTTCAAATGAAAAAACTAATATAACAGCCGCAATACCAGCTCCAATCATCAATAGCATGATTACTGCAATTCCGACTACAAAAATCCATAGAGAAAAATCATATTCTTCAAAAAAGTTACCGTTCATCAGGAGCCAATTCCTCATATATACCAACAGCTAAGTTCTTTATAGTTCCATTCAGTGAGCTACCAGTTACACTTAAGCTTGCTCCAATAGCATCTTTAAGGTTAAGCGAAACGGCATTAACTAAAGCTTGGCTACTATACCGTTTAGTTAGCTTGCCTGAATTGGTCAAAGTTTTCATTACTTGCGCACTAATTCCTGGTTGGTTTATGCGTTGTATTTCCATTGTTAATCGCTTTCTGTCTGCTCTACTTAATCCCTTTAAAATTTCTGTTAAAGACTTAGACGTTGTAAGTTTAAGGGTTTTGACCATTTTTATCGTAGTCGCACCAGCAGCTGCTGCTCCACCTAGTGAAATAACATCCAAAGCGGTATTTGCTGAGTTATACCACTGCTGGTTATCTAACCAATTTAAGTTGTCTGGTGAGTGGATTTCAATTGCAGATCTAGCCACCCCATTTAAACATTGGAGCCCTGAAGCTGTGGCCGCAGCATAACCTAAATAAGTAATGGCTGAACTTGCGCCTCCTGTAATTGGAATAGCTGCTGTAGAACCAAAAATTACAACCCAACTTAATACGGCAGCTCCACAACTTAATCCTGTATTTATTAATTCATTGGTAAGTTGACTTTCTCTATGCGAAGTTTTTAGTTGACTGGCGTAGTGAGTGGCTGAAATGCCTTTTGGTGGTTCACGCAGGATTAACCTGATTGGGTATTTACGACATATAGGAACAAAAGGTCGTAACGTAACAGCTGTAAACTCATTATCAATAAATACTACTCCAGCTCCTGTAGTATTGGGATCTGCATCAAGCGCTTTGAATATTTTTTTTGTATTGAGGGAAAATTCTAGACGGGTTTTAAGGTTTTGTTCTTTTTGCTCATGTAAAGGAGAGCGAAATAAAGTATTAGCCATGATCATTCCTTTGATTGTAATTTAACCATCCCTTGGTTATTGATTAATAATATACGCTTGTATTGCAAAGATGTGTAGTGGCTAAAACGACTTTTTTAATGTGAAATTAATTGGTAACGCATTAAAAATGAAAGGACAATATATAAAAAGGATCTAAGAATTTTTAGCTTTGCTGTTATATGAAAATTGTTTTTAATCGGAAGAGGCAAAGTTTTATATTTTGAAGTGAAGGGACTTCACCTGTCCAAGAATTAGTAGTCTATACCCTTAAGCGGGTTATACAAGGAGGCTTATATAGTATACCCTGTTGAAAATACGTTTTTAGTATTTTGTAAGAATAGGAGTAGCTCATCGTAAAAAGAGATAAGAAGTCGCATTTCACTTTTTACTATTTTGATCTATGTAAAGAACCAAAATCTTATTTAAAGTGAGGTTAAGCTTAACCATCCCCATCAACTTGATAAACATTCGTCGTGTAATACGTACTGCTATATTCGATATTTAACGAAAAATACAAACTTTGCTTTAGATGGCGCTTAATTGCCTGTTCAAGCTCTGCGCTTAACTCCAAGGTAAATTGCTCATCTCGGTGAGGTTTAGTGAGCAAGGATATGGTAATAAGAATATGGGTATGTTTATATTCAGAACAAGGATAAGCTCTTGATTTACAAACGCCAGCACTGGCGTCTTTTTGATTAATGATCACTTCTACATCATCAAAGATATCTTGTGTGTTGAAAGTGAGGTTATCTGAATATTTGATTTCTACATGAGGCATTTACCAACTCCTTAGAGACACTGACAAAAATGGAGTTAAACAACCACTTTAGAATAGGTTTCTCGCTCAATATCCACAACTTCAACTGACAAAGAGCAATCCGCTTTAATCAAGGTTTGTAATTGGTTTAACACCCGCTGAGTTAACATGGTTTTTTGCTTGTCATTTCTGCCCGATAAAATCCTCATCGTTACATGGACAAAACTGATATCAACATTACCCGTTTTAAACTCTGAGTAGGGTATTGCTCTGACTTTTATGTCACTGCCTTGTGCTTGAAATAACTCAGATGTCAGTGCACCTTGATGTACCAAATCGACCAAAGCTTGGCCGTTAAAATTAGCTGAATATTCGACGATACAATGGGGCATTTATCCCTCCTGTGTTGAGTTGGTTTTACTGTCTTCGTTAGCCAGCAGCTTACGCCAGAGTCGACCGTCAATGGCCGATAGCCCTACTGCAATTAATGCCATTCCAATAAAGTGAACTGGCGCTAAGGTTTCGTTTAAAAACACTGACCCGAGTAAAATAGCTGATACTGGCACTAACAAGGTTACCAATAACACATTAGTGGCGCCTGCTGTGGCTAAAATTTTAAAATACAAGATGTAAGCGATAGCGGTACACAGTATTGCTAAGGCACTCATTGCAGCCCACGTACTAAAGGCGACAGTATTGATATCCAAAGGGCCTTCAACGAATAAAGTGATAGGAATTAACACTAATGTTGATGCAGTCACTTGACCTGCAGCGGTAATAATAGGATTGATTTTTAACGCGTTAAAACGGCGGCCATAAACGCCTGCAAATGCATAAGACAGTGCCGCGGCGATAATGGCTAATTGAGCAAGTAAACTGACTTCGCCGCTAAAAGCGGGTAGGCCTATCATTATTACCACACCAATAAAGCCCACTGTGACACCTGTAAGTTTGAGCGATGTGACCCGTTCATCTGGCAGTAATGCTCCTGCAACGATTACAGCAAATATGGGAGTGGCAGCATTTAAGATTGATGCAAGTCCCGAGGCTATTTGAGTTTGTCCCCACACGATAAGGGCAAAAGGGATAACGTTATTGAGCAGTCCCATTCCTAAAAACGCTAACCAAACCTTGAGATCTTTAGGCGGCTTTAAGCCAATGGATAAGGCAAAAATCCATAGCGTGATTGCCGCTATTGCAACTCGAAGAGTCACAATTGTTAGAGGAGGTAAATCGCTGACAACAACCCCGATTAAGAAGAATGAACCGCCCCAAAGGATTGATAGTAACAATAGCATTGCCCAGCCTTTAGCTGACATTGAGGTATTAATCGTCGTATTCATAGGCGTAGACTCAACAAGGTGTAATTTACGAAAGTTAACTATGTCATTGTTAAGCTACATAAGGCTAGCTTTATCAGCAGTAAATTAGCTTTACCTAAGTTTACTTACTGCTGAAGCATAAGTGTTAAGTTGCCGATTTTATTAACTTTAACCCGAACAAGGCTCTGAAGACATTAAAGGGTCTTATCAGCAAAGCACAGATGGCACTGGTCAAGGTGAATGAGGCTGTAAACAGTAGGGTTATTTTAATTGAGATAGAGGCTTCAAGTGAAATAACAAAATATCCAATCACGACAATGACAGTTTGGTGGAGAATGTAAAACGGATAGATTAATTGATTACTCTCTTTGAGCCAATTAGGAGTAACGGTTAAATAATGTTGTGCATAACCGAGCATGGACAATAGAGCAGACCATGCGACTAAACAGCACACTAGCCACCATATCCCCCAACGCACATTTAATGACAAATATTCACTTAAGTCAGGTGAAAAATAGTAAGCATAAAATAAGGCACTAAACACGACTAAAGCGAATAAGTTAATCCTTCTTTGATCGCGTATTGCTTGCCAAATAGTGGTGCTACGAATAAATAGCATGCCAGTGACAAAGAAGAAAAAGTAATAGCTAGAAGAAGATAAATTTTCGATTTTGTGGCCATCACTTGGGAGGTAAATTGAGAAAAATATCTTGATAAAAATAAGTATAACAACCAAACAAAGTAGCCCGATTTTAAGTTGGCTCATGTTAGCTATTATCGATATAACGCCTTGCCCTAATCGACTTTGAAACATAGCGTTGATTGGAATTGAGATGACTGAGAAGACAATAAGGTATTCGATGAACCACAGGTGATTTAGTTCAAATTTTAAAGCCAATGCAGGGTATGCTTGCCAAAAAGAATCAAGTTCGTTGATATTTTCAATATAGGTTTGGGGAGGAATGATTAAAATCGAACCCGCCAACAACGGGATGAATAATCTAGTGAATTTATCTTTGAAAAATTGTTTGACGGAAATTTTGGATAACAGAATAACGCAGCCAGCACCGGAGATGAAAAATAAAGTGGGTAATCTGAATTGCTCAAAATACACCATAGTATCATCGAGTAACTTACTCGATTCAGTATTCATTATATGCCAATCATCACCGTTAAATGGCATCAAAACGTGGTGTAAAAAAACTGCAAAAATCAAAATAACTCTAAGCCAATCAAGTTCAGAATATCTACTGTCGTAATTCAAATCAATTTGTCCTTAAATTGAGCTAATTAGTAAGTTTATAAGTAACCTATATTAGCTTGGACTAAATGGCAAAGATAAGAATCAATGAAAATGATTCATAAGGTATTTAGCAATTAATCAATTTAAAACTATAACTAAACAGTTTTTATTGATACTTTGCAATGGCTTATTTTCAAGGATGAAGTTAAATGAAAAAGTGGTTCCTCGTATTATTTATAATTCTAAGTGTTTCTTATTATTTTTATCGCTCTAATGAAAATGCAATTATTCCTGAGCCATCGCAAAATCAAAGCTCCGAAAATCCTGCTATTTCGTCAAGTTCTGAAGTTGTTGATGTTGCGGTAAATATAAAGCTAACCGAGACAGAAAAAGAGCTTACTCCTAGGCAATGTAAACGGTTTTATGGGAACTTCAGTGCACATATTAGTGATTCTCATCAGATACTCATTGATGCTTTAGCGCTTGAGTTACGAGGCGGAGCATCGCGTGATGATTTAATGCAATACTCGTATTTGTATACAACATCTTATGAATCTTATGAGGACTTGATACACCTTGCGAAGGTGAAAATCGCAAAAGAGAAAGTAGAATATACTAATAAAATTGGTCTTGTAGCAGAGTGGAAAGGGTTTGGTAGCTATTTGGGAATGAATAAAGCGGCGCTTACGACATTAGTAAATTCATTAGAGCCAATGGGTGACACAACTGGTATATATATGCCCATCAATACCAAAGACATTAAAGGTGTTAGCCGCGAGGCGTTAATCAGTTTGCATGATAATGATAAGAACTTTAATACCTATGTCGCGTCGCCGCTTAGGTTTGATGACCGTTCCATTGTTTCACCCTCCATTCTCTCCGTTACTCACGCTCAGTTATTTAGTGCTGAAGAGTATCAAGATTTGATTGCTGAATATCGTTTCACCGTTCATGAACTTGCAGCTGCTATTAATGGTCAACTTCCAATTGAATACATCAAAGTCATCATCGAACAGTCGGACAACATTGATGGTTATCCTGCATTTGAGCAGGGTGACTTTGCACGTTATGAAAATATAGCCGACATCGCAGTCGCTCAGTTTAATACTGAAGTATTGAGGTTACTTGCGACTAGAGGTGTGACGCCAAGCAATAGCGCAAATACATCAGGTTTAAATCTTGCTTTTAGTCGTTTACCTGAAGATTCTAATTCGCAAATAACGCCTAAACAGAGCGAAATGATTGAGTACCTAAACCAATCAGGGCAAAAGTTAAAAGGACAATATTCCGATGACGGTAAGGGGTTTTATTCTTCTGGAGTTAATCGATTTTATATTGATTTTACAGATCTAGACAAAACGCTAACGTCGAAATTAAACTTTCAAGAAGTTGATTCAATTGAAGGTGAAATGAATGTACCTATTGAACTGAGTAAAGCGTTTGCTGAATATGGTGAAGTAAAGAAAGTCATTAGTCAGCAGTCTGAACAGTGTGCAGATATTACTCGGAAGGAAACAAATAAAGAAACAAATAAAGAAGGGTTTGAGTCGAGTCAAAAGATGCATGAGTTGATCGAGGAAATTGAAAATAACTCCAAGCATGTTGCCGAAGAATTACATCAAATTGATCCTTTTCTTTATCAAGTGTGGAATCGGCAACATCGTGTACGGGAAAATGGAAAACAAACTGAATTAATCACTCTATTAAAAAGCGAAAAATATTCCGAGGCAGCAGATTTCGTGAGTGCCAATAGTTTATCTCAAGATGAAACTAACTATCTGTTTTTACTCGTTCTGCAAGAAACAGACGTTTATATTGATATATGGAATGCTAGAACGGGTTCAACTCCTCCAAATAATTTTTATTATTTTAACTCGGTGACGATAGAGCAGGCGAAAGCCCTTTATGACAGAGGTTTCGATTTTAATTTAAAAGACCATGAAGGAAACAGTTTATTGGTTGTATCGTTAAAATCTGAAGAAGTATTTAAAATGTTAATAGGTCTAGAGGTTACTGAAGATTTCACTCGGTTAGGCCGAGACTTGTTTGATAGGGTGCTGGATAAAAGTTATAAAGAGGGTAAGTTGTTTACTTACATTAACGAAGTCGCCCAAATGGTTGAAGTCATTGAGCCTAGTCACTTTGCGAGAATTGAAAGACTTAAACGGTTTTATCCACAGGAGTATCAAACACTGATTGATGCTGATAAGCGTTTGATTCCTGCAGAGGGTACAGAAATGAATAAATACCGTTAATCATCATTAGGTTTGATATGCAAAAGGCGACCTTTTAAAACCCCGTACCGACATTGATATACCATGCGGTATCTTCAGGGCCTTTTGCTACATCAATTCCCATATGCAGCCCATATCGACGGGCGATGGTGTAACGAAAACCCGCGCCATAGGCGGTTTGCTCGTCGCTGTCCCACATATCACTATTACTGTCGCCAGCAAGGCCGCTACCCACAAACGACAGTACCATCCAGCGTGGCGTAATCCGCCACATCAGTTCAACTTCCCCTGTTGATACCGCTTCACCTTGATAGCGGTTTCGCGGGATGCCACGCATTTCAATGTAGGGGTAAGTAAAGACGGGCAGGCGAGTGTCACTGCTAATGGTTTGGTAGTTCAGTTTTACCCCAAGGGTGACGGATTGTGTCATTGGCCAGTAATTAATCCCAGTGGCATTGATGGTTTGGTAGTCATAGTCGCTGCCTATTGCGGTATTAAACCAGTCGTATTCGATGGTGTAGTCATAGCCTTTGGTGGGCATAAAAAAGTTATTAAGACTGTCGTATTGCAACACGGCACCAAGGGATGAAACTGCTGGCGATGGGTCAAGTATGTCGGTGAGCCTGTCAACTAACTCTGGCGGCAGTAGTGATAGTTCTTTGTTGCTTGCTAAATCCACTTTGGCGTATTTTTGAGTGACACCTAAAAATAATGGGCTGTCGAATAATCTAAACTGCAGTTTTTGCATGAGACCATAGCCTTGCATATTCAAGTCTAAGGCTATGTCTTGAGCAAAGTCTGATTGGCTGTAAAAGTTCATATTCACATCACCGTAGCCGCCACCGATAAGGTAGCGAATATGATCTTGTTGCCATGTTTCTCTATGGCCTAAAAATCCGAACTTTGAGCCATTATCAGTCGCGCCAATGCCTGCTGCTGAAATACCTGGGGTTAGCAATTGGGCGCCGCCATCAACCGAGTCTTTGGCTACTTGCTGACGCTTGGTGGTTTGCTCAGGACTTTCATGCAGGAAAATGCCCATAAGTAAGAGCCCTGTGCCAACTGAGGGTTCAGTAATGATGCTAGGTACAGGAAGAAAACCATAAGCATTTTCAGCAAGGTATTCGCCAGCATCAAAATAGCCGTCAATGGGGTCAATAAAACTGGTGCTGGCTAATGCGGTATGTCCAAGTAACAGCGAACTTGCAATAGCAAGGCGAAACGTCGATTTCATCGTAGTGATTTCCCTATAACGCAACGATAGTCATAACAGTGTTATGGTTCAAGTATTTGGATAATTAGCCTGGTTGATAGCTGATACGATAAATGGCATCGGCCGCATCATCTGACACCAATAATGCACCATCAGGCATTGTAAGCACGGCAACAGGTCGCCCCCAACTTTGTTCGCCTTGCAGCCAGCCGGTGGCAAACGGCTGGTAATCTTTAACTTTGTTACCATCAAGCACCACCTGCATTACACGGTAACCTACTTTACTGCTGCGGTTCCAAGAGCCGTGCTGGGCAATAAAAATACTGCCTTGATACTCAGCAGGGAACTGCTTTCCAAGATAAAATTCCATCCCTAATGCGGCCACATGAGCGCCAAGGTTGAGTTCAGGCGGTGTATTGAGTTTGGCTTTTTCTGCATCATAAAATTCAGGGTCTTTAATATCAGCGTTATGAACGTAAGGGAAACCAAAATGCTGACCTTCTTGACTAACTCGGTTTAACTCGTCGTCAGGTAAGTCATCACCCATCATGTCGCGGCCATTATCAGTAAACCATAGCTCACCCGTCTCGGGGTGAAAATCAAACCCGACACTGTTACGCACGCCTTGGGCGACAGTGGTGGTTTGTTTGGTATCGACATCGAGTTTTAAAATTGATGAGTAGGGCAGCGGATCATCACACACATTACAAGGTGCGCCGATAGGGATATAAAGCTTACCGTCGGGGCCGAATTTGATGTTCTTCCAGCCGTGATGGGCTTTATTTGGCAATTTATCGTAAACAAGTTCTGGCTTTGGGATAGTGGGTAAACTGTTTTCGATATCGTTATAGCGCCAAATTTTATCGACTTCGGCGACATATAAGTCACCATCATGGAAGGCTAGTCCTGATGGTAAGAATAAGTCTTTAGCAAGGATAATTTGCTGATCAGCTTGGTTATCTTTATTGCTATCAATTAGCGCATAAACATTACCAGCGCGGCGACTGCCCACAAATAAGGTGCCATTGTCGCCTAAAGCCATTTGGCGGGCGTTTTTAACATTATCGGCATAGAGTTCAATGCTAAAGCCATCAGGCAATTGAATTTTTTCTAACGGTAGGGCGTAGGCTGTAACTGACATGCCCAGGTTAAGCCCTAAGCCGCATATTAGTGATTTAACCAAAACGGATATATTGTTCATGTTATTCATCCCTGTACTGAAAAAGCCAACTCAATCTATTCAATCCAATCCAAGCTATTTAAGCCAAACTATTCAATTCAATTTATTCAGTTCAATATTAGTGGCGTTATTATCAAGACTATGGTTATAAAATGATTGAAAAATAAACTCTATATTAGCGGATCTCGTTAGATAAGGAAGTGAAATAAGGGGGGCTTTTTTGTCTCTGTAAAACTCAGCGTTTAAGGATTACATCTATTAAGAAAACCGCTTTTCAGGCACAATAGCGCCCAATTATCCGCAATCGACTTTTTAGGAACCCTAAATGACGCAAATCACTATTACTACGCCTGACGATTGGCACTTACATTTCCGTGATGGAGACATGTTAGAAGAAACGGTTCCGGCGACTGCTCGCTTATTTAAACGTGCGATTGTGATGCCAAATCTAGTGCCACCAGTAACCGATGCGACAATGGTGTCTGCTTACCGTGAGCGTATTCTAGCGGCTCGTCCTGCTGGCAGTTCATTCGAGCCATTAATGACATTGTTTTTAACCAATAACACCACAGCCCAAGACATCATCGATGCTAAAGCGGCAGGTGTGGTTGCAGCAAAGCTTTATCCTGCTGGTGCTACGACTAACTCTGATGCAGCAGTGAAAGCATTGGATGCGTTATTTCCGATTTTTGAAGTCATGGCTGAACAAGGCATGTTGTTGCTGGTTCATGGTGAAGTGACTGAGTCGCACATTGATATTTTCGATCGCGAAAAGGTATTTATCGATCGCTACATGGCGCGCATTGTTGCGGCGATGCCAAACCTTAAAGTGGTATTCGAGCACATCACCACTAAAGATGCGGCTGAGTTTGTGGCTGATGCACCAAACAACATTGCTGCGACGATTACACCACAGCATTTATTGTTAAACCGTAATGACCTATTGGTAGGCGGCGTGCGCCCACATAACTTCTGCTTACCAGTGCTTAAGCGCAATATTCATCAGCAAGCATTGCAAGCTGCAGTGGCAACGGGTTCAAGCAAGTTCTTCTTAGGTACAGATTCTGCGCCACATGAAAAGCACCGCAAAGAATCAGCGTGTGGTTGTGCAGGTTGTTACAGCGCATGGAGTGCACTAGAGCTATACGCTCAAGTGTTTGATGACTTAGGCGCGCTGGATAAATTAGAAGGTTTTGCCAGCTTACACGGCGCTGATTTTTATGGCCTGCCGCGTAACACTGGTACAGTGACACTAGTGAAAGAAAGTTGGACTGTGCCAGAGCAAATCATCTTGCCGAACGATAACCCAATCGTGCCATTCTTTGCGGGTGAAACGGTTAACTGGAAAGTGAAAACAGCTTAAGATCTGTTGCTTATTCAATAAAAGCCAGCTTAATGCTGGCTTTTTTGTGGCTGTATTTCAATGTTATGAATTAACGATTATTTACTGTCGGATCGCAGCACTAGTTCGACGCGACGATTTTGTTTTTTACCAGCATTATTCATGTTGCTAGCAACTGGCGCATATTCTCCAAGACCCGTTGATTCAACTTGAGTTGGCTTAATATTAAAGTCATTTATTAATGCACTTCTAACCGCTTTGGCGCGTTTTTCTGACAGCACCTTATTATAACTTTGCCCGCCTTGATCGTCTGTGTGCCCTACAACATAGAATTGTTGTTTTGGATGGCTTTTAAGATACTCAGCAACTACTTTTACTACATCCATTGCCTCAGGCATCAGTTTATCGCTGTCGAATTCAAACAATAAACCGTCAAGCGCGACATGGCCATTTTGGGCAATTTTGTCAGTCAATCCATCTAAATCAATAGTTAAGCGGTCAGTGTTTAAGGTGTTTTCTTCAATGATCCTTAATTCGCTCGAAAGGCCATTAATGTAACCAATCACGTATGTCATCGCATATACATTACCTGTTGGTTTTTGCAGTAAATAGAAACGATAGAATTGGCTTTCTGTGGTGCCATTTGTGGCGAGAGCATTGAAGTTTCTTTGGAACTTGCTATCGGTTCCACATGCTTTTGCAATACAGCTAAAAGTCTCGATAAAGCCAAGTTTTTTCAGTGCAGCTTGATAGTTTGCATCGACTTCGTATTCTGAATAACTACGAGGTAATTTATATGCAATATCGGTAATTTTTCCTTCAATGACTTCTGTGGTGAATTTCTTACCTACTTTGCCTGAAGCTACAGTGGTTTGGCCAAATTGAAAGGTCTTATAGTCTTGAATATAAGCGCCAGGAATGCGCGTTAACATGGGATGGTCACTAGCGCCTCTTTTATCTTTGTTACTATTATCTTTTACGGTAATCTCACTTACTTCAGCTTGTAGATAGTCTTTATCAATAGCAATAATATCTAGTGGTTCCTCAATCACTTCAATCGTATCGAGTTGAATATTGGTCGCTTTTTTCCAGCTGGAAATATAAATCGAGGTGAATAATTCACGGTTATCAAGAGTGATTTTTGCAGTAACAAGGACTGGGTTGTCCTTACCGTTGTTATCAATTGGCTTTAGCAGGTTTTCTAGTTTAGAGGCTTTGCCACAGGCGTTGTCTCGACAACTAAAAATGACTTTGCCACCTAATGAATTTATTTGATTAAGATAATTATTGATTAAGTTGTGCGATGTGAACTTGGGGTCTAAGCGATAATTAATTCGAGTCAATCGACCTTCAATAGGTATCGATTTTATTGATTTTTCAGTTTGATTAATCAACGAATATGGGCTGTAGTTTCGCACCAATGTAGAGGTCTTTTTTATCTCTGCTGGTGGGGTAAATAAAGGTACTTTTGTGTTGGCCAATATGTGGGATGAGAACGAAAACATGACCGTGTAGAAACTGATAATACAAATTTTTATTAATGAGGGTAAATACATGTTGTTCGCCCATTGATAATAATGCCCGCAAGAAGCGGGCATTTGGTTTAAAGGCTTAAGGTTGTGTGCTTATTAACCCCAATAAATGTTGATATAAGACATCTGTAAATTCATAGGTATCTTCATCGTAGGTGAGCATGAGTGGCAGCTGGGTTGATTCATCGATGGTAGCTTTGTACAAATCGAATTGAGTGGCAATTTTACCATCTAGGAAATCTTCAATGAGGTAGTTGCGATGGTCTATCAATCCTGCATTAGCCTGTTCTAGTGGCACTGTAGTAATTTCAATCATCGGCATTCCATTTGGGCTATCTAACAACTCCCAATGATAAACTTCTAAAGGGGTACCTAAACCATCCTCAACAGAAATAGTGTTATTAACGTCATTGGTGATCACTAATTGCGAGTCATCAAAATCGAAGAATAAGTCTACAATATCAGAGGTGTTTATCTGCTCTAATTGTGAGTATTCAGGTAAATTGATGATGTCATAATTATCCACTTCTCGACACATGACATTTTCAGTTAATTGCATTTCCATGCGATAGCTAACTTCAGGCCAACTGATGTCATTTAAAGCTAGTGCTTGAGGTGTAGAGTTGATAATGGCATCCCACTCTTCATCAGTTTTTAATAATTTCTGACTAATAAAATGAATTTCTACTGGAGTGTTGTCGTAATAAGTAACATAAGTATTGCCATCAAAGTACGGCGTCGGCTTAGTGAAATCAGGCGATGTTTGGTCTTCTGTCATCCAACTTTCTGACATTGTGTTCCAGCATTGAGTTGGCCACTCATAATCGTTGCTGGTTATGTTCATTTCAAAAGCAGTGACGACATCATCAACTAAAAAGCCAAAAAGCTGTTTGGTGTCAGCACTGTTATGTAAACTGAAAGAAGACATGCCAACATTTGAGCTTAAAGTGAAGGTGTTTTTAAAGCCTGTTTCACTAATGATATTACCTAATAATATATCCCAATCGTGCTCTCCCATAATACGATGATCTATGTGAGATTCAGTGTAACCAAGTGAAATAGCGGCATTACTGATTAAAATTCTTGCAGCCAATGGATCTGAGTCAATAAACTCTTCTAGGCTAAATTCACTGTCTTCGAGTAAAGCTTTTAAATCGTCAAAACTAACATCAAGTACGTTTTCTAATGCCAATAGTGCAGGTATTTGTCCAGCGAGAACTTGTTCAACATAATTATATAATGCTTCAGTAATGATGAAATCATCTGACACTGAATTAGCTGGAGTCACCTGATATAAATTTGAAGGTTGCAGTGCAAATAAACGTGCTAGTAGTGTATCAACTTCAGTGAGTAGTGCGGTTTTCTGCGATTCTTCTAATTCACTTTTTTGAATTTCAACTTTTCGGTTAAACTTGATATTGGTCAGTAGGTTAATCGCACCACCATACTCGCTTGAGGCGACTAAAGAACCAAATCCTGCTGCATTGATTATAGTATTTAATTGTTTTGGTTGAGTTGCGCCTTTAAATCGAAGCTGCATTACTTGAGGTTTTTTATTACTCGTTGATGATGCAGCTGTCCAATTGGCTAAAAGGTAATATTCAGGCGTTTCAACTTCACTCTGCCAATCAATTTGATATGCGCCTTCGCTATCAGTCATTGCTGAAGGCTCATCAGTGTCACAAGCTTGGTTCATGTTTAGGTCAGCACAAATGGTTGCGCCAACTAATGCACCTTGATAGGCCGCAACACCAGCAATTTGGTGATCAAAGTCTGTTGCAGGAGTTCCAGTGTCAGGTGTGGTTGGGGTTGATGTATCAGGCGGGGTAATTTCAGGTGTATCTACTTCTGGGTTATCTGAATCTGAACTGCCACAACCCATTAGCACGATAGAAAGCGCAGCAGCAATTAATGACGGCCGCCATTGTTGACTAAAATCCATTTTAAAACTCCATATCCGTATGTTTACCACCTTGCTAGCGGCAATTTATTCACTATCTATTCGACTGTTAATTTATTAATTTAAACCAACAGGTTGCTATATAACCTTAATATGTAAAGACAGGATTCTGGGCTAAATCAATAATGATAGCAATTATTACAAAGGATGTTTTCCAGTTGGAGGTAATACTTATGGGCGTTGTCTTTGTATGCTATTTGCTCGTTTAGAAGGTGTGCATTGGAATCTAAGAGCGTAAGCCATTAATGTAATGCCGCACTACTTGGCTTTAGGGTTATCAATCATGTTGTGCTATGGCCTTTATCGGTTGTTTATAGTGTTGCAAACATAAGATTAATCTATCAAAAACCGAAAACTAAAATGGATTTTAGAATGAAATATATAAAACGCACTTTATTGTTGGCTGCATTAACAGCAACAAGTTTTGCATCCCTAGCAGGGAACCAAGCCGCCATAGCCTCATTTGATGCTAAAACATTACCGATAACGGAACGTAGCCAAGTTATAACCGATAAACAGCTGGCGCTTATGGAAGAGTTTAATCGAATGACAGAGGCGCAGACCAGTGCCATTGATATGTTTAAAAGCGGTAAAGTGCAAGAGTTACAACAACTCGGTGAGCAAACTTTGGTTGAGGCCAATAAGTTTGTTGATGAATATCAGATTTTTTTAAGTCAATTACCCGAAACATCCACCTGTTATGTACCTGAAAATGTCACCGAATATCAACGCATGATAGCGGAGATTAACGAGGCAAATTCAGCCTTGAGTACTGTTGCTGCATCCGTTGGCGATAATGATGAAATGGACGCGACTATGGCGATGTTAAACGTGCAAATGCATGCGGGGCGAATCAGCTCGTTAGTGCAAATGTTTCAGATGGTTAAAATGTGCTACATGACAGATGCTATGGGGATGACTAAAGCAGATGTGGAGCGCAGAAGGGCGCAGCAAAACAACTAATAAACCTCAGTTTCTCGATATAAATAATTGGATTTTTAAAGATAAAACTAAAGGAATAGTAATGAAAATAAGATGTGTGCTTTTGAGCTTGATGTTAAGCCTAGGCTTGAGTTTTTCAACAAGTGCCCTAGAGCGCTTTGCAGGAATTGAAGATGGCTCTGACGAAAATTTAAAAGCTGTTTGCCAAGATTATATGGTGAATAGTTTTTTAAAGAATGACCCAGAATTATTTTTTCACCTGCTGCCTAAGTCATTAAGTAGTAGAGAAGAAAGGTTAGAGAAAAATGGTACGAAGGACATTTAAAACGCTTTGGTAGTGAAACATTAATTAAATACGATGTGTTCGATATAGCAGATGGATTTACAGAGAGAATGTACAAAGGTCATAAAATTAAGAAAATAAAAATAGAATACCAAGCAGGAATAATGGAGAAAATAAAAAGAAGTTCGTGCCGTTTTGAGCTGTTTGAAGATAATCGCTGGTATTTTTCCCAAAAACCTTAATCAAGTAAAATAAAGCCCTACTCATTAGTAGGGCTTTATTTTTAAATGGCTAAAAAATATTAAAGGGATTTATGAGTTATAAAATTTGTAATCAGACGGAAGAGCGGATAGTTCTACAAGATGTCGGCGGTATCATAGATTTTCTTTTCAGTGCAGTCATTGAACCTACGTTGGTGGGATATGCATTTTTGTTATTAGGTAATTGTACGACCACATTATGGCTTTATGGAGTAGGGATGTATTATCGCTGTTATGTTCGGCTTAGGCTGCGGCAGTAACACGACACTTCAAACTAGGACGACATTACTAACTAGCTTAAAGCATGGCTAATTTAGCTAGTGTTATTTTTTTAATTGAATTATGTTTGTTATGGGTAATCAATCGTGTTGTAAGGGAAAACAATATGGCTTTTAAGCTAAACAAGAATAATGGTTCTACGTCTTTTATTAAGGTGACGACGCCTCTGTTAGTGACTGTAATGTTATCTTTTTTGTCATACAGCGCAGCGGCAGTCAATATTGAATCTAAGACTGGTGCAGCACCTGAATTTTCACAAAAGTCATTACCTGCTGTCAGCCAAGGGACATTACAACGTCTTGATGAAAAACACATTGAATTTACCCTTATAAAACCACGCCCTATTGATGTGTGGTTACCTGAAGATTACCCTGCTAGGGCTCCTTATTCCGTGGTATATATGCATGATGGTAAGGTGCTATTTGATGCCACTCAGTCGTGGAATGGCACAGCGTGGGAAGTGGATGAAACCGCTGCAAACCTTAATAAAAATAAAGATATTAAGCCTTTTATCGTGGTGGGTATTCATAATGCAGAGCAGTCTCGCCATAGCGAATATTTTCCGCAAAAGCCGTTTGAGTCGTTAAGTGAAGATACCCAAACCAGTTTGTATCAAACCCAGCGCAATGAAACTGAAAAGCTATTAGCGCAGGCGGTGTATTCTGATAAGTATGCTGAGTTTATCGTTACTGAACTAAAACCCTATATCGATACTCACTTCAAGGTCGCAACAGATAAGCAAAATACCTTTATTATGGGCTCAAGTATGGGAGGGTTAATCTCTTGGTATACGGCGTTAGAGTACCCGAATATATTTGGTGGTGCCGCTTGTTTATCGACTCATTGGCCAGGCTCTTTTGCTACAGAAAATAACCCGATACCACAGGTGTTTAATCAGTATTTAGCTAAGCAGATTGCCACTAAGCCTCAAGTGAAATTGTATTTTGATTATGGCGATCAAACCCTTGATGCCATGTATCCGCCGCTTCAAGCTGATGTGGATAAACTGTTTGAGGCTGCTGAGTATGATAAAGAGCTATGGCAAAGCCACTTTTTTAAAGGTAAGGCTCATACTGAGGATGACTGGGCTGAACGACTAGCAATTCCAATGACGTTTTTATTGAATAAATGAGTCAGTTTGTAAGTTGAGCCGCTGTTGGCAAGCGTGCAAAAACAGGTTTTATCATTGATGCTTTCGCTTTACTGTTTTAAGTACCGTTTTACCTTGGCTTTTTGGAAAATGGTCATGGGGGGATATTATTCATTTTAAGCTGTTAACCTACCTTATATAACTAGCCTATTTATTCATCTATTCGTAATACTCATTAGGGTAAGCCTCTTGCCTTTAATATGTAAATTCATACCTATATAGTTAATTGTGATAATACAATCCACATTTTAAATTCTTTATAATTAGCGCCTTGAATCAGAATATGACGCCATTGCAAGGGACATTAAATACATGAAAAAATTCACTGTATTTGCGGCATTAGTCAGCTGTTTACTGATGCTGGTGGTCAGCAGTCACTCGGAGGGAACTGTGTTGGGTATATTCAAAAAAGCAGTCGATGTTGAAGTTTTTCCTTCAGTTTCAGGAAGAATTACACTGCACGGTAAGCCTGTAGAAGGCCTTAAATTACGTCGAGGCTACCTCTATATCAATGTCATGGAAGATGGTGTTTATGATTACACTACGACAGGCAGCAATGGTGAGTTTAGCTTTCCTGAGATTGTCATTCAGTCAACGCATCCAAATGGTTTATTTTCTACCAATATTATCTCTCAAATTATTCGTGTTGAAGACGATCGCTATGAGGAATATCAAGATCCTTATATATGGGCTACAAAATCCAGAGGGATAAAACACAGTCCCTATTTTCAAGAACGTCTGGCTTCGCTGAATTGTGAGCTTACAGAGGAAGAAATGGTTCATCATGTTATTAACGACAGCTACGAGCAAGGTGTCGTTAGATATGAAATTGACAGCATTTGTCGCTGGCCTGAACTAGAAAAAATTGAAGTAGAAAAACGTAAAATTCATGGTAAGTATTAAACCCTTAAATTAGTTAAATTAAACATTTACAAGGATTGTTAAATGCCTATTTTATCTCCAAAACTTGCGGCAGAATTATCGCAAGCGACGTACTCACTCATTGATATGCAATCTGAATTTGGCGGTAGAACTAAATTCGGAAATGCCTACATTAATAATCATTATGACTTTCAAGCTAAAGGTATTGGGAAAACGGGAGGATTTGTAATGAATCGCCATTCCGGTTTTGCTGCTATGGGAGTGGGTAAAGGTCAGTATCAAGGAGATGCTGTTATCGCAATACGAGGTACTCAGTTTAACTCTATTGCTGATTGGTCTACCAATGCTCAAATAGGCTTAACATCGAGTGAAGGTGGGCAAATTGTCCATGCAGGATTTAATAATGCATTTAACTCTTTACGTCCTCAATTCAAAACCTTTTTAGACCAATGGCGTACGGCAAATCCTGGAAAAGCTGTTCATTGTGTCGGGCACAGTTTAGGTGGTGCCTTAGCATCGTTAACGGCGGATTGGGCAGCTTTAAACAACTATTCATCGAACGTTAACTTATACACTTTTGGTGCGCCGAGAGTGGGTCAGCAAAGCTTTGCCAACAAAAACACTAATCGATTAAATAAAATCCACCGTTGTACCCATGGTGCAGACTTGGTTCCTAAGGTACCGCTTTGGCCATTTATTCATGCACCTTACAAAGGTTTTGAATATCGACTTGATAATAGCCAAGGCCTGAAAATTAGTGCGCATGGTATGGATCCGGATGAAGGTGCAGTGCCTGGGTATCTTGTCTCTGCAGATACCGAAAGCTGGGCTCATTTAAGCACTAAAGCTAATGAATACTTACAGCCTGTAAAGTTGAAATATGAAAACCGTAACCAAGCAAGTTACAGTGACTACTGGAGTGATAGGTTAAGTGCTGCGTTAATTACTATCTTAAAAGAAACGGGTTATTACGCTGCAGTTGCAGCTCAAGCGACAATTTCTGCAGGGCTAACTTTCTATGATTTGGTGGCAAAAACCTTAGAAAAAATTGCATCAGCAGCTAGTGCTGCAGCTGAGGAAGTCAGAGGGCTGTTAGGGCATATGCTCGCCTTTGCCGGTTCTGTGGTTACTGTGGTTACCGATCTAACTTATGCAACTATTCGAATGATTTTCGATAAGATGCTTAAGCGTTTGTATGAAGGTGTGAGGCAGGCCATTAAGTCGGTATATAAGTAACTTTCACCTTAGTTGAACTATTAACTAAGAAATAAGAAATAAAAACACCGTTTAATGTTTATGTTAAACGGTGTTTTTTGTGATTTTTAGTAGAAAAATGCTATTAAGTGCTAAGCTTTTTTGTTTCTTATGATGACAAACTACTTAGCGTTTAGGTTTACGACTTGCACTTGGTTTGCCTTTACCACCTTTAGCATTACCTTTCCCTTTGGCTTGTCCCTTAGTTTGTCCTTTACCACCGCCCTTTGCTTGGCCTTTATGTTTGCTGCTGCGGTTGTGCTGCATAAAGTGTTCAGGGCCTTCGATTTTATCACGCAGTGATTGCGTTTTGGGTTTAGGCTTAGGCTTCTTTTTTGGGGCTGATTTTTTATCTTCTGATGATGAGTCTTTGATCATATCAAATAGCACATCTAATTCTTGTTTATCTAAGTCACGCCATTCGCCAATCGGTAAACCTTTAAGGCTAACGTTCATAATTTGTTGACGCTCAAGTTTAGTTACTTCAAAGCCAAAGTATTCACACATACGGCGGATCTGGCGGTTTAACCCTTGAACTAGGACTATCTTAAAGGCATAAGTTGAGACTTGTTCGACCTTACACTTTTTAGTCACAACGCCAAGAATAGGCACACCTGCGCCCATTCCTTTGATAAAGTCATCAGTAATCGGTTTATTCACGGTCACGACATATTCTTTATCGTGATTATTACCCGCACGAAGAATTTTATTGACTAAATCACCGTTGTTAGTCAGGAAAATTAACCCTTGGGAGTCTTTATCTAAACGTCCAATAGGGAAAATTCGCGTTGAATGGTTAACAAAATCGACGATGTTGTCGCGTTCAGTGCCTTCGGTTGTGCTGACGATACCAACGGGTTTATTTAGGGCGATAAAGACTAAATCTTCAGCATCTCGTGGCTCAATATCTTGGCCATTCACTTTGACCTTATCGCCAAATGAAACTTGATCACCCACTTGTGCTCGTTTGCCATTGATAAAAACATTACCTTGCTCAATAAATCGATCGGCATCGCGTCTTGAGCATATGCCACTTTCACTGATGTATTTATTTAGGCGGATGGCTGAGTCTGTCACTGTGGTTTTCCTGTGAGTAGAGATTACGCTGTAAAAAGGTTAAGTTTAACAGGCAGAGTTTATCAATTTTTGGCAATTTTGCCTAAGCTTACTGACTGACTAATTGGGATTGGCAACCAGTAAAGCCAAGATTATGGATAGAAATCAATTAAAGGATGTTTAATGCACTTACAACTTAGAGATGTTAAATCTGAAGATTTAGAGCACTTATTTCAATTTCAATGTGAGCCCGAGGCCAATGAAATGGCTGATTTTCCAGCTCGAGATCGTAATGCATTTTTTGAACATTGGTATCAGAATATTTTGAGTAATCCTGCAATCGCTGCACAAGCGATCATTGTTGACGATGTCGTAATTGGTAGCATTGTGCTGTGGCAAAGTGAGAACCAATGGCTTTTGGGTTATTGGGTTGGTCGTGAGTATTGGGGAAAAGGCTATGCGACTAATGCATTACGGCTATTTTTATCAGCGCACTCAACTCGGCCTATTTTTGCTGAAGTGGCTCAACATAATGTAGGTTCAATAGCTGTCTTGAATAAAAATGGTTTTACGCCAATGGGTGTTGTAGAAGAAGCTGACTGCGATAAACCATTGCTGGCTTTTGTACTAAAAAACTAGGGTAGAAAGCGCTTTTTAGGTTCGGTAAATTGATTGATGATCACAACAATAAACCCCTGTGAGGGCTAATATTAAATGACTTAATCGATAAGGTGGTTAGTACTCACTATCGCCTTGGCCATTATTTAATGTTGCGCTTAATACATAAGGTTTTGACTTGGAGGTGCTATGTTCAATAACCCTTCTCTTATTACTCGTACAGCCATAGGCAAGCTGATTGGTTTAGTGATTGGTTTACTGTGCTTTTGGATAATTCCTCTGTTTTCGCCCGATACAAGCACACAATTTTTGTGGGGCATACTGTTATGGTATATCACCTTTGGTGCGATTATCGGACTTGTTGGTGTGTTTGATTATCATCCCATTTTAAAGATTTCTTTACCTTGGTGGCTTACCGCTATTGTGATGGGCGGTTGGTTAAATCTGGTATTAACATTGTTAGCATACGATCAAATACAAGCGATGATGGTGGCTATATTTGGCTTTAATGGGGTGTTTCAATCACCATTTTGGTTTGTGGCTGATGGCCTATTCGCAGGCTTTATTATTGGTTTAGCCGCCACTAAATGGGGTGGGTATGGCGCGATGACTGCTGGCAAATAATAAATATCAGGTAAGGCGCTAAAAAGATAATGAATTGGGTAATATTTAGTTGTCTACAAAGGTGATTAAATAGTTGCCGATAACTGCTGTGTGGCTGGCTTTCATTGTTAGGCGTGATAAACTTTGCGGCTTAATAATTGGGAGTGGTTATGTCTTTTTCGTCGTTGCAGTTATTGCCTTTGTTAGTTAAGCAGTTAACTCGGTTAGGCTACGAGCAGCCTACGCCTATTCAACAGCAGGCGGTACCAGTGGTATTGTCTGGTAAAGATGTATTAGCTGGCGCGCAAACGGGCACAGGAAAAACAGCCGCTTTTACATTACCAATCATTCAAATGTTGTTGCAATCAAAAGCAACAGCACCTCAAGTCAATGACAGTGTTGATGACAAGCAAGATGCGTTAACGCATTACACCCAAACGTTAATTTTGGTGCCTACCCGAGAGCTTGCTCAGCAAGTGCATCAACATGTTGAAAAATATGCATCTGGCACCGATATTCGTTCTGTGATTGTTTATGGTGGAGTCAGTATCAAAGCTCAAGCTAATGCGATCCAAGCAGGCGCTGATATTATTGTTGCCACACCAGGGCGCTTACTCGATCATTTACGTAATCGAGTGATGTCATTATCCAAGCTTAAACATTTAGTATTTGATGAAGCCGATCGCATGCTGGATATGGGCTTTAGAGATGAAATCATCGAAGTGTTGAAACGTGTACCAAAAGAGCGTCAAACACTCCTGTTTTCAGCCACCTTGGATGAACGCATTTTTAAATTCAGTAAACGCTTATTAGATTCACCTCAAGTGATTGAAACTCATCAACGAAACAGCACTGCAACGAGTATTGTTGAGCGAGTATATAACGTTGATAGCAAGAGAAAATTATCACTATTAAGTCATCTCATTAAAAAAGAAGATTGGCAACAAGCGTTAATTTTTAGCCGCACTAAACAGGGCGCAGATAAAGTCGCTACGCAATTACAGCAAGCTGGCGTTAATGCTGCAGCCTTTCATGCGGATCTTTCACAAGCTGTGCGTGAGAGTGTGTTAACTCAATTTAAATCTGGCGAAATTAACGCGTTAGTTGCGACAGATGTTGCCGCCAGAGGATTAGATATTAACAAACTAAATTATGTGGTTAATATTGAGCTTCCTTTCCAGAATGAAGACTATATTCATCGTATTGGCCGAACAGGCCGTGCAGGTAACACAGGCCAAGCAATTACATTATTAAGTGTTGATGACGAGCCACAACTGATCAAGCTAGAAGCTTTTTTAGATAGGCGACTACCACAGCAATGGTTACCAGGGTTTGAGCCTGATTTAACCCAGGTTGCTCCTGTGACGCGTAAAACGAAGAAAGGCTCGCTAAAGCAACAAGCTCGACAAAAAGCGCTTGCAAAATCGAAACGAAAGTAGCAAATATGTATTAACTTTTTCAAAGTGTTACGTGTTTTGATTTAACTATTTTTAATGTTGCCACATCTATTGTGGTCACCATCACACTTCATTCTCTGTTCATTATTTTGCTATAAAAGCGTCATCTTGCTGTCATCAAGATGGCGTGAATTTGTCACAAAGCCTGCTTATCTTATGTTCACTAATTTAGCCCCCAATTAATGATGTGAGCAAACTTAAGGATAGATTATGAGCAAGGCGACATTCGACCCAACCAAATATAACAAAAGCAATAATGTGCCATTTGCCACCGTGATGGAAAACCATTTATCACGTCGTGACTTTGTAAAACGTGGCTTAGGGTTAAGTGCTATGACAGCGTTTGCTGGAACAGGATTAGCAGCATGTAGTTCTGATAACGATTCAAGCACACCGCCACCAACCACCACGCCACCACCAGCAGAGACTCCGCCGACTAAAAGCGCTGCGGTATTAGGTTTTGACTCTATTGCTGGCTCAAAACTTGATGCTGTTGCAGTACCAGCAGGCTATTCTGCTTATGTACTTGCTCCATGGGGTACGCCTCTAAACAGTAAAGCAAATGCATGGAAAGAAGACGGCTCAAATACCGCTGTAGATCAAGAAAACGCTGTAGGAATGCATCATGATGGGATGCATTTCTTTCCGTTAAATGACGCAGCAGATGATGGTTTGCTTTGTATTAACCATGAATATATTAATCAAAATGCCTTACACCCAATGGGGCCAACGCTTGATGCGAATGGTAAGCGAACTGTCATTGATGAAGTGCGTAAAGAGATTAATGCCCATGGTATTTCTGTTGTGCGTATTCAGTTAAAAGACAACATGTGGCAAGTGGTTGAAAACGACTCACATAATCGCCGTTTTACTGGTGCAACAGTCATGGATGTTGCCGGTCCATTAGCTTATACATCTTATTTAGAAACTCGTTATTCGCCAGATGGCAGCCAAGCTCGTGGTACATTGAATAACTGCGGTAATGGCTACACGCCTTGGGGAACATACCTGACTTGTGAAGAAAACTGGCCTGGTTACTTCGTCAGTCATGGCACCTTAACTGAAGATCAAAGCCGTATTGGGATTTCAACTTCAGATACTCGCTACGGCTGGAACCACTTAGCAGGGAATGATGAAGAGCGTTTAGATGAATTTGCTCGTTTTGATATTACACCGACAGGTTCAAGTGCTGCGAATGATTACCGCAATGAAGCTAATGGCCACGGTTATATTGTAGAAATCGACCCATATAACCCTAACTCTCGTGCTGTTAAACGTACCGCTTTAGGGCGTTTTCGTCACGAAGGCTGTACTTTTGGTAAGCTAGAGGCAGGTAAGCCAATTACATTTTATTCTGGTCATGATTCACGTTTTGAGTACTTATATAAATTTGTTTCAGATGCCGTTTGGGATGAAGCGGATGCCAATGCGACTAATCGTTTAGCAATGGGCGATAAGTACATGAATTCAGGTACGTTATATGTGGCTAAATTCAGTGAAGATGGCGTGGGTGCTTGGTTACCATTAACACTTGATAGCACGACAACTGATGGTAACACATTAGCCGATAGCTTCGATTCGGTGGCTGCGATTATCTTAAATACGGCAGGTGCAGCAGACTTAGTAGGGGCAACACCAATGGATCGTCCTGAGTGGGCTGCGGTTGACCCATTTACTGGCAGTGTATATCTGACTTTGACCAACAACACAAAACGCACAGATGATACCAATCCAGCTAATCCACGTTTGAATAATAGCTTTGGTCATATTATCCGTTGGGATGAAGGTGAAGAAGCAACGGAGTTTAACTGGGATATTTTTGTCTTTGGTGCACCTACTGATGCAGACGAAGAGACTAACATCTCTGGTCTGAATGACTTAAATCAGTTTGCAAGTCCTGATGGCTTGGCTTTCGATCAGCGCGGCATTATGTGGGTTCAAACTGATAATGGTGCAGATGAAGTCGAAGAGTACACCAATGATCAAATGCTAGCGATTGTGCCATCAACTTTGGTTGATGATGACGACAATCAGCAAGTGGTTTCTGCGGACAATCAAAGTGAGCTAAAGCGCTTCTTTGTTGGGCCAAATGGTTGTGAGGTGACTGGTTTTGCGATTACATCTGATTACAGCACGGTATTTGCTAATATTCAGCATCCAAGCAATTGGCCTTATTCAAGCAATGCAGCCGAGGAAACTCCTGCAGGTATGACATTACGCCCTCGTGATGCAACTGTGGTTATTCGTAAAAATGATGGCGGTGAAGTCGGCGTTTAAAGGCTTACGATAATTGATTAAAACTTCTGATTAAGATTTTTGATTAATTATTGCTCAGTGTCATGATTAAAACCCTGATAGACTCTCTATCAGGGTTTTATTTTTATCATAGATTGAAAGGGGCGTTATGTTTAACGGTATTCATCATGTAGCGATTATTGCAAGTGACTATGTACGCTCGAAGTATTTCTACACTCAAGTATTAGGCTTTACAGTACTTGCTGAAAATTATCGTCAAGAACGTGACTCGTATAAGCTGGATTTACAGCTGAAGGACGGCACGCAAATTGAGCTTTTTTCTCTTCCTCATTCGCCGAAAAGACCCAGTTACCCTGAGGCGCAAGGCTTACGTCATTTAGCTTTTAAAGTGGATGATATCCATCAGGCTGTTGCACATTTACAGCAACACAATATTGATGTTGAACCGATTAGAGTCGACGAATATACAGGCAAGTCATTTACCTTTTTTAGCGATCCTGACGATCTACCGTTAGAGATCTATGCCATTGGCGAACAAGATTAATCAATTTTTAGTAGATGGGCCTTTTGACTGCTGTATGTAAACAATTCATTCTTTGATTTAATGGCTAGATAAATCCTGTTTTGATTGAGTCTATTGGCTCAGATGCAGCATGTAGGTCTTATGTGACTACACGTGATTCTCTACTCACTACAAGCTTCAAGCTACGTTTATAAACACTTTTCTCGTTTATTTTATTCCTCTTTAAATACCTTTAGCGATTGCAGGACGTTTTTATTCGTTTTCTATACTGAATTATCCCAGTGTAAATATAAATGATAACGATTTACATTACTGTTGTTGGTTTGTTACCATCCGCGCGAATATTAGGAATCTGTTAACAAAGGACAGTGTGTAACATGAAACAAGCCAACCAAAAACATTTATCACTAGGCGCACAAGCCGTAGCAGCCGCTCTCGTTTTCTCTTCTCCTATAGTCTCTGCAGATCAAGAAGTTAATGAGACCTGTAACCCAGAAGTTAGCGGAATTGAGTGCGATAAAAACCAAACTGCTGAAGCCATTGAGCGTATTAAAGTTCACGGTGTAAAGAACGCCGTTTACTTATCTGAAGCCTCTGGCGATTTACGGCGTGTTGCAGATCTTGTTGATACACCACAAGTCATCACTGTATTAACCCAAGATCAAATACAAGAATCAGGTAAAACAGATTTAAAGGATATCTTGTCAGCACAAGCAGGTATTACTTTAGGTACTGGTGAAAACGGTAACGCCTTTGGCGATCGCTACATTATTCGTGGTCATGAAGCGCGTAGTGATGTTTTTGTTGATGGTCTGCGCGATCCTGGTATGACAACCCGTGAAAGTTTTGCCACAGAAGTTGTTGAAATCACTAAAGGTCCGAGTTCGACATTTGCAGGTCGTGGTTCTTCAGGTGGTGCGATTAACAGCGTGACTAAAAAAGCGTCAACATCGTACGACTTGGGCCGTGTTGATTTGGCATTAGGTACTGACGATCATCGCCGCTTAACTTTAGATTATAACTATGCCGTGTCAGATACTGTCGGTTTACGTGTCAATGGTTTACTTGCTGATGAAGATAAGCCTGGCAGGGAAGGCATTAGCCGTGAGCGCAATGGTGTGCAACTTTCAGCAGTATTTGAGCCAACAAGCGATTTGTCTTTCATTGCTGATGGCTATTATTTAGATGCAAAAGATGTGGCTGATTTAGGTAGCTACTTTGATCAATCTACCCGTGAGCCCATTTCTGATATTCCTGTATATGCACAAGAATCAGATTTTCTAAATTCAGAAGTGCTGACTTTTACCCTGCGCACTCAATATGACATTAACGATAATCTGACCTTTTATAATGCAACTCGTGTCGGTAAAACTGAAAACGGTTATATCACCACAGGTGCTAGTGGAACGACACGCAGCGAATCAGATCCTGTCGCACCAGGTGTTGATACTCTGACTTTAAGTACTCATCAAGGTAACCAAGAAGTTGATTACATCAGCACCCAATTTAATTTGTTTTGGAATACACAAATTCTAGGCATGGAGAACAAGTTTGTTTTTGGCCTAGAGTATACCGATCAGCAAGTTGATAACGGTGTTTATGATATTGAATTTGCCAACGAAACTAACTGTATAACAGCAGGGAGGCGTGGTGACTCTGGTGCTTACTGTATGTTAGATGGTGACGGTAACCCTGTCGACAATATCGATAAACTTATGGGCCGAACTTACACTAAAGGCATCAATGATGCTGAGTATCAAATAGAGACCATTTCAGCTTACTTTATGGATACGGTAGCGCTTACAAACGATCTAGAGCTGTTCTTTGGTGTTAGACAAGATAGCTTTGATTATCAGAATGATACATCGAGCAGTCGAAATGGAGATGTGTTGTACGAATATGATGACAGCATGTTTAACGGACACCTTGGGTTAGTGTATAGCATCACTGATGAAGGGAATATCTATGCTAATTACAGTACTGCAACCAATATCAATGGTGGTGAGTCAGACTTAGGCGCAAGCTGTGGTTATGGTGGGGTGTGTGGTACTGCTGAACAAGCGCGTGCAGCCGATCCAGAATTAGTTGAAAACATTGAGCTTGGTACTAAATGGATGCTATTTGATGACAGTGTGATGTTTTCGGCGTCAGTTTTCCAAATCACCAAGAGTGACGTAATGGAAAGTGTGGGCGACAGCTACTCAACACTTGGCACATTAAATACAGGTAAAAACCGAGTTCAAGGTGTCGAGTTTGGCATGGTGGGTAATATTACTGAAGCATTAAGCGTGCAATTTTCAGCAGCGATTATGGATTCAGAGGTGCTTGAATCATTCAATGAAGAAAGCGTAGGCCTTGCGTTGAGTAACTTTGCTGATGAAAGTGCATATCTACAATTACGTTATCAAATTAATGAAGCGTTTGTAGTTGGTGCAGGTTACACCTATCAAAGCGAAATGTACGGCGGGCAACCTGATACTGCAGCGGGTTATGATGATGAAAACGGCCGATACAGCATTGTTGTTCCAGATTACCAAGTGGTTGATTTATTTGCTAACTACAACGCAACTGAGTCATTAACTTTCCGCTTGAATGTGGGTAACGTGCTAGATGAAGAGTATTTTACAGCCGCTTATCGCTCGGGCGCATTTATGTACCTTGGCGATGCTAGAAATGCTAAATTGTCAGCGACCTATGAATTCTAAGGATTGAGTTGAGTTAACTAATGATTGTAATTGAGCAAATACTGTCTAAAGAAGACGTAAAAGCATATCGACAAACTTTGCAGTCAGTCCCTTGGGATGACGGTAAAAATACGGCAATGGGAATGGCTGCGGCAGTCAAGCAAAACAGCCAAGCACTGGCCAGTGACGCCAAGGTTCAACAGTTGGCAAACCAGTTGTTGAATAAAATAGGTGAAACACCCAAAGTGGTTTCTGCTACATTACCGCATCAGATATTTCCGCCGTGTTTTAACCGCTATGCAGAGTCTGAAGAATATGGCTTTCATGTTGATGCAGCAGTGATGCGTGTACCCAATACTCAGGTTGTGCTGCGTAGTGATGTATCGATGACAGTATTTCTCTCTGAACCCGATGAGTATGATGGCGGTGAGTTGATTATCGCCACTGAATTTGGCGAGCAATCCATTAAACTGCCTGCGGGTTATGCGGTTGTTTACCCGTCCAGTAGTTTGCATAAAGTGACAGCGGTGACACGTGGTGAGCGAGTTGCAGCAATCACTTGGATGCAAAGTATGGTGTCAGAATCGGTTTTAAGAGAAAATTTATATCAACTTGATCAGTCAATTCAATCGCTTATTGCTGCGGGTAATACGCCGCGTGCAGAATTGGATAGACTGCATAATGTTTACCATAATTTGATACGCCAATTTGCTCATTTATAATCGGCATGAATCACTGTTAACGATACTCAGTTTGAGCAGTTAATACTGACAAATCTGAGCAATAAACAAACCTAAGAAAGCGAACGTTTTCTTAGGTTTTTTGTTTTTTAACATAAGTTAATTAGTGAAAGAAACCATCAGCTTGTATATTAGCGGCCTTTAACGGGTAGCGATATGCACTTTACTGTGTTGATCGTTGCATTTAATTCTATTTTAATCTTGGTTAAGTAGGCTCTCGTGTCCTCAAAACCGAGGGGTTTATTTTTGGAGAGAACAACCCACCATGCAAGCTACTGGTATCCTCAATACCCTTAAAAAAGTTGATCAAAGTAAAACCTTCCAAGGTTTTGTTATCTTTGTGATTATTGTTTCTGCATTATCTATTGGTGCCCACACTTACCATTTACCGCCTTGGCTTGAGCAAAGCTTATGGGTATTGGATATTGCGATCACTGGCTTTTTCTTATTTGAGTTGATCATCCGATTTATGGCGAGTGATGGTATTAAGTCTTTCTTTTCCAAAGGCTGGAATATCTTCGATACCATTATCGTTATCGGTAGCTTAGTACCTTTAGGCGGGTCAACGATTTTACTCGCAAGATTGCTACGTATATTCAGGGTGCTTAGATTAGTGTCTATGGTGCCTGAGCTAAGAATGTTGATTAATGCACTATTAAAAGCGATCCCAAGAATGGGTTATATCGCACTGCTCATGTTCGTTATTTTCTATATCTATGGCGCTATTGGCAGCATGTTTTTTGCCAATGTGAATGACTTTTTATGGGGCGATGTGTCGATTGCTATGCTCACCTTGTTCCGAATCTCGACGTTCGAATCTTGGACATCGATCATGTATGAAACCATGGAAGTATACCCATTAAGCTGGCTGTATTATTTAAGCTTTATCTTCTTAACCACCTTTGTTTTCCTCAATATGATGGTAGGTGCTGTATTAGATGTGATGGGTGAAGAGACCAAAATCATGCGAGATGAGCAAGGGGATAACTGTGATACAGAAAAGCTTGAAAAATTTGGCGGAATAGAAATTAATAGTAACGTAAAAGATGAACAAATTCGACAATTACACGAAAAAATTGATAAGCTAACAGAGCTTATTTTAGAGAAGAAATAGTAATTGAATGTAAAAAAGAGTCTCATATGAGACTCTTTTTTACATTAATATGCTTCGTATCCTATTTAGGGAAAAGCGAGCACTTAGAGAGATGATATTATCGAATTATTGATTTGATGAACGTTCAACTTCAACAGCAGAGTCTATTAGAGAAAGCTCACGTTTTTCAACTGTCAAATCACTAATTGTAAATTCAAATGCATTTTTGTTGTCATCATTTACTCGTACGATGAAGTTAGTATCCTTTTTGTTACCGTCGATACGTGGAATCACAAACATTTCATCGCCAATTTTACGCATAGCGTTAATGGCCGCCTCACCTTTTAGTGCTTTTTCATCCTCATCACGTAAAAAGTCATTATAGCCATCTGCAGAATGATGGAAGACACGACCATCATCATAAAGATCTAGACGAGAATCTACTATGCTATTTGACGGAAGCTTTGCTGGCTTTTTCGTTAGATAAATGTTCATGTAAGTGCTGTAATCTGCATGTTTCTTAAAGCCTGATACAGAAAAGCTAAAATCATAATCACTCAAAGTCGTCGAGCCATCAAAGGTTTCTAAAGGATAAATCCATGGTTCTGCAAAGCCATTATTGTTAAGTTCAGCAGAATAAAGGGCATCTCCTTTACTAAGGTCATATGATTTAAGTGTTGCTCCGACTACTTGTTCTTCAGTAACAACAGGAGAGATTGGCTCAATTACAATTGGTTCTCCCAAGTCAGGAGCGATGATGATAACAGAACCATCATTTTCAGAGGTTTTAAATTTATAATGGGTATGCTCAGGCTCTTTTCTATTGTAAGCAATATCATCTACTAATATTTCACCAGATCTGGCAGTTAACACAATATCTGACCTTTTCTGAATATAGGTATAGTAAAGACCTTTGGAAGTGTCATCCTGCTTGTCAGCTTCTTTAGTTTGAGCCAGTAAGAAATGGTTATCATTAATCAATGAATTTAAACCGTCAATGACTGCAATACCTTCAAGTGTAACGTAACTATATGAAGGGTCGTATTCTGCTGTAATTTCAAAAATACCTTGGTCATTATTAATATCGGTTGAGCCAACAGCTGTGTAGTAATATCGAACTTCTTCGGAGGCATGCTCTCCCGTAAAACTAAGCTCGACTTTTACATCTTCTTCATGTGCATCTATTAAAAATTCAAAAGTTTGTTCTGCATCAGTAAGATCAATTACATCAATACAAGCTTCACCTCGAACAACTGCTGAACTAGGCACAACACAAAGTTGGTAATCATTTGTGCGTAAAAAGTGAGGATAGCCTGTTTCAGAGTAAACTTGAGCTAAAGGTACTTCTTCGGGATTTGGTGGATTAACAGGATAAACAATATCAGCAGAAACGGTTTCTTTAGTGATATTAGAATTAACAGAAACGGAAATAGATTTTGTTTCTACAGGATCTGGTGTAATCACTTCATTGTCATCATCTGAACTACAACCTGCAAGAAATAATGCAGAAATGACTGATAATGCTAATACTGATTTTTTCATGTTTCTCTCTCTCAATGACAAAATTATAACGGTACCCGGTACGAATTGGGTGTAGGTTATTCATATTTGGTACGCAATGCAAGTATTTTTTCGTATTTAATACCTAATATTGATTTTATGTGAGATTCGTGCACAATGATCAGCAGTTGAAAGGGCACTTAATTAAAGAGTTAAAAGTAATGGCGAAGATTTCTAAAGAAGAGAAAGAAGCTAACTTTCAGAAGTATAACCAAATTATTTTGGATATCTTTTTTGAAAGCGGCTGGCATTGTGTGACGTATGACAACATTGCCAAAGTTGCAGGGGTGCGAAAGAGTACCTTACAAGGCTATTACGAATCGAATAAAGAGTTTGCTCATGCATTAAGAGGCAAAGTATTTCCGATTTTTGCTGAGCAATTAGATTTTAGTTCGAAAGAGGCATTAACTGAGAGCTGGCATAAAGCGCTATCGGTTAAGCGCTTCCGTTATATTTTGAATATGCTTATTGCTAATTCAACTTTACCAGAGCCCTCTGACATGACCGTTAATGGCATGTCTAACCTGATCAAAATGGTTGATGGGCATTTTCCTGGCGAAGGTAGGGAAGTGGTTGAAGGTTTACTCGGTAAAACGATTTTGACGTTACTGGATGTGTAACCGGATAATTGATCGTCATTCAGCTTAGGGCCTGTTGATCTTTCAAGGTTATTTTTGCAGCGAATGGTTGGCCATTTATACAAGGAAGAGACTTTGTGGTGTAGTTATTCTACATAAAAAGTTAATAACGCAGTAAAAATGGCCAACAAACGCTGCCCAAAGGGTTCAAGTAAAAGCGTTTTACTCTTTGTTAGATGAATTTTGCTTAGATGACTAGGCATCAATCCATCCGCCTCAATTAAAACGCTTTTATTTCGAACAAAACTTAACCAGCAAAGAACAACAGGCCCTATTAACTCAGTGGTGAGAAAATGAAAGCGGCCTTGGAAATGTTATTCCAAGGCCGCTTTTTCTCGACTGGTATTTTTAAACAAATATGTTTGGGTTAATTTTCCTGATTAACCAGCGCCGCCAACATATACACCAAAGGGGCATTCCAGTTAATGGCGATTTCGTTGCTGGCATAACTGCAATCATGATCGAGGTAAGACTTTGCAGCTTGTTTTGATGGGTAAATGCCGCCTTGTTTTTTACAATCTTTGGCGTCCTGTTGACCTGGTTGTGGCCCGCCTGCTAAAAAACCGGGAATAGGGGCTTTAATACCATCAGCCATAGAAGCACGGTGGTGAATATGCATCGGCGTTTGTTGGCCAACTCCTGTGACATAAGAGATACCCATTGGATTACGACCAAAAATGTAATCGACGATAGCTATAGCGTGCTCCTCATACAAACTGTTCGGCTTATCTTTATTGTTTATGATTTGGTTTACACGCAATAACGTCACCGCTTTATTGAGCATGTTTGAGTTACTGCCCCATACAAAATCATTTGGACTAATCGCAAGGCCGTAAGCTGAATTTTGCCCCACTTCAATCCAACGCTCTGTTAATGCCGTGAGTTGCTTTTTGGCTTCTTTTGCGATGTTGTAAGGCGTATCAGAGTGTGATGCTAGTGTGATTAAGGCTAACGTTTCGACTTTATCCCACTCAGGGTTACGCGGCTTTTTCGGTATTTCAACTTTACTGAGGTATTCACTATCGCCTGTTGCAGCAAAAAGCTCGGCAGCTGCCCATAACCACTCATCATTTAAGTCATCCCCAGCTGTGGCATATGTCCCAGTGTGGATATCACTCGGCTGTTGATAATGGATGGCTGGATTTTTCAATGACCATTGCCATGCTTGCTTTGCTGCCATTAATAATTGCTGGCTATAGCTATGACCATTTGTAGGGTTAATTGATAAGTGTTGATCATACCGGGCAAGGATCTGGCTGGCTTTTGCCATTGTTGCAGCGAACCCTAAGCTGGCTGCTGTGGATTTGGCAACAAGGTAACGAGGTTGGTCCATCTTATGGGGCATTTCTGTGTCGCCAGTAAACCGCTTAGTCGTGAGCTTATGGTACAAGCCACCATCATTGGGATCTTGCATGGTCAGCATCCAGTCAATATTCCACATTACTTCGTCAATGATGTCAGGTAATGCATTACCTGATTCAGGAATATTCAAGTTAAGGTTAATGACGGCATTGGACTGTTCTGATACCGCTGCAAGTAAGGTATACACTGTGATATTTGAGTTCACTATGTACTTATTATAATCGCCAGCATCGTACCAACCTTTAGGAGATGAAATGACGGTGCCAACAGGGCGCGCTTTAGATGCCGCTGATTCGTGCACATACACAATAGTGTCTGGATGAGCAGCAGGTCTCGCATATTGGCCAGCAAATTCTTTTTGAATCACAGCGCCGCTGCGATTATAAAAATAGGCTTTAATGGCCGCAGTTAATGGTTTGTTATAACGCTCATCTGAAATAGTAAATGGCAGTGATTGCGGAATTGAGTCAACTTTTATGAAGTACTCACCTTGCTGAGTCACTTCGTCAAAATGCGCAAGCTTTACGTTGTCACCAGATGCTTCCCATGTTTTGGCTTCAGATAACTTTCCTTGAAAAACCGTTTTACCAGTATGCCGCTCAATCACGCTAAAATTATCCGCATCAGTCTCTGGTACCACAGCTGTTTTTGTACCATTAACGCCAAAACCTAATTGATTAAACTGAATGGCGTAATTTTTATTGGGGGCTGCATGGCTAATGCCAATGTTGAGTAATATAGCAGTAACAATCAGGGGGCATATTTGGGCGACAAGCTTAATCATTATCAATCCTTGTTAACGTAATTAGCCTGTTCATTATTACGGCTTTTTTAGCAAGAAAGAAACCCGAATGAGTCGAAATGACTATGCAAAAATATCAACAATGGGCCGTTCTGCCCAGTTGAATGGGATGCAAGATTAAAGCTTGTTATTGTCACCTGACAATTACAGTCACAATGCTTTAGAATAAGCCATTAATTTTTTCACAAGAGCAACAACATGCACGTACATATTCTTGGGATCTGTGGCACTTTTATGGGCGGCCTTGCGTTATTAGCCCGTGCTATGGGGCACAAAGTGACAGGCAGTGATGCCAATGTTTATCCGCCAATGAGTACCCAACTTGAAGAGCAAGGAATTGAACTTATCCAAGGTTTTGATCCGGTGCAATTGGGCAAAGACGGTGAAAACCAGCCCGATGTTGTTGTGATTGGTAATGCAATGAGCCGCGGTAACCCGTGTGTCGAAGCGGTATTGAATCGAGGTATTAACTATACTTCTGGACCGCAATTCTTATCTGAATATATTTTGCCAAATCGCTGGGTGCTGGCGGTATCTGGCACGCACGGTAAAACATCAACCTCAAGTATGCTTGCATGGGTGCTTGAATATTGTGGTTACGAACCGGGCTTTTTAATTGGTGGCGTACCGCAAAACTTTGGTGTGTCAGCAAGGCTAGGTCATTCCCCTTTTTTCGTGGTTGAAGCAGATGAATATGACAGTGCTTTTTTTGATAAACGCTCTAAGTTTGTCCATTACCGACCTCGCACATTGGTGATTAATAACCTTGAATTTGACCATGCAGATATTTTTGCCGACTTAGGGGCGATTCAGCGCCAGTTTAATCACGTTATTCGCACAGTACCTGGTGAAGGCAAAGTCATTTGGCCAGCTGAGGTTGAGGCTGTAAAAGACGTCATTGAGTTAGGCTGCTGGAGTGAGCAAGAGCTATTTTATGCGACTAGTACAGCGGGTAAACAAGCTGGCAAAGGTTGGTATGCAAATACCATTGCAGCAGATGGTCACGAATTTGAAGTGATGTTTGATGGTGAATCTCAAGGTATTTTGAATTGGGACTTACTGGGACAGCATAATATTGAAAATGCCGTGATGGCAATTGCTGCAGCGCGTCATGTTGGTGTGTTACCAGCACAAGCTATTGAAGCGTTAACTCAATTTTCGCCGCCTAAACGCCGTCTGGAGCTACTGGATACGGTGAGTGGTATTGCTGTTTATGATGACTTTGCTCATCATCCCACAGCCATTGCTACCACGTTGCAAGGGCTGCGAGCTAAAGTGGGTGAAGCGGATAACGCCAGTGGTAAATTGATTGTGGTTTTAGAACCTCGCTCAAATACCATGAAAAGCGGGGTACATAAAGACACCTTAGCCGCTTCAATGGCACTGGCAGATTGCGCGTTTTTGTACCAAGCTGACAATATTGGTTGGGACATGAGTGCCAATATGAATCATGCCAGTATTCCTGTCACTGTGATGACTGAGATTACAGATATTATTAACGCAGTCTCGTCACTGGCTCAATCGGGTGACACCATTGTGATTATGAGTAATGGCGGCTTTAATGGTATTCATCAGAAATTAATTAGCGCTTTAGCTTAAATAACCATTTTAAGGCATCCATAAGCGTGCACTGAACGTATAAATAGCGAGATACACTTAGCTATATTTAGAGAGTTTATGAGTAATACAACGCAGTACAACAAAAGACCCAAAGCCATTAGCCTTGCATGGACTGGAGCCTCAGGTGCGCCATATGGTTTAAAGCTATTGCAATGCTTGCTTGAGGCGGATTATCAAGTATTTTTGATGATTTCAAGCGCAGCACGAGTGGTACTTGCTACTGAAGAAGCGCTGCAATTAAGTGCCAACCCTGAAAAAGCACGTGAGCAGTTATTAGCGCATTTTGAAATGACAGATTCTGTGATTGGTGAGCTGGTGGTGTTAGGTAAAGATGAGTGGTTTTCACCACCCGCATCGGGCAGCGCGGCACCTAAACAAATGGTGATTTGTCCTTGTTCTACTGGCACCCTAGCAGCTGTCGCTACCGGAATGAGCAATAATTTATTAGAAAGAGCAGCTGATGTGGTCATTAAAGAGCGTGGTCAATTAATCCTTGTGCCACGGGAAACTCCTTTTAGTGCCATACACTTAGAGCATATGTTAAGCCTTACACGTCATGGCGCGACTATCATGCCTGCTGCGCCAGGTTTTTATCACCATCCCCAATCGATAGAAGATCTGGTAAACTTCATGGTTTCCCGAATTCTAGATCATTTGGGTATTGAACATGGGCTGACAAATCGTTGGGGTTATGCCACACAAAAGTCTCGCGACGAAGCCAATGATTAAGTCCGAAAGTCACGACAATTGAGAGTAATATGAAACACACAACCGAAGTGATGATTTCTGCAGAAGAAATCAACGAAAAACTGGATATATTAGCTGAAAGGATTAATGCCCATTACGCAGACAGCGAGCGTTTGTTAATGGTCGGCTTATTGAAAGGGTCTGTGGTTTTTATGGCTGACTTATGTCGCCGTATTAAAGGCCATGTTGAAATCGACTTTATGTCAGTTTCAAGTTATGGCAACGCAATGACAAGCTCACGTGACGTTAAAATCTTAAAAGATGTTTCTTCTGAGATTGCTGATCGCGATGTATTGATTGTTGAAGATTTGATTGATTCAGGTAACACCCTAAATAAAGTACGTGACATGTTATTATTGCGTGAGCCTAAAAGCCTAGCACTATGTACATTATTGGATAAACCTGAACGTCGTGAAGTGGATGTTCCTGTCGACTTTATCGGTTTTACCATTCCTGATGAGTTTATTGTTGGCTATGGTATCGATTATGCTGAGCAGTATCGTAACCTGCCTTATATCGCAAAAGTGGTTCCATTAGATTAATGTAACCCTTTGTGTGCAAACTCCCGCTTTAGGCGGGAGTTTTATTTTGGGCGTTAGAAAATATTTGCACCTTTTTCAGTTACATTACGTCATAGATAATACAATGCCAGTGTAATCACTCGTCTTAACAAACAGCTTAGAGGTATAGCAATGAGTAACAGCACCAATGCTTTGGTGATCGAAAACCTGCAAAAAACTTATAAAAGCGGTGTCCAAGCCGTTAAAGGAATTAGTTTAACCGTTGAACAAGGTGATTTTTTTGCTTTGTTAGGGCCCAATGGTGCCGGTAAGTCGACCACCATCGGGGTGATTAGCTCGTTAGTGCAAAAAACCGCTGGCAGCGTCAAGGTGTTTGGGTTTGATATCGATAAAACACTTGAACAAGCCAAAATGTGTATTGGCCTTGTACCGCAAGAGTTTAATTTTAATCAGTTCGAAACCGTGCTGCAAATTGTGGTGAATCAAGCGGGTTACTATGGCGTTACCCGTGCCGTCGCGTTACAGCGCGCCGAGAAATACCTTTCACAACTGGATTTGTGGGAAAAGCGTGACAGTCAAGCTAGAGCCTTATCTGGTGGCATGAAGCGCCGCTTAATGATTGCCAGAGCATTAATGCATGAGCCGAAGTTACTGATTTTAGATGAACCTACAGCTGGAGTTGATATCGAGCTACGCCGCTCTATGTGGCAGTTTTTAAAAGATATTAACAACCAAGGTGTGACGATTATTTTAACCACGCACTATCTTGAAGAAGCTGAAATGTTATGCCGCAATATTGGTATTATTGACAAAGGTTTGCTGGTGGAAAACACCAGTATGAAAAGCTTGCTAAGTAAATTGGATGTTGAAACCTTCATTTTAGATTTACGTAATGATATTGAAGCCGCGCCGCAAATCCCCAATATGAACTGCCGCCTTGTTGACGGGCACACGTTAGAAGTGGATGTGGCAAAAGCTCACAATCTTAATGATTTATTTGCCAAACTCTCAGAGGCAAACATCGAGGTCTCATCGATGCGAAATAAGGCCAACCGTCTTGAAGAGTTATTCGTAGAGCTTGTTGAAAAAGCCAAGGAGGCAAAATAATGAAGCACCTATATTGGATTGCCTTTAAAAGTATATTAACGAAAGAAATTAATCGTTTTACTCGTATTTGGGTACAAACACTAGTGCCGCCAGCGATTACCATGACATTATATTTTCTGATTTTTGGTAACTTAATTGGTAACCGCATTGGTGAAATGGGCGGCGTATCTTATATGGAATTCATCGCACCAGGCCTCATTATGATGTCGGTGATAACCAACTCATACTCTAATGTCGCGTCTTCATTTTTTAGTGCCAAAATGCATGGCAGTATCGAAGAGCTAATGGTTGCTCCTGTGCCTCATTACGTGATGATTGCTGGCTACGTGGGAGGCGGAGTTGCTCGTGGTTTAAGTGTTGGTTTGATTGTGACATTAGTGGCCATGTTCTTTGTTAATCTGAGCCTGCATCATGTTGGTCTTGTGATAATGACGGTATTTTTAACTTCTGTGCTATTTGCATTAGGCGGGTTAATTAATGCAGTATTTGCAAAAAGTTTTGATGATATCAGCATTATTCCCACGTTTATCTTAACGCCGCTGACCTATTTGGGCGGGGTGTTTTACTCACTCTCTTTATTACCCGATTTTTGGCAAGGCGTGTCGGCATTAAATCCGGTTGTGTATATGATTAACGTATTCCGTTACGGCTTTTTAGGCTTTGCAGATATTAGTGTGCCATTGTCAATTGGTATCATGGTAGGCTTTTGTGCATCGCTTTGGTTTGTGGCTTACTACTTAATATCTCGTGGTATTGGCTTGCGTAGTTAAGCTAAGTTAACCATCAAATATTATGCTAAAAGGACTCATTATGAGTCCTTTTTTTATGACGAATGCATTACAGTGGTTTGATAGTTAACCATTTCCATGGCGATGATTTTGATGTGATGCCAAGGTTTTGATGTCACGGTAAAGACAAAAGGATATAACACACGGATGAAACCAATAGATATTGGTAAGGCTTATGATCAAATTACGCATCGCTGGACAAGCGATACATTTAATCTTGAAAATGGCATAGCGCAGCATAAAAAAGCGCTGAACTTTGTTAAGCACAAGGGTAAAGCACTTGATATTGGTTGTGGCTGCACAGGGCGCTTTATCGAACTATTAAAAGCAGAGGGGTTTGCTCCTGAAGGTTTAGATGTGTCGGCTGAAATGATTAATATTGCGAAAGCCCGTCAGCCAGATGTTCGTTTTATTCATGCTGATATTTGCCAGTATCCATTGGATGAACAATACATGTTCATTACTGCTTGGGACAGTATTTGGCATATTCCGTTGACTGAGCAAACACAAGTATTGACCAACATTGTCAATGGATTATGTTCTGGCGGTGTGTTGATATTCTCGTTTGGTGGGACAACAGAAGCTGGCTCGCATACCAATTCGGTGATGGGACCTGAGGTGTATTATTCATCATTAGGTACCAATGGTTTTTTATCGTTATTTCAGTCTTTAGGTTGTGTAGTCAGGCATCTTGAATTCGATCAATATCCTGAAATTCATACCTATCTTATCATTGAAAAGCCTTAAATCACTTTGTAAAGCTTATTACGCTATATTTATCTTAACTGCGACGATTCATGCCATTTTAGTGTCTAGAGTGACTTTTTATTTCTACATAGAGAGATATCGTTCGATTTAATCGACTGATAGGTGTGTTTTATTGCAATTTTTATTCTAAATTTTAGTTGCTAAAGTGGCTTTAACATTTTTAATAGAGACACTTAAGATGAAAGTAAAAAGCAAATTTACCGCAAGACCTGCAATGGATGGTGATGGCGTAAACATTAAGCGAGTGGCTGACTTTATAAATACTCGCTTTGATCCTTACTTAATGATCGATGAAATTAAGTCAAACGACAAGCAGGATTTTATTGGTGGATTTCCACCTCACCCTCATCGTGGTATTGAAACGTTTACCTACTTAATAAAAGGCGGCTTTGAGCATCGTGATCAGCTAGGGAATGTTAAAGCCATTCGCAGTGGTGACGTGCAGTGGATGAGTACCGGCAGCGGCGTTATTCATTCTGAAATGCCACTCGCTGATGCCAATGAAGGGCTGCATGGTTTTCAAATTTGGCTGAATATGCCAGCCAAAGACAAGATGCGCCCAGCGATATATCAAGACACGGCAGGTAACCCTAATCCTACGGTGAGCAACAGACATGGCGCTTCACTCAAAGCGCTGGCTGGAAACTGGCAATTTACAGACTCGAAGGAAACAATAGAGGCCAGTATTCAAGGTTTAGCGGGTCAAGGTGCTATTGCTGATGTGACGTTATCGAGAAATGGCCAAGCCAATATTGATTTGTCCGCACACCACAGTGTCAGTGCTTATATCTATCAAGGTGAACTTACCTATATTGATACCAAGGGCGAACAAGCAGTGGCTAAACAAGGTCAGTTAGTGGTCATTGAGCCGGAGAGAAATACTCATTTACAGGCGGGAAATCTGGATAGTGGCTTATTACTGTTGGCTGGTCGTCCAATCAATGAAGAAATTGTGCACATGGGACCATTTGTGATGAACACTCAAGCAGAAATCAATCAAGCCATTGATGATTATCAGCAAGGGCGATTTGGTGAAATAGCGTCATCTTTTTGAGTGGTTCATGACGTAATATTCAAATAAATGTCAGCGATTAGCGGATAAAATTGCTACAATAGCTATTCTAACATTTGGCCAAGGTATTTTTCCTTGGCCGAGTTGTTTCTATTATCCCAATTTTGCTTTGATATCAGAGGATATTCACCTTGAGTCAGTCTACTGAACAGGCCGCTAATACGGCTTTCGCATCACTTAATCTGAAACCAGATTTGCTTGATAACCTAAAAACCATGGGCTATGAGTCTATGACTCAAATTCAAGCAGAAAGCTTACCCGCGATTATTGCTGGTGATGACGTAATTGGCCAAGGAAAGACCGGCTCAGGTAAAACTGCTGCGTTTGGTTTGGGCTTACTCAATAAGTTGAATGTGAAACGTTTTCGTATTCAAACTATGGTGTTATGCCCAACTCGTGAGTTGGCAGATCAAGTTGCCAAGGATATTCGTACGCTAGCTCGTGGCATACATAACGTGAAAGTACTGACGTTATGCGGTGGCGTGCCTATGGGGCCTCAAATTGGCTCGCTTGAACATGGCGCACATATTATTGTTGGTACGCCAGGGCGTATTGTTGATCATTTAGATCGCAATCGTTTAGATCTTAGCAATGTGAATATGTTGGTATTAGACGAAGCCGATCGCATGTTAGAAATGGGCTTTCAAGATCATATTGATCAAATTATTGCTGAAACGCCGCATGAAAGGCAAACACTGCTTTTCAGTGCAACCTTCCCTGAGCAAATTCAGCAAATTGTTGAGCAAATCATGTATAAACCACTGATGGTTAAAGTCGAGGCTACTCATGATAATCATACGATTGAACAGCATTTCTATCACACAGAAGACAACCAAGCTCGTTTAGAAGCGTTACGTTTATTGTTATTAGAGAAACAGCCTGAAAGTGCAGTGGTTTTTTGTAATACTAAACGTGAAACGCAAAAAGTGGCCGACACATTAGCTGAGCAAGGTTTCAGTGTTTTAGCCTTGCATGGCGATTTAGAACAGCGCGATCGCGATCAAATGCTACTGCGTTTTGCTAACCGTAGTGCGCGTATTTTAGTGGCGACTGATGTGGCATCGCGTGGGTTAGATATCGAAGATTTAGAAGCGGTGTTTAATTATCACATTGCTTACGACACTGAAGTGCATATTCACCGTATTGGTCGTACAGGCCGTGCTGGTAGTAAAGGCGCTGCATACACTTTCTTTAGTCATTCTGATGGTCACAGAATGGTTGAAATTGAAGAGCTTATCGGTAAAGAAATTGATGGTGAAACACTGCCTTCAATGAATGTGCTTAATAAGCAACCGCTTGAAGCGGAAATGATCACCATTCAAATCGATGCAGGTAAAAAGCATAAAATTCGCCCTGGTGATATTGTGGGTGGCTTGACGGGTGAGAACGGTATTAATGGTGCTGATATTGGCAAGATTAAAGTGACAGATATCCGCTCATTTGTTGCTGTGAAGCGTGATGCATCTAAAAAAGCATTGAATAAAATAACCAAAGGACGATTAAAAGGTAAGACTTACCGTGCTTGGTTTTTATAATTAATGGTCACGATTAATTGTGACTAACAACAAGCGAGAATGAGTCATATCATCCTCGCTTTTTTACATTACTCGATTTGTTTTAAGCGACAAATAACAGCATTCCAAGCTTTATACTGGTTATCATTGCCACATAACTACATAAAATAATGCTGCGCTTATGTCGGCGTGGCAATAATTCCTCAATACTCAGCGTTGATTGATTAGTATTAGCGGCTAATTTTGTTTGATAAATCCTTGAGCGCCAGACGACAAACCAGCTTACTCTCGCAAGATAATCAATTCCATTCAGTCGAAACATCATGGTCGAAAACGGATTTAAAAAGATATTTTTAGAACCCAATACCCGTTTAATATTGACGGGTTCTAGCACTTGGTTTTCAGCTGAGGGAGGCGAATGATTGATCGGTTTTTGGTTCTGAATAAGATCTGTTGTTAGGGTAAAACGACCCGTCCAACGGTCGTAATTTGCATTAATGACACTGCCATTAAGTTGGTGTGATTGAGTATCGTAACGGGTAATCTTCATCTCTTGGTGACATCCTTTCAACCAACTAATTTCTAATCATTTATATAATCTTATTAGGATGTTAGTCATCGAACTAGCTATTATGAAGTAAGTTTAATTTCATCATCGATATGAGATTAAACTAGTGAATGACGAACACATAAGGTCATTACAGCTTGATCAAAGATAGTCACTGCTTAGGCGACACTAAAAAATGAGTTGATTGAGGTGCGATTATTTGGCGCCTTTTTATCAAATTCAACTTTGTTGGTGATATTGGCACTGTGTAAAATATTGCCCGAATAAATCACTAACCTATTGGGTTTGGCTTCAATGCTGAATACCTTCTCAAATAGCTCATCTGAGTCATTAATATATCCATTACGTGTCACAGCTGCTTGCTTCACTTCATCGACCATTTTTAAAATTATGTCTTTGTCGTCTTGAGATAAATGCAGTGTGTCAGCACCTTTGTAGCGGTAAAAGTTAGTACCACCTAATTGCTGATCGTTTAGGTAGTGAACTGCGGCCATGTCATGTGCTGATAATGAATCAAAGTGCGGCATTGTTTGAGTCGCATTTAGCTGCAAGGGACTAAGAGTGACTTTTGAAAGCCAGCATTTGGCTATTTTATGTTGCTTAAATTGTTCGCCATTAGGTTGCTGTGAGAGCTTGTCTATGAGCAATGATAAGCTTTGATAATAGGGTTTGGGCATTTCATCACGCACCCCTGGAAACAAAGTGCCGTCAGCACCTACTGGATTAAAATAGGCTTTTTCTTTGCTGTAACGGACTAGGGCATCAAAATCAGCGATAAAGTTATCGATAACCCATACAAGATGGTTTGAATGTGGAATCGGGTTTACTTGTATCTGTAATTCTGTATTGATCTGATGCATGGTCAGTGTGTTCCTTCACATTATTGACGTCCCGCTAACGCATGAATATTGACGTATTAAGATGGCGGTATGGTTAATTTTACTTGAATTGGGTATTTAACTTAGTCGTAAAACGACATCAAAATCACTCACAGCTTTGCTGTCATCTGTTGAGCATTGCTCAATTCACTTGTTTGTACGTCAATGACGTTTTATTGGATCATGATTGAAGCAACGTTGAGTGAGTTAGTCATCAGCGCCATGAGAGTGGTTTTGACCATAAGGTTTCAAATCAAGTTGAGTGGAGGTTATTGGTTTTAATTGGTTTTTTATATTGGGCTTTAGTCTGATTTCAACGAGCTAAGCCCTTATTGTTCAAGAGACTAGGCTCGTTTAATTCAACGTGGGTATATTTTATTGTGATTGCTCGCCTTCGCTGCCTGCTTCTTTAGCTTCTGAGAGCATATAAATCAGAGTTTCACCGTCATTAGCACTGGCAAGATAAGACCAAGAACTCACATTATTGCCGAGTTCACTTCCTTGCAGTTGTTGACTTGCGAGCATCCAACCATTGGGTTTCAGTTCAATACCTCTTATTTCGCAAGTGGTGGTTTTACAATTCACAGCACTGATGTTCACCATATCGGCATATTCACTTAAAGCAAAAGAATCTAACAAGGCTTGCTCTCTTTCATTCGCCCAATTGGGATCGATTTCCGCTTGATGATGGCGTTTAAATAAGGAAACCATTTCTCCTTGTTGCGAGGAGACGATATCGGCATAGGCTGCAGGTACCCATACACTGGCTTGCTCGGCAGTGATGGCGTCAGGTTCTTGGTGAAAAGGTGATGTCGCTTGTCCTGCTTCATCGATCTCATTATAGGCAAGTTCAACTTGCTGCTCTAATAAGCCAAGTGAGGCATTCATTGAATCAATCAGCGTATTTTTTTCATTAAGTTGTTGTTTCAGGTGCTCGATTTCTTGTTTTAGCTCCGTAACCAAATCAATTGAGCTAGAATCAATCACTTTTGCTACCGAAACTGAATTATTTTGCTCAGCGTCTTCATCACTATTATGCGCGGTAGGTGGATTGGTTTGAACTTGATTCAGCTGACTTTTACCCATTTGTAAGCCAACAAATAGGCTGCCTATTGCTAAAAGCAATACCACAATGAATAAACCTGTATGTTTCATAAATCTTCCATGAATGAAATTGTTTAATTTTCATTCATTATGATGGACGAAGAGCGTTAATCTGGCAACTTTATTGAGGAGGGAAGCTTATGAATCAAACGCTGGAACAGGCAAATAAAAAAGGCATGAAAGGTGTACTTTCATGCCTTTAAGACAAGGTGTTAGTGACTGATTAAGTTAAATGTTTAACGTCTAATGCGCTAACATCTAGCGTCTAGCATTCGCGTAAGGGTCGACTTTGCCTTGAGTTGCCGTTTGGTCATTACGACCTTGGCGTCTTCTTTGTGGCTTTTTACTGCCTTCCGCTTGAGCTGTTTCAGCTTCAGCTCGAGCACGGGCGCGTTGGCGCTGACTTGGCTTATCTGTATTGCCTTTTGGCGCAGGACGTTGTCCTTGTTTTTGCCCTTGTCCTTGCTTTGGCTTGTTAGCTTGGTTGGCATGCTTACGGCGATTTGGGTTTGGCTTCTTATGATTCGCTGTGCGATGTCCGCCTTTTAAACTTGCTTCAGGTAAATCGTGACAAGCTTCGTAACCTTCAATGAGCTTACGTTCAACAGTACGCTTGATGAGCCTTTCAATGTCATGGAGTAACTTCACCTCTTCGTCACTGACAAGTGATACAGCTAAGCCTGTTGCCCCCGCACGACCTGTACGACCGATACGATGAACGTAATCTTCTGGTACATTCGGCAAATCAAAGTTCACCACAAATGGCAATTGATCGATATCGATACCACGAGCTGCAATATCAGTTGCAACCATAACTTGTGCTTTACCTGCTTTAAAATCGGCTAGGGCTTTCGTTCTCGCGCCTTGGCTCTTATTACCGTGAATAGCAACGGCATTAATCCCTTCGGCATCGAGGTTTTTAGCTAAACGGTTAGCGCCGTGTTTCGTACGTGAAAAGACTAACACTTGATGCCAATCATTTTCTTTAATTAGCTTAGTTAGAATACGAGCTTTACGACTTTTATCGACAGCGTAAACACATTGTTCAACCGTGTTGGCTGTGGCGTTGCGTGGGGTCACTGAGATTTCAACTGGGTTGTTCACTAAGCCTTTAGCAAGTTCACGAATTTCATCAGAAAAGGTTGCTGAGAACATTAAGTTTTGACGTTGCTTTGGCAACATGGCCAATACTTTTTTAATGTCTCGGATAAAGCCCATGTCTAGCATGCGGTCAGCTTCATCTAAAATCAGTACTTCAAGTTGGCTAAAGCTCAACGCTTTTTGTTGGCATAAATCCAATAAACGACCTGGGGTCGCTACTAAAATATCAACACCGTTTCTTAGTGTTGAGATTTGAGGGTTAATGGATACGCCACCAAACACCACGGCCGATTTTAGCGGTAAGTTAGTGCCATATGTTGAGACGCTTTCAGCAACTTGGGCTGCCAGTTCGCGTGTTGGAGTAAGCACTAAAGCACGAACTTGGCCGCGCTTTGCTCGTTGACCTTTAGAGAGTAATTCTAACAAAGGTAAGGTAAATCCAGCGGTTTTACCTGTCCCCGTTTGCGCAGCAGCCATGACATCTTTGCCTTCTAATACGGCTGGAATAGCTTGCTCTTGAATTGCAGATGGAGTGTCGTAACCTTGTTTTTCAACAGCTTTTAAAATTGCTGTACTTAAGCCTAGTGAGGCAAAACTCATAGAATGATCTCTTTGGGCAACACTGATGTTGCTATGACTAAATAGGGTGCCACTAAATGGCGGCCGTGAAGCTTACCTGAAACACTGCTAGAGCGCCATTAAATCGATTAAATATTCTTCTTTTATTGTCGCTTATAGGTAAATATTCGATTATGGGGTTTTAAGCCTATTTTTTAATGAATTAGTTTTAATCTTAAGTGCTAAAGCAGATTATTTTACATACAATGAAATACAATAACTTAGCAGGTTGTTTCTCATCATTGTCAACGACATCAAATGCAAGGGAGGTGCAAGTATGAATCGAAAATCAGCAGCACAATCCCATATCGAAAGCACCATTGCCAGCCTTCGTGAGCATTCTAGCTCAGTGATTAAAAATGTGTTGTTAATGTCGAATATTCCTACATTCGACGTGCAACAGGCTATGCACTCGTTACATCAGCATGGCCGAGTAGCACTTCACTTTCACCCAGACCGTCTTGATAGCCGAGGTATATCCGTCGTTGCAGGACTGCTTAAAGATGGGGTGTATAAAAGCCAATTTGAAACGCATATATCCAATGGTCAGTTATCACCTGAACTAGGTGGACCGCGTGATCATTGGGAGAATCAGCTTTTTGGTCAGTGTTACTCAGGCGTGAAACAGCGACCTAAATATGGTGCGTTAGATATTGGTTTGTGCCCTATGGGGCCAGCGCCTCGATTTGGTAGCTGCTATTTTCTTACACATGCGCAATTACTGTCTCGCTGCACTTTTAGTTATATGGATTCATATCGCTTACCTAAGGAAAAAGGCACATTAGCGAATTTTGAAGTAGTGTTGGCTGCGTTATTGAGTGAATGTTTTGAGCGTCAATATGCGTTAGGTGTTAATAACATTAAGCCTGCAGATATTGTGGATCATGTTAAGCAGCAATTACCCCTCGGGATTCAGAGGCGCTTTTTAAGACCTACATCGGCTAATTTGGATCATTACATCGAAGCGCAGATTCATGGTGAGGTTTCTTTAGATGACGATATTGCTTATTTGGTGGCGGATCCAAGCTTTAAAGCAACAGATACTGGCGATGTAATGCAATTGCTTTGCGATGAATATGATATTGAGCTGCTTTGGCACCCTGGTTACCAACTTGAGGTGGGGCAAGTACCCATTGATTTTCGTGGAGCGACTATGCCTGAATTAGCTAAGGTAATAGCCCGTGATAATAAGATTAATGCAGAAGTGATTGGCCGTGCTGCGCAAGTATTAACCGAAACTCCAGTTGCATGGAGTGAACGTAGTAAGCAGGCACAGCAGCTACAACAACTAAAATTGATGTGGCATGTATTGGTTAAATTTGGTGCTCAACTACCTCAAACATAATGGTTAACTAAGCCCATTTCTATGATTGAGTTTCAGCTATTATCAGAGTCAGAGTGTTAGCCAAAGCGGTATGTTGCTCCTCCTTGACGTTTAGATTTATACATAGCGAAATCAGCTGCTTTGATAAGTTTATCAAAATCTTCACCCGAATCTGGATAGGTGGCGATGCCGACACTGCAGTTGAGAAATAATGATTGGTCATTCAGGCTAAATGGGGTATCAAGTGTTGCAATTAATACCTCTGCCATCTGAGAAATATCATTATTGTCAGTAACATCTTCAAGTAATAATAAGAATTCATCAGCCCCAATTCTGGCTAACGTATCTGACTCTCTAATGACCCGTTGTAACCTTGAAGTGATCTCTACTAACACTTTGTCAGCTTGCAGGTGGCCAACAGCATCATTCACTTTTTTAAATTCATCTAAGTCAATGTATAACAGGCTGAATCGAGTTCGTGTGCGTTTGCAACGCTCGATAGATTGCTGCACTCGATCCATTAATAAATAGCGGTTAGGTAGCGAAGTGAGTTGATCATAGCAGGCTTGGTTCAATTGCAGCTGCGACTGATTGACCCGTTGAGTGATGTCACGATTGACGATCAATGCGCCAATAAACATCTGGTTGTCATCAAATAAAGGCACACAAGTTGACGCTTGCCAACCCATTGAGCCGTCTTGATGTAAAAAGCGCAATTCACCGGACCATTTGCCATGTTGCTCTAACGCATTATTGACCAACTCTGTCATCGTGGTGCTATCTTCTTGCAGAAGCAGTTGGGCAATGGGTTTCTTAATAATGTCTTTTTTAGCGTAGCCATACAAATCCTGTGCGCCATCATTCCAATCGATAATGAATCCAGCGGCATCTGTGATTATGACGGCGTCAAATAAGTGATTAAAGGCGTGCGCTCTGCGTACTAAAAGATCAACATCCATATTAATGTACCTTCTTTATCCCTATTAGAAGAAAGTGGACTGGCAACATAGGTTATATCGTTTTCATCATGGCAATAATTGAAGGGGTGATATACTTTTCCTCTCCAATTAGGGGTCAAATCGCACTAATATTAACGGCAAAGATGAACAAATATTTAGCTTATTTTTTCTGTGCTAATAACGACTATGGCTTAAAATTATAGTTCATCATTAACACAGTGTTTATTAGCAATGTGTGAATCAGTTAACACTTCTCTGTAAACGGCTGTTATCTCGGCCGTTAGCTTGCGATACTGCGGCAATTTTCCTCATTAGTGCTGTCATTTTCAGGAATAAAATGGATAAAAATCTAGAAAAATCTCTCGGCCAATGGCTTAAAAAGCAAAAGTCTTCTTGTGGCATATTCTTGAAGCTCAGCATTTTTACTGGGGCACTAAACGGTGTCGCAATAGTAATACAAGCCTATTTGTTGGCTCATGTTTTACACGGTGTGATCATGCTTGAAGCGCCAATGAGTCAATTCACTAATCAATTTATCGCACTGGTTGTACTCATTTTAGTGCGAGCTGGACTTGCATATGCTCGTGAGCGATTGAGTTTTGAGGCTGGTAAGCGATTACGTCGAGATATTCGTGAGGCGGTTTTAAACAAGCTCACAGAATTAGGCCCAGCATTTATCAAAGGGAAACCTGCTGGGGCTTGGGCCAGTATTGTGCTAGAGCAGGTAGAAGACTTACATGACTTTTACGCCCGCTACTTACCGCAAATGATGCTCGCAGGTTTTATTCCACTGATTATCTTGGTGTCAGTATTTCCGATGAACTGGGCTGCAGGGGTTATTTTATTTGCAACAGCGCCATTAATTCCTATGTTTATGATTTTGGTGGGGATGGGCGCTGCTGATGCTAACCGTAAAAATTTCAGCGCGCTATCTCGTTTAAGTGGCCATTTTATGGATAGGTTAAAAGGGTTAAGCACCCTTAAACTGTTCCACCGTGGCGATACGGAAGTGAATAAAATTGAAGCTGCGTCAGAGGACTTTAGACAACGAACCATGTCTGTACTTCGAATGGCTTTTTTAAGTTCGGCGGTGTTGGAGTTTTTTGCGGCATTATCTATTGCAGTATTAGCTGTGTATTTTGGCTTTAGTTATTTAGACCATCTTAATTTTGGTCATTATGGCGCAGGAATTAGCCTGTTCACCGGCTTGTTTATTTTGATATTAGCCCCAGAGTTTTTTCAACCATTACGTGATTTAGGGACTCATTATCATGCCAAAGCTCAGGCTATTGGGGCGGCAGAGGCGTTAGTTGAATTGCTTGAGCACCCCAACCCGTTGAAGCAGGTTGATGGTAAGTTTAGTGAGCAAACCGCACAGCACCATCAAGTGTCGTTATCAAAAATCGCTATCACAGCCACAGACTTTGAGGTGCTCACCTTGTCAGGAGAGCGGCTACTCGGCCCAATTTCATTTGAGATCCAATCGGGTCAAAAAGTTGCTGTTGTTGGCCCAAGCGGAGCTGGCAAAACCAGTTTATTGAATGCGTTGCTCGGTTTTTTGCCTTACAAAGGCTCACTCAATGTTAATGGCGTTGAATTGAGTGTGATAGATAAGCAGCAATGGCGAACGCATCTTGCTTGGCTTGGGCAAGATCCTCAGCTATTTCATGGTTCAATCCGTGACAATGTGTGCCTAGCGAATCCAGAGTTAAACGACAATCAAGTAATGGGGTTGTTGGAAAAAGCCAATATTGCAGAGTTTGTCTCCAGTCAGCAACAAGGGCTCGATACCATCATTAGCGATCAAGCATCAGGGATTTCAGTTGGGCAAGCGCAACGTATTGCACTGGCTAGAGCCTTAGCTCAACCCGCAAGCTTATTCTTGCTTGATGAGCCAACAGCAAGCTTAGATAGCCATAGCGAGCAGTTAGTCTCAAGTGCCCTGAACGATGCGATGACATCGCAAACTTGTATTATGGTGACGCACCGCTTAGAGCAATTACAACATATGGACAATATTTTAGTGATTGATAATGGCTCGCTGGTTCAGCAGGGGCATTATGCAGAACTTAGCCAACACAGTGGCTTATTCAGCAGCATGCAACAGCAAGATGATAATGATGTTTTGCTCAGTCTTTCAGAGCCAGCTGATAATGAAAAGGAGGGCGCGTAATGAAGTCATTATTGCCTTTCATTAAGCTGTTTAAGCGTCAGTGGTTCATGATGCTGATTGGCCTTTTTCTCACTTGCACTACGATTATTGCAGGCATCGGCCTCTTGTCATTATCGGGCTGGTTTTTATCGGCGACTGCGATAGCGGGCTTAACGGCGGCCACGGCGTTAGCGTTTAACTTTTTTACCCCCGCTGGTGGTGTACGTTTTTTATCTATCGCCCGCACAGCAAGCCGCTATGGCGAACGATTAGCAACACATGAAGCGACCTTTAAATTACTCACCGAGTTACGTGTATGGTCTTGGAAAAAGCTATTCCCATTAAGTGCTAGCAACCTACAAGGTTTGAGGCAAGGGGATATGCTTAATCGGTTAGTGGCCGATATCGATACTTTGGATCATTTATACTTGCGATTATTAGTACCAATGTCTGCATCATTGCTGACGGTCGGTGCACTATATGCCTTTATCGCTTGGTTTGATGCCACACTCGCTATCAGTTTAACGGTTTGGTTATTGGCTGCATGGTTAATTTTACCGTTAGTGTTCTATCGTTTGGGTAGAAAACCCGGTGAAGCGGTTGTTGATAATAAGCGCCGTTTTCGGGTGCTGGTGCTTGATGTGATTCAAGGTCAGGCAGAGTTGACGCTGTTTTCGGCCAATGCTCGCTACCGTGAAAAGCTACATCAAGCAGAGCTAGCGCTCTTCAATAGCCAAGCTGCAATGGCGCATATTACTGGTTTGAGCCAAGCCTTATTGATTATGGTCAATGGCGCAGCTGTGGTGATGATGATGTATCTTGCAGGTCAAGGTGTGGGTGAAAGCGTACCGCCAGGCCCATTAATGGCTATGATGGTTTTTGCCACCATGGCGACCATTGAAATGATGATGCCGATTGCTGGCGCATTTCAACACTTATCTGGTTGTGTATTAGCGGCAAAACGGATCTCTGAAGTGACTGAGCAAACTGCAGATATTAATTTCGGAGATGTTGGCCAGTTACCACAAAGTGAGCTTATTCTTAACGATATTCAGTTTGGTTATCAAGCAAACAGCCCAGTATTGTCGGCACTCAACCTGCACATACCTCAAGGGAGTAAAGTCGCGTTATTGGGCGCAACAGGCTGTGGCAAGTCGAGTTTATTAAGCTTGATCACACGTGAGTGGCAGCCGCAGCAAGGGCAAATTACCTTAGGCGGTCTAGATATTGCTGAATATGATGAAGCCACACTGCGAGCATCTATGACTGTCGTCAGTCAACGCATTCATTTATTTGCGGGCACAGTGAGAGATAACCTCTCGATTGCCTTACCCCATGTCCCAGGTCAAAAAAGGCGTGCGAATGATGAACGCTTAACTGAGGTACTGAACCAGGTTGGACTTGAAACCTTATTAACCTCTAAAACGGTTACCGATCGAGGTGAAGAGATTGGCCTAGATAGCTGGATTGGTGAAGGCGGCAGACAGTTATCAGGCGGAGAGCAGCGCCGTATTGGGGTCGCTAGAGCCTTACTACGTGATGCGCCAATCTTGCTACTTGATGAGCCAACAGAAGGACTTGATAAGCGCACCGAACGTGAAATCTTACGTTTATTATTTACCTTAGCAAAAGGCAAAACCATGTTGATGATAAGCCACCGTTTAACCGCCATGGCTGAAATGGATTGTATTCATATGATGGAAAACGGAAAAATCAAAGCCAGTGGCCGTCATCAACAATTAATGTCAGACAATACTGATTATCAGCGCTTGTATCAGCATTTAGGCAAAGAAGCGTAATAGGACTGTTCTTGTTTTTGTTATCGTTTAAGAAGCTGTTGGAAAGCACTTTTTGAAAGGTTAATGGCGATAAAAAACGCTAATCGATTTGGGTAACAACCAAGCGGTTAGCGTTTTTAGTTTCAGCCTAAATTGAAGTTGGGTATTGTTAGGTTGGGAATGAGGCGGACAATAAAGTTTGCTTTGCCCCTCCACATATCTCTTAAGCGATTAATTAATCTCCCATATGCTCATGGTTATTATGCTTCCTTGTATCAAAGCTATCAGCATCTTCGCCACCACGAGATGGCTTTTGAGATTTATAGGTTTCATCAAAGCTACGATGAAAGAACCAAATTCCAATTGCAGTAATAAAAGGTACCAGCCAAATTAAAATAATTTGTGCAATTTTTTGCCCTTTTTCAAAATCATCACGTTTAAATGTAGAAACTGATACTAAGATATTCAAAACTACAGCAACCAAAAGAATAATGTACAAATATTCCATTTCCCGATTACTCCATTTTACTCATAACGTCAAAAAATTAGTCTGGTCAGAGTAAACTTTAAAAGGTTGATTGAGGCACATTCTTGAATGGCTTTTTCTTCCTTAAATGGTGTTCTCAATAATGCTTTTGAGACTAACTCACTCTGTCCTTATTAATATATAAATAACCTGTTTTGTATATTAAATTCAATGCTTTATTTTTCTTGGTTAATTGGTGATAGACCATAACCTCAATCTAATCCATTGCCTGCCGCAGGCTTATGTGCAGATACAACTGCGAGACGCTGCAAGTACGTCCATGTAAGCTCTGCCAAAACATCCATGTTTTGGAAGCTCGCCGCTGCATCTACACTGGGATTATTGCCTCTTCGATTTGACAGTATTTGTTAATAATAGGCACTAAAAATTTTTAGGCTCAATTCAAATTGAACATTCAAAGAAGATCAAAATCAGTTTAAAGCTTTACAGAATGGGTTATGTAACAACAAATGAACTTGCAGGCTCGATGTTCCCCATTGAATATGCATGAGGCTTGCTCGCTTTTAAGAGCAATTTCGTAGGGGCGACAAGGCTCTTATGAAAATCAGCGAAAAGGGAAATGCTGTTGTTTCCCTTTCGTCGGGTGTGGGCGAAGCGCCACGACGTTGGCTTATTCAAAGTTATAACTTCAAAATGATAACTAAAAATTAGGATAAAACTCAGTTAACCATTTGATGCATCTGCTTATTATCAATAATCCTTACAGCTTTAGTCTCTAACGATGGCTCACTTACTAACTCAGTATTTGATTTAACAGCAGCTGCCAACATGTTGTCAGCCACAAGTTTCCCTGTAATGGGTTTGTACTTGACTAAAGGGCCAATAAATACCCCTGATGCAATAGCAAAAAACTTCTGGCCAATATCTTCTAAAGTGCGCTTATCAGCACGACTCCCTATTAACAAACTTGGCTGAAAATAGTGAATGCTGGTTATAGGCAGTAGCGCTAAATCACGCTGTATTTCACCTTTAATACGATTATAAAATACCTTTGAATTGGGATTAGCATTCAGTGCGGTAACAACGAATAACGCTGTGCCATTATCACTTTGATGGGCCACAACCAATCTGCCAAAATCGAGTACAGCTTGGTAATCGACTTTTATGAAGTTAGCCTGACTACCAGCTTGCTTCATCGTGGTACCTAAACAGCAAAAAGCATGGTCGATTTTTACGGGTAAACTAAGTGTAGGTATTTGATCTAACTGGGCTTGCATAAAGCACAACTTGGCAGCGCCTTGCTGAGTAGTGTTGATAGTGGGCCGACGACGGCCAATCACAACCACTTGCTCATAAGCCTCATTAGCCAGTAGCTCTTGTAATAGCAGCTGACCAATTAATCCTGTTGCGCCAATGATGACAGCGTTCATTTTATTCCCAGATCATGTAATCGCGTAAGACTTATTTTAACAGGTTTTCATTTTTAATAGCTTCCATTGATAAACCAGATGTTGTTTGAATATTGGTGATAACTAACTTAAATTACTCAAAAGGCGCGTTTAACTTGTGTATTAATCTCAGATACCGCACTATTTTAGTTGCTGGTTTCAGCTACCCCCAAGGAGAACATAATGGGACTTTTTGATGCGATTTTAGGTAATTCATCTGAAATGGATTTAACAGAACTTCAGCAAGAGCTGTCACCGATTTTAGCTGATAATGAATCTGTGCATATGGGCTACAAATTAATCCGTGACATGTTTGTATTTACCGACAAGCGTTTGATTTTAATTGATAAGCAAGGCATGACTGGCAAAAAAGTCAGTTATCACTCCGTGCCATATAAATCTATGACCCACTTTATTGTTGAAACTGCTGGAACATTCGACATGGATGCTGAGTTAAAAATTTATATCTCTGGTACCGAACACCCGATAGTAAAAGAGCTTAAAAAAGGAACGGATGTCGTGGGAATTCAAAAGGCAATAGCCAACTTTTCATTGTAATGCCTGTTCACTACTTTTAGTTAAATGACAGTTATGTCGCTTACCTAGTTTGGGCGTTTCAACAATTGCTTGCTAAGAAGCACAGTGACATGACATTGCATTAATATCGGATGGCTTTTAAATAATGACCGACAAACAGCACGCATCATTAAATGACGCACCTAAATCGATTCAACTTGCAGTCGATTTAATTCAATTACTTGAAGAAAACAACATAGATACAGTGACCGCAATTGAAGCATTACAAATTACGTTAGATGATTTTAAAAAGAAGTTAGAGAAGCAATAGTTTGCGTGTCGTATGGCTTAGGAGTATGTGAGTAGCAATAAGCCAAGTGTGATTAAGCAAGTTCGAACTAAAATAATAAGGAACATTTATGACTGAAGCGCACCTGCCATTAACAGACTTTATTGAATACCCTCAAGATGAAATGCTTGAGCGGGCTAAGTCAAATTATCAAAATGTGAAACGTCGTCATTCTATTCGGAAATTTTCTGATAGACCTGTGCCACAAGCGATAATCGAACAATGTATTTTAGCTGCTGGGACAGCGCCAAATGGTGCTAATCATCAACCTTGGCATTTTGTCGCTATTAGTAACCCTGAAGTGAAAGCACAAATTCGTGAGCAAGCAGAAGCCATCGAACAAGCATTTTATGCAGGGCGAGGTGGTGAGGAATGGCTAGATAATTTAAAGCCTTTAGGTACCAATGCCAGCAAGCCTTACCTTGAAACAGCCCCTTGGTTAATTGCCGTTTTTACTAAAAAACGTAGCGAAGATAATGGTGAGCAGAAGCAAAATTACTATGTGCATGAATCGGTTGGTATTGCGACAGGTTTTTTACTGCAAGCGTTGCACAATGCAGGCCTTGGTACTTTAACGCATACTCCTAAACCTATGTCATTTTTAAGTAAAGTGTGCGGTCGAGATAACGATAATGAGCGACCATATATGTTGATTGTTGCTGGCTATCCTGATGAAAATGCCACGGTGCCACAACATGCTCTTGATAAGAAAAGTTTGCCTGAGATAAGTGATTTTATTGATTAATTCACTTAATGGGCCTGTTCACAGGCCCATTAAGGCGATCATAAGCATCAAGTATTAACGTTTACAGGAGAGCAAACATGGGGTTTCAGCGAATAATGGGGTTGCATGTGAGTGATGCCGCAGAGTATCAGCGTTATCGAGAAGCTATGATGCCGATTTTGACGCGTTATGGTGGCAGTTTCGGTTACGATTTTGAAGTCTCAAAAGTGCTAAAAAGTAAAACGGAACATCATATTAATAGGGTATTTACCATCGAGTTTCCCTCGCAGACGGTAATGGACACATTTTTTAATGATCCTGAATACTTAGTGGTAAAACAGCGTCACTTTATGCATTCAGTGTCTCATGCAACTGTGATTGGTTTACACGAAACGACGCTATGATGAAGGTTGCGCATTGATAGGAGAAATGATCTGCTATGGCATTATGCAGGCGATAATGACGTGTTTTATTTCTTGCTAATGATGTCGACTTACCATTTTAAACCTTACACCTTTTAAATCTTACACATTTTAATTCTTACATAAGTTATCTAGCATCAGTCACTAATCATTTTCGACTCACTTTAGAGACTCACTTCAATGTGCTGATATCTATGTGTTAATACCAAGTCTTATGACTGTGTATTTGTCCTTCCTTTGTTTTGTTATCTTTGGAATAGCTTGTATTCAATAATTTGATGGCGATAAATAAAGTGACATATGAGTTAATAAATTGTTTTTACGATTATTTATTTAATTTTTGATGGTTTTTTAGCGCTGGGCAACGGTTATTTATAGTGGTGGTCGCTATAGTTTTGGGTGATGGGTTTTTAGCGCAGCTTTTTAATGTCGTTCACGATAAATTAGTGAGTAAACCCTATATCGATTAACTGTCAATGACTTTACTGTGCTGGTTAGTATGGCGCAGAACAATATCATATTGCCTAGGGCGTTCATGGAAAACTTATATTTGACGTTGGGAATAAGCCAAGATGCAGATGCTGAGGAAATATCAGCAGCCTACGAAAGCTTATACTTATTTTATCATTCTGACGATTATCAAAGTGAATATGCTGATACCGATGTCAAACTTGCCAACATTGCGGTGTCGTATGACATCCTAAAGTCCGTTACCAAACGCCGTGCCTACGATGAATTATGGCAACACTATCAGCTGAATAAATCTTCTGATCTGTTAGTCGATGTACCTGATATGGACTATGAGTTTGAAGTTGATGGCGACCACATGGCTCAATGGACTGAACGGGTTGAGCAATACCCTCAATTACAAGAGCTTTTTGATAACCTCTCTGGTTTGTCTATGGTATTAGCAATTTCTTTTAAGGCTTACTTAATTGAAAGTCAGCGTTTTGAAGAGGCAGAACGCTTGGCATACATCATGTGTGCCCAATATATACGACGCTTTTTTGATGAGGAGCAAAATATCAAACCCTTGGCTGAAGGCTTACTTAGTGCAACGAGTGTGTCAGAAAAAGTGACTGTCGCAGAGTTATTTAAGCTACAAGGGATAGAGGTCAACATTGAAAATGAAGTCATTGATTTAACAGAATCTATTTTTAAGCATAATCAAAATGACGTCGATTCGAGTCATCATCGACGCAGAAAAACGACTCAAAAAGAAGGGGGGACTTCGCCGATCTCTTTCCAAGCGTCAACAGAAGACATATTTACACAGATTGAAGGCGAACATCGCTTGTCTCAGGTAACACCAAGGGCAAAAAGTGCAACGAAGCTAAATGAGCCCCTTTTGAGCGTAACAAAAAAAGGAGTATGTAAAGGCGCTGCCGTCATCGTGGTGAGTTTATGCTTGCTTGTGAGTGTATCCATTGTTGTTTTTTAAGGTGCATAAGCACTGGTTAGGCTTATTTTCAGGGCTTATTTTCAGCGCTTACTTCCAACCTTGTAACCATTGACGATTGTCTTTTAAATCTCGCCAATTAATAGAAAACTCTTGTGCATTCATTTCAGCGCGAATAATGCACTCGATGACATTCTGATCTTCGTCCTTACTCACCTTAATCACCGAAAAGTGTTTAAGTTTTTGGGTGACATTTACTTTAGTCCACTTGCTGTGTAATAGCTTTTTAGGGTGTAAAGGGTTCATCATTTTCCTTAATAGTTAATGCTAAGGACAGTAATTTTCTAGGCATATTAACTTCATACGTAGACATTTCTAATAAAGTTCATTGCCCAATGGCTGCGATTAACTCTTTAGTTAACTCTTTAGTTAACTCTTTAGTTAACGCTTTAGTTAAGAATGCTGAAAATCGCTTATGAGGTTCACTATTTCTTATTCGTGAATGTTGAACTCAGTGCAAAGGGATATGATATTGGGCATTTTGTTGAAATGAATAAATGCGTCACTAGCAACCAAGCCAGATGATGAGTGTTGAGGGCTTTAGGAGCTTACCTACTTTGATAGCAGTTAAGTCATGATTCATGGGGGAAAATAACAACACGTAGCTTAGCAAAAGGCTAGCTACGTGTTTAATTTCGCTTGTTAAATAAAGCGTTGGTTTATTCAGCTGTAGGCTGTTTCATGTTATCGCATACTAGGCAAACGATTGATAAGCAAAGTGCATAAAAACCAATCATTCCTAACACCATCGCTCCACTCTCGCTCCACAACATGTCAAGAAACACTTCTACTTCGCTCATTTGTTTACCTCTTAGTCATTACAATGGGATTAAGTGACATCTATAGGTCACTTGATATCAACTAACGAAAAATTAATTTTCAGTGGCTAGCTGATTAAGGGGCGCGAATATTAGCAAGAACAGATTAATAAACCATCAAAACTTAAAGTTATTACTCTAATTTTGGCGTTTACGAGGTAAAACTTAACAATCTCGAATCAGTTTTGTTAAGAGTCTAGTGTTTTTTTAACGCATTGGTTGGCAATGTTACTGCGTATGGTGGGCTTTATTTTTGGTTGTTTTTGATTTGAATTGTCATTTGAGTGGTTAGTTAAAATGGGTATGTACACTAAGTTAGCTAAGGCCTCTTCGTTAAAATATTCCTTTCGTTGAAATACATTTATCGAAAATAATGGTCTCATTCGCTTTTTTAGGTTGATGCAGGGTTCGAAGCTTGTATTGCCTGTTGTAATTGGGCGAGATTATTAACGATGACATCAGCCTGTGTTTGATAATCGGGTTGCTTATGATGATTGATAAAAACAGATGTCATGCCAGCATTTTTAGCCGCTTGAATATCATAGAGGTAATCACCTACATAAATGAGCGTCTTAGCGGGTAATTGCCATTGTTTAGCTATCGCCAGTAGCGCATCGGGAGCGGGTTTTGCAGGATAACATTCTCGGGTTAAGACTAAATCAATATCAATATTATTTTGGGTAAGTTTAGTGGCTGTGGCTGCTTTGCTATTTCGAGTGACTATGGCACAAGGCAACGACAAGGCTTTAAGGGTGTTGAGTAACGGGTGCATATTGGGTAAGGCTTTAGCATTTAGAGCATCATTGGTTTCATGTTGAATGATGATATCGTGTGCTCGTTGTCTTTCAATATGAGTTGGTAATGCATCAATAAAATCTAAGATATCGATATTAAGCGGGCATGCTAACTCTTGTTTTATATGGGTAAAGTTAAGCTCCGACTCTACTAATGTGCCATCTAAATCAAATATAACACCCTGAATGCCTGTTAATGGGCTCATTAGTGGTCCTTATTCCTACTTTACATTCACTTTATAAAGTGACTTCAGCTGATTTTTTGCACATATTAATGCTAACTCGAACAGCATAGAAGCACCCATTAATCATGCTCTTCAAATTCAATACTGTCTAGCTGTAATGAGAATGCGCCAGCTTGTTTATTCGCAATCAAAAATCCCACTCGATTAACGTTATTAAATTCGATTGTTGGTGCGTTTATACTTCTTCCACGAAATTGGGCAGCAAAATCGGTCTGGCTAAATAAATGCTCGGTGACTTGGCCCTTTGTGGTTTCAAAGTTGGCTACATAGGCTTCGCCAAATGAAAGCTCCGAGGTTTTAAATCTTAGCTGATACTGCTTCCCGTCGCCCAGTACCGTTAATTTGACTTGTTTTGTTGCGGGAATGGATGAAGTGATTTGATACTCCATTGAGGCAAAGCCGCCATTGTTTTCTAAAGACACTTGACCGCTAAAGTGCACATGGCCTGAGGAGTTAATATCGGCTTTTGTCGTGGCACTATGGTTAATTTCAATTTGGCTAGAGGATATGCCACCCATGACAGAGTCATTGCTTATCCTTGCGGGGGTTAATTTATCTGAAGAGGCAAACTGTATTTCCATGGCACGGCTCCCAAAGCTGGAGAGTAAAAAACCGTAAACGGCTATAGCAAACAAGCATTTAACAACAAGTGCGAATAAGCCACCTGACGAGGTAAAATGTTGGTTTGATTTTATGGACAAGCCTATCATATCTGGCTCCTTTTGCTTAATCGGACAACATTGATGAGTGTAAAGCAACACGTAAAAACAGGATAAAAGAGCGACTTATCTCGGGTGAAAGATAAGCCGCAAAAGGGTCGGACGGAGATTAGTAATGAAAAGTCATTTCAGTGTTGGGTGCCTATTCTTCGGCAACAAAGTCGTCCATTAAAATGACAGAGAACATTGAAGTGTCATTTTCTGCATCAACAGCAGCTACGCTGTATAACCCATTTCCTGCTAATGATACGGCAAGTGGGCCTATGGCGACGGTTTTGGTTCCTGTTACTGTTACACTTACGGTGTAATCACCTGGTGCAACACTTAAACTGCCTGATGCTGCTTTAAATGACACATCTGTTAGCGCTGGATCAGCATCACTGATATCGGCTGTTGGTGTTAGGTAGACATCAACATTACCAGCAGAATAAGATGCGTGAATAACATTTAGTCTTGCTTCAGTAGCAATGCGTCGAGTGTGCTCTGCAAAAGCCCATGGGCTAATATCATTGTCAGCAAGAGAGCCAACAGCGAGGACTGAATAACTGGCGCCTTGCATCAGATCGACAGCTGCATCTTTAATCACTTCGACCGAATTGTCAGCATCTGCTGCTACCGTCACAGTGTGCATGCCTTCTGGAATATTGACGTAGCCTGCGAAATTACCAAATGAAAGCATATCAATAGCTGGTGTTGTGCTGCCGTCTAAGAAAACATCTACAGCGGGGGCATCAGCTACTGCATGTACGACACGAATATCGCTACCACTATTAACGTCATTCAGAAGGACTTGCCCTTCTGGTAGTGCAACAAGTAGGGCGACTGGTGAGTCTCCTGACCATTCATTTGGAATAGCAGAGATAAAGTAATCCATTCCAGCAGCTAAATTGACCGTACCTGAGTCGAAAACAACCGTTTTGTCACCTGCTGGAGTAATTCTAATTTGGTAGTCGCTTGTGGGGACTTCTAATTGATCGCTGTTGTCCATGTAGTTGGCTGACAGGGTAGGATCCATCATGGTGATATCGACCATTGGTTCTGTCACATATATATCAACAAGGCCTACGCTTGGTGTTGCATGTAACACTTGTACCCGAGCGTTATCAGCAGTGATGTCAGATTCTTCATTAGCGATAAGTTTGAGCATTAGGGTTTCGTCACTTACCTTACCCAGAGCAACGGCGGTATATTCCATATCTTCAGCCACTGCAAGTTCTGCTTCAAGTACGGTAAGCGTTGTGCCGTCAGCAAGTTGTGCATCAACTGCGATTGAATAAGTGTCTGTGGCAACTTCTAACAACCCACTAGACATGGCGTAGTCCACATCACTTAATAGCGTTGCACCATCGGCAGTCACATTAACCATTGGGGCGTCGCTACCAGCATGAATCACACGTATGTCTGCGTAAGTAGCAACTGGCGTTTCGTCAGCATCAATTGTTGTAATTGTATCATCGTCATCATCTGAACAAGCGGTTAAACCAATCAGTGAACAGCATAGTGCAAGAGAGTAGATCCTTTTCATCGTTCTTTCCTCAAAAGTGTTTCTTAAACGAGCTAAATAATTTCTGTTTGATTGCTGAATTCATGCGCTGATTTCGAGGGGTAATACGGCAGTTGCTAATTTAGGATCATTTTTTTCAGCGGATATTGGATAATTAAGATAGATAAAATCTTTTTGCAACCATAGATAATTATCATCGACACTCAATCTTTTTAGCTTTAACCTGTAGTCAGAATAGGGTTCCTAAGGCATTTTTCGTGACTCAAAAAAGCAGTAACAATGAGCAAAAAAAATCTCCGATTTTTAAAGTAGTTTCGTTTAATTTATTTAATTTTATTGAACCGCCATCAGCGTATTATGACTTTGAAAATATCTATTCTCATCAGCAATGGCAGAAAAAGTGCAATTGGATTTGCGATTATTTAGAGGTACATCAACCTGACATTATTGGTTTTCAGGAAGTGTTTAGTCCGGATGCATTAAAAGCGTTATTGGCACCATTAGGGTATCAATATTTTGCCGCTTTAGATGAGCCTAGTTTAATCAGTGATTATGTTTATCAAAGCCCTGTGGTGGCGATTGCATCCAAATATCCCATTATTGAATCCGCATTAGTGACACCTGATGCAACCTTGTTGCCGCTTATGGGGATTGCTAATGATTTTAGCTTTAGTCGTAAACCTCTACGGGCAAAAATTGCATTACCTGAGTTTGGAGAGTGCGAGTGTTATGTGGTGCATTTAAAATCTAAACGCAGTGGCATGGGAGTCGATACTCTTGCCGAGTCAGGTATGCAAGGTGGTGCCGATTTAATGGCTCGCCAAGCACTTGGCAGTTGGGCGTCAAATATGCAACGTGGGAGTGAAGCGGCTTTATTGTTTAATGAAATCACCAAGCAGCGCACTAAAACTCAGCTGCCAGTAATATTAATGGGTGACTTTAATGACACGTTGCAAAGCACAGCATTAGAGGCTTTTAGAGCGAACGGTAAGCGAGTATTTCGTAATGATATTATCGATCCTAGCTTGAGATTATTGAACGATAAAATGTTAGCTGACGCTTTTGCTGAATTCAGTTTGTTCGATACATATGAGCTGTTTCAGACCAGAAAAAAATTGAATGCTACTTTAGCGCAGGATGAGTATGAGTCAGGTTTGCATGATGAAGATTCCGATATTGCAGAAGATGTTTTACCACCTGTAGACCCTCTTAAATATGCGCGTCAAGCAACTCACTATTTTGGCAATACTGGTTCAGTATTGGATTATATTTTGGCTTCATGTGAATTCGATGCTAGCCATCCTAAAAACCTTGCCGAAGTCAGTGATTATCAAACCCATGATCGTCACCTTGTGAGACCTGAATACGAGCGGGACAGTGACAGCACAGATCATGCGCCTATTATGATGACATTCACATTGCGAAGCTAACTCAGCTTGTCCAATACAACCTGTTTATTCTCATCTATTTCTCTAAGTAACTTATTTATTTTTAAATAAAAATATCTTGCTGCGACAGATTTTGTCGCAGGTTAGTATTAAGCTAAATACTCTAGAAATGGAGATGATGCTTTATGCAGACCAATATTCAGCGGCAACTTGCCATGCTCGAACAAATACCTAATCACCCTAGGCGTATAACGGCGAATGAGTTGACAGATAGGCTCAATAGCCGAGATTTTGATGTCGGTTTAAGAACTGTGCAGCGCGAACTGAAAGCAATGTGTGACATGGGATTATTTGGTCTTGAATTGGACGATCGCAATAAACCATTTGGTTGGTCAATTGCAGCTTGCTGGCGTGGGCTAAACCTGACTTTGATGGATCAACATATGGCGCTCGCATTTCACACGCTTAAGCACAGCGCCAGTCAGTTATTGCCTCCGCAAAGTTTAAAACAGCTTACGCCATATTTTGAACGGGCTGATCAAGTGTTGGCGAGCGATCCTAATAATCCATGGTTGTATTGGGCATGCCGAGTTGCTCAGTTACCCAAGCCCTTTCCGCTTATTTACGCAGAGCAAGATCCAAAAGCGTTTGAGACGGTTCAGTATGCATTGTTGCACAAGCGCCAGCTGGCTTGCCAAATTCAAAAAATGATTAAAGGCAAAAGTTATTGGATTAACTACGAACCGATAAATCCCGAAGGTATCACTATTTCAGAGGGGGTCGCTTTATTGGCTTTTACTGTTGGGTCTGCTCATGAAAAACGCTATGTTCAGTCTATCGAGCAATTAAGAGATATTCGTCTGCTTGAGACGCCAGCAATTACTCGAGATGATTTTGATATTGCTCGAACTGGTATTGATAATTCATCGACGTTAATTGACATAGAGTTACACGTATCGCCAAAAGCTAATTTCATCTTCCATCAATCTAAACTAAGCGAAAACCAAACCATTGAGTACTTATCAAGTGGACAATATAAGGTAAATGCCAGTGTGAGTGATACGCCAAGACTAAGAGCTTTCTTATGGGAGATGGCTGACAACGTTGAAGTTATTGCTCCAGAAAGGCTCAGGGATCACTTTGCCCGTTTAATTAATAAAATGTCTAGGCAGTATCAAAACGTTACGACTTAGTTTGTCGCACCTTGAGGTTAGGCTATTGATAACATAGTAAGGAGAGTGACTTATGTTAGATATTAAGCCTAAACATCCCCAAGCCCCTTGTATTGCCGTTTTTGGCGTTGGAGGTTGTGGATGCAATACCATTAATCAATTAAGCCAGTCTTCATTAAGTGACAATGTCGTGCTGATTGCTGTGAATACCGATGCGCAATCACTGGCCGTATCAGCGTGCAGCTCACGCCTACAAATCGGCACCGAAGTGACAAAAGGTTTGGGTGCCGGCGCCGATCCTAAAAAGGGATATGCAGCGGCGCAAGAGTCTGAAGAACAATTAAGAGAGCATATCCAACAAGCTGATGTCATTTTCATCACCGGTGGTATGGGAGGCGGAACAGGAACGGGTGCGGTTCCTTTTATTGCCTCCTTAGCAGCAGAATTAAATAAGCCTTTGGTTGCTGTGGTTACCACGCCATTTAGCTTTGAGGGACTGCAACGAAACCAACTGGCAAAAGAAGGCATAGATAATTTGATGCAGCACGCATCGGCAGTGATTGTGTTGCCTAATGATAAGCTTGCTAAAACCTTGGATAAAAAGATTACTTTAGTGAATGCTTTTTTTGAAAGTAATCGAATTTTGCAGGATGTATTAGCGGGATTAACGACCATTATTAGTCAGTCTGGACTGATTAATATCGATTTAAATGATTTTATTACCGTGGTTAGCCATCGAGGCCGCGCGGCGATGGGGGTGGCAAGGCAAGCTGCTGATGAAGAGTTACAGCACACCATCAATAAGTCGCTGAAAAATCCATTATTGGAAGATATTGATTTAACTTCTGCAAAAGGTGCCATTGTCAGTGTCATGGCGACAGAGCAAATCGAGCTTAGTCAGTACCATAAAATAGGTGAAATATTACAACAAGCGTTAGCTGATAAAGCGGTGGTCATTATTGGGCTGACTATTGTCCCTGAACTTGAATCTGAGCTTGAGTTAATGGTGATTGCAACAGGTATTGGAGACAAAGAGGCAAATAAAGAGGAAAAGGAAGCGGCAAGTGGAATAGGAGATACAGTAGCAAGTAATACTGATGAGAGGTTCGGCCAATCAGAATTATTGAACCTACATGATTTTTTAGCCGAAAAATCACAAAATCCTCAAACGACATCATATTCATCTTCTGAGTTTGATACCCCGACGATAACCCGTCGCTACCCAAACAGGGTTTTTAAGCGATGCCTTAATGATGGTGCAGCTTAGCTATTTTTTGAGTCAGTAATAAATGACAAGACAATGGCTTTAATGGCTTTAATGGCTTTAATGGCTTTAATGGCTTTAATGGCTTTAATGGTTTATTGCCATAGATTACAAGAGGTTTCGCATCAATAAAACAATGCCGTTTCTATGAAGAAACGGCATTTGATATGTTAGCGATTTAAATAATAACTTATTGATTCAGCATTTCACTGATTTTCACGCAACCTTGTTCTTTTTGGCGTGCCTCAAGTAGTGCGCGACGCGTCATTTGAGATAAGCCCGTTTCGGTATCTAATACTCGGTTGATGGCTGCAATATTGGCATTGTTGCAAGCTGTTGGGATTAACGCACGATTGTAAGCCCGCATAAATACTGGGCCCTTTTTATCTGTTTCTGCAATATTGGCTAAGCGCTCTTCTGCCGTTGCTGCACTGAGTAGCTTTTGTTCACTTGGGTATAAATAATTCATCGCCACTCGTAACTTAGAGAAAGGCATGTCTGTATCGTGTTCAATATTGTGCAGCCATTGGCGCTTTATTTGCGCTTGTGGCCGACTGACTTCTGCCGCTATTGCAGATTTTTGGCCGCTATCAGAACTGTCTGCTTGTTTCTCTCTTGCAAGTAGTTTGGCACTATTTGGGTAATCATAACGGTTAAGTTGGATAATGATTTTCCAGCGTAGATCTTGGTTAATATTCAAGCCTCTAATCGCACTATGGCCGCTAAGAAGATCGGCTAAATGATCTAATGCATCACGACTGTTCGCCATGGCGATATAACTATCAAACCAGCGACGTTGGAAGTCAGGGTTATCATGATGCTGCATAGCCATACGTAAGCTCATTTGGCTCAGCGCGCGGTTAACTTTTTGTGCATAGGCTTGATGATTCGGCGCCATGCTGTTCAGGTATCGTTGTGCTTGTTTCAAGTTGCCGATAACTTGCCCTAAAATAGTGTAATCCTGCTCCTTAGGGGCATTAACCAGTGCAACATTGATAAATTGTTTTAAAGACGCTTTTCCATCAGCAACACTATCCCACATGCTCTGCCATAACATTGACCTAAGCAGCGGATCGTTGACTTTACTTAGCTGCTCTTTAGCGGTTTGAAATGACTGCTCATCGAGAGTCACCTTAACGTAGCCCCAATCATCAAAATTGGGGTAAACCAAATTAGGACAGTGCTTACCAATAAGCTCTGGCACTGCGGTTTTCTCTCCTTTATAAGTCACGGCAACTTTAGGACCTGAGTGGACAGAATAACGACTAACATTAAATAGGGCGACTTGAACTCGTTGCTCTCGTAAAGTTGGTAGCTCGTTGCTTGGCGCGGTTTGCAGTAAATTGAATTGGCTTATGCGGCCATTTTCACAACGAAAATCAGCTTCAAGTGTGTTAACACCAGCTTGATATAGCCACGCTTGAGTCCATTGAGATAAATCTCGGTTACTGGCTTGTGCCAAGCTGCCAATAAAGTCATCGAGCTCAGCATTTTGGTAACTGTATTTTTCTAGGTACTGCTGAACCCCTTGCTGAAAAGTGTCCTCACCCAGTAAGTGACGTAATTGCTTTAGTGTTGACGCCCCTTTGTAATAGGTAATTGCATCAATATTATCAAATGCATTCATGCTGGTGGGGACTGGGACTTCTATTGGGTGAGTCGTCACTAAGCTATCTTGACGATAAGCGCTTTGTTTTCCATGGGCGTAAAATGTACGCCATGCATGGGTAAACTCAGTGGCTTCACTGGTTGCTAAGGTACCCATAAATGATGCAAAGCTTTCATTTAACCATAAGCCATTCCACCATTTCATCGTGACTAAATCACCAAACCATTGGTGAGCCATTTCATGCATAATAACTCCAGCAAGTCGCTGCTTTTGCGCTGCGGTCATCGTGTCTTTATACATGAATCGGTTTTCTGCAAAGGTGACTGCTGCTGCATTCTCCATTGCACCATATAAAAAGTCTGGCACTAATAATTGGTCATATTTTTTGAAAGGGTATTCGATGCCAAAGTAGTCATCAAAAAAGGTTAGGCCTTGCTTAGTGTAGGTAAACCAGTCCTTCGCGGTGACTTGCTCGGCGACAGACTGCCTAGCAAATAATCGCATCGGGTATTTGCCACTATTATCTTCCCAAACATGGTAAGGCCCTGCATGCATAGAAAAGTTATATGGGCTTAATTTAGGGGTAACTGGGAAAGTCCAAACATTGCTATTTGCTTGTTCGTCGATTTGTGTTTCACGCATGGTACTAATGACATGCCAATCTTTAGGCGCTGTGACGCTAATCTTATAGGTGGCTTTTAAGTCTGGTTGGTCAAATACGGCAAACATTTGTTGAGCTGCTGCTGGTTCAAAGTGTGAATAGAGATAAACTTTGTTATCTACAGGGTCAACAAAACGGTGTAAGCCTTCACCGTTGGTGCTGTGTTCACGGCTATATTCCACTTCAATGGTATTGCGCCCCGTACTTAATAGCTGAGGGTTAATGGTGAGGTAAGCATCATTGTAGTTGGGGTAGATTGCTTTGCCATTCACCACAAATTTACTGATGTTGGCTTTGTTTAAGTCCAGTGTAAGCGGCTCTTTATTATTGCTGAGGATAAAGTCTACTGTTGTATTTGCATTAAAATGAGTGTCACCAGTTAATGTAAATTGCAGTTGGTAGTTGACTTCAGAAATGATAGTTGAGCGAGCCATCGCTTGTTGCTGACTAATATTAGCACTGCCATCTCGCTCAGTAAGACCGATATTGGATGTACTTGAGCAAGCAAACAGGCCGGCACAAGTTAGCGCGACGATTGACGACTTAAACAATTTCACTTTTTCTTCCCTAAATTTATTATTGTTATATTCACGGTTATAAAAAAGCCGACTCAAGGTCGGCTAAATTTTATGGTATCAGAGGTTTATAGACCTAAGAAAGACTTAGATTTTACTTTACGAATTTCTTTTTCATCAGACCACTCGATTAGACCTGTTTCTAGATCCATTAGGCGCATAGTCATTTTGTAGTAAACATCTTTTGTGCTGCCATCTTGTTTTACGATGCTAGATAAGTTGCCGTAAAGCATGTATTGCGCACCAACTTGGCGACCAAATTTAATTGCTGTTGATGGGTCAACCATTCCTGCATTGTTTTGGTAATCTAGCTGCTTACGCACCGCATCCACTTTTGTCATATCGATAAAGCGGAACTTGCCTGAGCGAAGTAACTTGTTGCTGATAGTGTCAGTAACAGATTCTGTATCAATATGCTCTGAGGTTTTATTTTTAATTTTGTCGACGAAGATAATTGGGCGATCGTTTTGAGTCATTACAATCACAGGTGGGAAGGTCAACATGCTATCAACCATTTTAGCAGCAATAGCTTGCAAATCCGTTGAGCCAAAGTTTTCATTGACGGTTTCTACTTCAGTTGCGTCGCCATACTCAACCTTAGATTGACAAGCTGATAGCCCGATTGCAGCGGCTAAAACAAAAATCAGTTTAAAATGTTTCATAGTAAGTTCCATATTGAATATGACTTATAAATAGTCGAGTTAGATAATTATTGAATAAAAACGGGTTTGATTTCCAGTCTCTATCACCCAAATTAATGTTGCACGGTTTGGTTTTACATCAATTTTAGCCGCAGGACTGTTGCCTAAACGGATTTGATACTCGCCTGGCTCTATGTACTGGCGGGCAATTTGTGCTTGTCGAGGCAAGGTTAACCAACTTCGTCTGTCAGCTTGCTCTGTCACAACGTTAAAAATTTGCATTAATATTGCCGCCGCATCTGCTTCGTTATTACGGCGTTTACTGCCACTTTCGACGCTTCGAGTCATTTCAGACTTAGTATAGACCCGCGCAGCTTGACGCACCAAGGCTGCAGGTAAATCTTCTTTTAATGCATTAATTGCTAAGGCATCGATATTGGCAATAGGTTCCGCTTTTAATACTGTTCCGAGCCCTTGGATTGTGGATGGTGCAATTTGTTGCCTATGGGGCTGGTAAGTTGCAAGTGACACGGTTTGCCAGTTGCCATCAATAGTGAAGGGGACCGTTAGGCTTTGTTTTTCTGGTACAAAGCCTTTTTCAACCACCATAACTACTTGGCCTTGACCTTTTTTAGGTAAAATAGCATCACCCCAACGACGTTTAAATTCATCATATTGCGGCATGGAAAGTTGCTTGGCGAGTCGAACTAGGTCTTGTTGCAAGTACTTATTATTGGGAGTGATTTGAGCGGCTTTTCGGTAGTCAATGTACGCATCATTAGGCTCACCTAATAACTCATGCAATAAGCCAGTGGTGTAATAACTGTAAGCATTCAAAAACGAGCTAGTGACAGTACCTGTCGCTTGGTCTAGTTTGTTAATTTCGCTATCAATCGTACCGTTAGCCATTGCTCTAACTGACTTTTGAGATTTTTGGTAGCGTGCTTGTTCACTGCTTTGCAGTTGGTTACTGCGGCGAACTTCGACTAATGCACCCTGTGCATCGCCAGAAAAGAGATAATTAAAGGCTTGATATTGATGCACCATAATGCGCTCATAACCCGGTCCACGATAAGGGATGGCATTATCGTTTAATACTAAACTACTGGCGGTGGCAGTCAGATCAGAGGCGCTAATTGTGGCTCTGTCATCAAAGGCTTTATAAGCGCTAATCGCTTGTTCATAGTAGGTTTTACTGGCTTCAAAGTTACCAGAGACTTGAGCGACTCTCCCCGCTTCTTGTGCATACAACAAGCCATCATTACTGTCGATTTGTGCAGCTAGCTCAGGCAGCTTGGCTGCAGGAGAGGGACTGGCTAGGTTTTGTTTTATCGGCGCAATTTGAGATGGATAATTAATTAAAACGCTATTATATGCGCAGCCAGTTAAGCTGAAACAGATTAAGGCAATACTGAGCAATTTATTCATTGGCTCACACCTTGCCCGTCGAGTGATGGAGAATGTAAGTTATTGTATGACTGGTTGGGTATCGGAAAGTCAGCTTGATTGACATATTGCAGTTCTGGCATCTTGACCCGTTCAAGCAAGGTAATACCTTGCAAATGGTCAAACTCATGTTGAAAAATTCGTGCGATAAAACCGTCCAATTGCTGCTCGATACTATCGCCTTGAAGTGACTGATAACGAACAGTGATGCTTTTATGTCGTGTTACTTCAAGACGTTGACCCGCTATAGATAAACAGCCTTCATTCTCTGTTTCCATTTCTTCAGACACCGCAATAATTTGCGGGTTAATCACCACAGTCGCTTGGGTGAGTGGCGCGCCAGGATAACGAGAGTTAGGTTTAGAATGCATGATAAAGATAGCTAAATTACTGAAAACTTGTGGGGCTGCAATCCCCACTCCATGAGCCGCGTTCATTGTTGCTATCATACTGTTAGCCAGCTGAACCAAAGCTTGATCAAATGTCACCACAGCTTGTGTTTGGCGGGTTAAAATTGTTTCGCCAGTTTGGGCTATTGTCATGATGTCACTTGCAGGCATAACGTTCCTTAAATGTTTGCAGTTAATCTTGTATAAGTTAGGTGTAGCACAAGCTTACTTCGCGTTTTGCTTAGGACACCTTAGTTTTTGATTTCATGAGTAATCAATGTAACAAATAAAATGCAATGACACATTAATAGTGTGGCGGTGGTGTTTCTTCTGCTTGGGTTGCCATATTGCTTGGCTCCATCGCTTGCAGTTTATTGACGATTAATGACATTTGATGTTGTTGGAACGCAACTAAATCATTTAATTTAATGACTTCTTGGTTTAGCTCTTCGATTGTTGAATCTTGAAAAGCGATTTTCATTTCTAAATCATCAATTTTTTGTTGCATATCTTGCATGTTTTTCTCTCACATTGATGGGGATGAATTGCTTTAAGGTAGAGGTCCCCATGACTCAACTAAACCTTGATTACTGATACTGACTAAATTTTGCTGAGCATCACTTGCAATAGAGTATACAACGGCGCCTCTATTTTGACTGTTTTTAGTTAACTGAATTTGTCTATTGGCCAGTTTTTTACCCGATTGCACTTGCCAAAGGATAATTTCTTTTGAGGGTGACCCTGTGACGAGTATTTTATCCTGATGAATAAATCTAGCACTGCTGAAGGTCATTTGACGGCGGTTAATGGCTAATGAAGTGACTTCTTTGCCATCGCTGTTGTTATAGATATTTCCATTTCCGGTAATATCACTCGCGAAACTGAGTGAGCCACTTTGATTTAATTGCACTTTGCCGATACGAGAGCTGAACTGCCATTGGTGAATCGGTTGCCCTGTAGTGGCTTGCCATAAAATGACTTGTCCGTCATTAGAGCCTGTTAATGCACGTTGGCCATCTGCCGAAATAGAGACACTCGAGACGCGCTCATTATGGCCTAAAAACTTAATGAGACTTTGCTCAGGTGCTAGTGACATGACAGAACCATCAATTAATCCCACTAACGTTTGGGCGTTGTTGGCAATCGCAACTGACTGTGCCGATGCTGGCAGTGACCACCAACCGATAGATTGACCTGTTTCGACATTCCAAATGGCTAATGAATCGGTTGTGAGTGTTGCTGCATAGTGAGCATTGGCTGAAAATGCAGTATCAAACACATTATTGATAGTATTATCGGCCTTGTTACTGTGTTGCCAGCGATATTTTAAGCTTTCTTCCTTGAGATCCCATAATTGAACCCCATTACTTGAAGTACTGACGAGGGCAAGCTGCGCATCTTGAGACAAGCTCGCACTATAACTCGAGTCAGTCGTAATACTAAAGACGTTATCAGCCTTGGGCTGGCAGGCTGTCAGTGAGCAAATGCATAAAATCAGCATAATTAGTCGAAACATGAACTTGCTCCTATAAAAGTTGTCTTAATGGCTGCGTTATCATTCAGGCCATTGCTAAAAACACTTTATTTAGTATAAAGTGGCCAAATATATACAAAATTTTTACCTACCGGTTATTGTAACCGCTAAAGGACGCTGAGGAAGCTTTAATGAAATCTATTTACAAATTATCGTTAGTTGCATTGGCTGTTGTTGGTCTTACTGCATGTAACCAAGAACAAGAAGTTGTTGCCAAGAAAGTTGAATTAACAACTGATGCACAAAAAGAAGCTTACAGTGTTGGTGGCTCAATTGGTCGTTACATGGCAGGTCATATTACTGAACAAGAAGAACTAGGTTTTGCTGTTGATCGTGCTCTTGTTATTCAAGGTTTCAGTGATGGACTAGCTGATACGCTTGAGTTAACTGAAGAAGAAATGCAAACAGTACTTCAAGGACTTGATGCTAAGCTAAGTGAAAAACGTACAGAGCAAGCTGAGTTAATGGCGAGCAAAGCAGTTGAGGAAGGTAAAAAGTTCCTAGAAACTAACAAGGCGAAAGAAGGCGTTGTTACAACTGAATCTGGTTTACAATACGAAGTATTAGAAGCGGGTGAAGGCGAAACGCCAGTTGCTGAAGATACGGTTGAAGTACATTACAAAGGTACGTTAATTGATGGTACTGAGTTCGATAGCTCATACAGCCGTGGCGAACCAGCTAAATTCCCATTAAACCGTGTTATTCCTGGTTGGACTGAAGGTGTTCAGTTAATGCCTGTTGGCGCTAAGTACAAGTTCGTTATCCCATCAGAACTTGCTTACGGCGAACGTGATACTGGTACTATTCCAGCTAATTCAACTTTAGTATTTGAAGTTGAGTTACTTTCAATCGAGAAAGCACAAACTGAAGAAGCGCCAGCTGCTCAGTAATTGTGATAAAAAGAAAAGGACGCTGAGCGCGTCCTTTTTTTATGCCTAAATACTGGCTGAACATTTATCTACATTGGCTTTATAGCCACTTGAGGCGATAAAAAAGCCACATTTGCAGCGCAATAAGAACAATTAATCCCGCACAAAATGCCGAAAAAGCCCAAGGGATGTCAGTGCCTGGAATACCACCAATATTGACCCCTAGTAACCCAGTTAAAAAACCTAATGGTAGAAACACCGCAGAGATTAACGAAAGAAAATATAACCGTTTATTAAGCTGCTCCGACTGCTGAGATTGTAATTGCTCTTGAGTTACGCTTGCTCTATCACGCACAGCATCAAGATCTTCAATGACTCTGATTAAGGTTTCATTTATCTCACGTATGCGTAATTTGTGCTCATTATCAAACAGGAAATGACTATCATTGAGCAGTCGAGATAATGCGTCTCTTTGAGGTGAGAAGTAACGCCTTAGGGTCACTGTTTGTTTTCTTAATTCAGCAATATCCACTCGCAGCGTTGCCGCGCTAGGTAAGGTGATTTGATCGTCTAAGGTGTCGAGTTCATCTTCAAGGTTATGGATTAACTCCATTTTTCTTTCGGTTAATCGTTCGCACAAAGACACTAAAAAGTTAGCACTCGAGTTAATACTATTAGGGTGGTTAATGATCTGCTCGGCAATATCTTTAACCGATTGCAGTTGGCGCTCACAGGTGGAGATAATACGATGTTGCTGGGCATAGATTCGCATCGATACCATATCTTCAGGCGCTGAATTAGGATTAAGGTTTATGCCGCGCAGTGCCATTAAAATACCATCAGGAGAGCTCAATGTACGAGGGCGAGTGTGCTCTGCTAATAATGTGTCAGTTTCGGTTTGAGGCAACTGGGCGTTAATGATCCATTGTTGAGCGTCAGGATGGCTATAACGAAGATGCACCCAAAGTAATCCGTCATTAGGTTGCCATTGTTCAAGCTCACTTGCTGATAAACTTTTACCCGCATTCGATCCCGTTAACAATAAGCAATATATAAAGCCTGTATCCATAGGTATCCTTGTATCCTATTGTTGTAGCATTATTTATTTGGGGTTTAATCCTTAATGAAAATAATATTAGCATTGAAGGCGAAATAGAGTGAATTTATTCAATTAGGACATTTTCATTATTTACATGTCGTAACTAAGCAGGTTTCCGGAATTTCGGTTAAAATAGAACAAAGCCTTATAGTTGAGTTTTATCATGGAATACGAGTTTCGCCGTAACAGTTTAGACGGCACTGTGTTTGCTGAATTTAGCATGGAGCATGCCATATTAGGGCGTTTTTTTGCTGAGCAATTGGCTACTGATGTTAATCGTTGCGAAGCGATATTAGCTCAAATCGAGCTTATTCGTGCGAGTAAGAAAAATGAATGGTTAATGCAAAGCGAAGACTTAGCTATGGTCATTGATAGTGAACAGGTTAGAGTGTTTGTTAACGCGATTGATTTTGACGAAGACTTTGAGCTAGAAGAGGCGATGAGCATGTATGATGCGGAGTCAGAATCGTTTTGTGGGCTTGAGGATTTTGAAACAGCGCTAAAAAGCTGGATTTCGTTTATTAAGCAATAGCGGTTTGCTTACATGAGCAACAGATAAAGTATTCAATGTTTACATTTCAATAAAAAGGCGAACCTAAGGGTTCGCCTTTTTTGAGTCAGTTTGAAGACTAATGGTTTAAATATCTTACTGCCATTTCTGTACGGGATTTTGCATTGGCTTTACGGAGTAAGTTTTTAACATGCACTTTTACTGTGCCTTCACTGATATGCAGTGCCTCTGCGACAACACGATTACTCTTGCCTTCTGCTAACTCTTTAAGAATTTGCAGCTCACGTGGTGTGAGCGATGCTATCCAAGTTTCATCATTGTCAGCATTTTTCAGCTCGTAAATATACTCTTCAACTTCGTCGCTGATCACACGATGACCTAGCATGGCTTTTTTAAGTTGCTCAAGTAATAAATCAGGCTCAGTGTCTTTGAGTAAGTATCCGTCAGCCCCAGCTCGCAGCAGACGAACAACATCTTGTTTGGCATCTGATACAGTCAAAATAACAATGCGGGCTGTTACTCCTTCTTGGCGCATTGCATTAAGTGTATCTAAGCCTGACATGCCCTTCATATTTAAGTCGAGCAGAATAATATCCGGTTCGTCTTCACCGATGGCGGTTAACGCATCCAATCCCGTTCCTGCTTCACCAAACAGTTTAAAATCACCGTCTGAGGTTATTAACTGACAAATACCACGTCGAAGAAGCGGGTGGTCATCTACTACTAATACTGAATAAGGTTTACCCATTTAGAGGCTCCTGCTGGGGTGGAAATACGAGAGAGACTGTTGTGCCGCCCTTCGGATTATTATCAAACTTGACGCTGCCATGCAGTTTAGTTGCACGTTCATGCATGATCCCAATACCAAAATGCTGATCTCGTTCTTTTAGATGCGACACGCCAATTCCATCATCCTTGATATTGATGTGTATCATATCAGAATCTGCCAAAAAACAATCAATTTCTATTTTTGAAGGTTTTGCATGCTTGATTGCGTTGATTGTTGCTTCACGTGTCAGTTGTAAAACATGGATATGTTGTTTCGCTGCCAGTAAGTGTGGTGAGAGCTGATAGTTAAGATTAATTTCAATACCAGACTGCTTACGCAATTGGCTTAACATTACTTCAATTGCTTGGCCTAAATTAGGATCTTTGATGGTTAATCTAAAGGTTGATAAAAGTTCTCTAAGCTGGCCGTATGCGGTGCTCACTCCATCATTAATATCTATCAGCTGGGTTTCAACTTTGTCAGTAATACAATTGGGGTCCATTTGTTTGCGTAACAAACTGACTTGAATTTTTAAATAGGAGAGAAGTTGTCCTAATGAATCATGGAGCTCTCTGGCTATTACCGCTCGTTCTTCCATTAATGCTAGCTGCTGTCTTTCCTCTGTCGCATTATGAATAACAATTGAACGGGTTAGCATCATAGCAAAATTAACAAATAGCATATTATTGAGTGGTTTATGCGAAATTACCTCAATATAACCTAGGCTTTTATCTTCTAATTGTAGGTTATATTTTACCGGTTTAATTTGTGCTTCTTGGGTTGTATCAGCTGTGTGTTCTTGCTTATTGGTATCAATCCAGCCGTTGTCAGCTTCAATACAATCGACCGAGTTATCAACATGTTCAATAACCAGCCTGACATAATCTAAATCTTCAAACTGCTGTAAATGAGTGAGTGCTGAACTGAGTGATTTATAATCTAAGCTGTCGGCGTGAAGTCGAATAAGGTTGTCGTATAAGAAACTTAACTCATTATTTGCACGGGTTAACGCAATGGTTTTGTCATTCACTTGCCCCTCAAGATCTTGATATAGAGTATCGAGCTCAGAGGCGGTTTTTTTGAAAGCTTCCCCTAGTGCATGCAGCTCTACATATTCTGTCTGAGGTACATCAACCTTGAAATTGCCCTTAGATATCGCGTTGGCGACATCCATCAATTGGAGTATAGGCTCTACCATTCTGATACGAGTGTATCGGGTAGCAGCGGTGGCAACAATCAACATTAAAAATAACCCGATGATTTGGCCTATGACCAAAATACGCAGTTTGAGCGCTGCAAAGCGCTCCATTTCAAGCACTAATAAATCAATTGTATCAACGAAATCTTTTAACGAAGCTGAGTACAAATCTTGTCGATTATTTTCAATGTGGGAGCGCATTTGTTCCCACTTATTGATGACCAATAAATATTGCTGTGACAAGTCATCAGGACTGTACCAAGTTAATGAGCGTTCTAACGCTTCAGAGTGGAGTGTTGCTTCGAATAAACTTATCTTTTCATTCAGTAATTTCTCATCTCTGTCTAAAAATAATTTTAACCGATAACTTTGCATACGGAGCGAGCCTGATGCATTGATTGCTCGGGCATCACCAATACTGAAAGTAAGGTTGATAATTGAATACACCGCCAAGCTGGAAGAAATGAAAATTAAGACTAACATTAGTCTAAGAATAGTGGAGGTTAGGCTGCCTCGTTTTGTCATTTTAAATCCAACTTTGGTTTGTTTTTAATGCTCATAATAGCCAAATATTACTTTAGCGATGACTGTTTTATATTAACAGATAATCAAAAATGTGATGTACAACATATTAACATGTTGATCTAGCGCAAGCTTATTGTTCAATACTCATAAAGGGGTATTCTTAATTTAACCTTAAATGGATAAGTTTGTTCATGGAGATGTCGTGAATATTTAAAATAAAATGTAACACGGAGATGAACGGTGATGAAGATGAAAGGAAGAGTTATTGCGCTTAGCGCATTGATGGCAACCAGTTTTATGATGACTAGTGCAATGGCTAGTGATAAGACTGAACCTCGTAACGATGTTTACAAGGACAAGTATAAGCAGCAATTTGAAAGCTGGCACGCAACGTCAGAAAGTACTGAAATTGTTGATGTGCTAGAAGAAGATCCAAACCTAGTTGTGTTATGGGCAGGTTACGGGTTTGCTAAAGATTACAATAAAGCACGTGGTCACCACTATGCTGTGACTGATGTGCGTAACACTTTACGTACTGGTGCACCGACTGGACCAGATGATGGCCCAATGCCTATGGCTTGTTGGAGCTGTAAAAGCCCTGACGTACCTCGCATGATTGAAGAGCAAGGTGAAGACGGTTACTTCAAAGGTAAATGGGCTAAAGGCGGTCCTGAAATCGTTAACACTATCGGTTGTAGTGATTGTCACGTAAAAGGTTCACCAAAATTACGTATTTCTCGTCCATATGTTGACCGTGCTTTAGAAGCCATTGATAAGCCATTTGATAAAGCTTCTCGTAAAGACAAGCAATCAATGGTTTGTGGTCAGTGTCACGTTGAATACTACTTTGAGAAAACAGCTGACCGTAAAGGTTATGTGAAATTCCCATGGGATAACGGTACCACTGTTGAAGAAATGGAAGTGTACTATGACGCAATCAACTTTGCTGATTGGACTCACGCAATTTCTAAAACACCTATGTTAAAAGCACAGCACCCTGGTTATGAAACTTGGATGTTAGGTATGCACGGTAAAAACAACGTAAGTTGTACTGACTGTCACATGCCACGTGTTGCTAAAGCAAACGGTAAAGGTAAGTTCACAGACCATAAAGTGGGTAACCCATTTGATCGTTTCGACGAAACTTGTGCAACTTGTCATGAAGGCAAAACAAAAGAGTTCATGATGGAAGTAACACATGAGAATCAAAAAAGTGTTACTGAAATTAAGCTAAGAGCTGAAACTCAGCTTGTACACGCTCACTTCGAAGCAGGTGCAGCTTGGGATGCTGGTGCGACTGAAGCGGAAATGAAACCTATCTTAACTGATATTCGTCATAGTCAATGGCGTTGGGACTTTGCAACTGCATCTCACGGTGTTGCTGCTCATGCTCCAGCTGAAGCATTACGTATTCTAGGTGGCGCAGTTGATAAAGCAGCTGATGCGCGTATCAAGTTAGCGCAATTACTTGCAGCTAAAGGCGTTAAAATGCCAATCGCTATTCCAGATATCTCGACTAAAGCTAAAGCACAAAAAGCCTTAGGTATGGACATGGATAAGATGAATGCTGATAAGCAAAAATTCTTAAAAGACCTTGTTCCACAATGGGATGCTGAAGCTAAAAAGCGTGAAGCAACTTACTAATAACACGATGTAATTAACATTAGTGTTGAGATAAAAAGCCCTCTTAGAGGGCTTTTTTTTGGGGCTTTAAAACCATTCATTATCATGTTACTACTATCTGATAGATCATAAGGAATGACGACAAAGCGGGGCGTATCATGAGTGATAATCACATCAATACTGAAGAAAAGGAAACTCCAAGCAATCAAGATGTTACTGGATCTGAGCAGAGCCGCGGCTCTGATGATTTTATACATCAAGGAGGATGTTTATGCGGTGCAATTCGCTATCAGATTACACATCGTCCTTTTGACGCGGATTATTGCCATTGCAGTCAATGTCAAAAATCTTCTGGTGCTGTTTTTCAAGCGTGGATGGATTTTAAGGTTGAGCAGGTCGAGTGGATTGCGGGCAAGCCCGTCGAATTTGCCTCTTCTGAACATGTTCGCCGAGGTTTTTGTCAGCAATGTGGCTGTACGATCAGTTTTAGAGATACTCGCCACCCAGGCTACTATACTTTGACCATTGGCTCGCTAGACAACCCAAACCTTATTCACCCGAATTACCATATTCATACAGCGAACCAAGTGAGTTGGCTTAATATTCTTGATACCTGCGAGCGCTACCCGCTTGATCGCAGTTAATTACTCAAAAAAGCTTATCGGCGCATCGCTTGCTGGCTAGGTTACAGCGTCTCTCATTAGAGGCTGTAACGCTAAGCTTGTTATGGTGAGACTGTTATGGAGAGATAGTTATCACTTGCCAGTGTGGTAGCTTCTCATTTAGATCCGGGATGATTTTATCGGCATCGCCACGCAAAACAATAACGGGATTACCTTCAAAAACATGGTTAGCCATGGTTGTTATTGCTTTTGGTGTCAGTGAGTTAAGGGTTTCATGTTGTAATTGCTCAAAGCTAGCTGTTCTACCTAAAAGTAAGTTGTTAATATAACGGCTTTCTTTGCCGTATTTATGGTCGCTTGCCAGTTGTTGTTTACCCATTAAGTAAGTGATCACTGCATTAATTTCAGTCTGTTTAGCTGCTTGTTCTTTTAACAACTGAGTATGATCGATTATTCCTTTTAGGAATGCGCCAGAATTCTCTAGTGAAGTGCTGCCATAAAAATACAGGTATTGACTTAATGGCGCATCGACACAGCGACCGTAAATACCATATGTGAGCCCACGTGTTTCACGTAAATCATAAAATAGCCGCCCTGAGTAACTTCGACCGAGTAATGCTGCGATGGTTTTGCAATCGGTACTATTTTGATGGTGATTTGTGGTGTTGACCAGATCAGGTTTTGCTAACACAAAGCCTGCTCGAGCTTGGGTTTGAACAGCATCTTTAGCGTCAATGATAAGAATTGTCTGTGTTGATTGTTTTGTTGCTGAACCAGTGCTGTTGGTAATGATATTTGGTTGTATTTTAGTCAAGTTAGGCTGAGTTGTGGCTAACCAAGTTGGCACAAAAATATCAGAGTTGGTTATGGTTGCGTTTTGCTTGTTGGCAGAGCTAGTTGAAGTGCTACTCGAAAGGTTATTCAATTGACTATTCAATGGGCTATTCAATGGGCTATCCAATGGGCTATTCAAAGAGCTCTGAGCAACACCATGTGTAGCCGAAGTTATTGGAGAGGGGATAAATAAATGCCATTGAAGTTGCTGACGTATTTTGTTGTGTAAAGTTTGCAGTGTCGTGTTATCTAGCTCATTGATTGCTGACTGATTGCGAACATTGAGATTGTAAGGGTGCTGTTGTCCTAATAGCTGCTGGCGAAATGTCGTGTCGATTTCAGAACCAGTAAAAGCACCAATGTGTTTATTAAGTTTCAAGTTGCGTTTGACGGTTGCAATATTGATGTCGCTTAGCGCACCTTTTTGCCAAAACTGCCAGAGCTGTTGCTGCAATTGTTGATCGGTTGCGCTGCATTCAATGGTCATTCCTACGCTATGAAGACTGGCTCTTATCTTAATGCTGCTCAAGCAGCTTGCCATTTGTGGTGAGTAGGAGGTTGTATTGGCCATTTCTTCAAGTTTTTGCTTGAAAGCTTCAACTAAAATATCGGGGTGAGTTATCGGTTGCTGGGCTGAAATGCCGATTAAGTATAGTCGATTTAACCCAGAGTCATTAACCGCACTTGATGGCCACTGATGAGCGTGAAACTGCTTTGTTAAGGTTATGGTGTGCGGTAACTGATAAGCAACTGGTTTTATAGCTTTAGATTGTGCTTGTTGAGTAGCCGCCAATAACCGGGATAAATCGGTTGACGTATTGCTAGCAGAGGTGTGGTTTTCTGGAACGTCAAATGACGGAATGTTCGGCGCTTGCGCTTCGGTAAAGTGAATGGGTGAGTGCTGACAACCTAATGTCATTAATGCCAACATTATCATGCTGCTGGTAATAATGAGTTTGGGATGTTTGTTTTTTTGTATCAACATTATAGCGCCCAGCCTTCTAGCGTCTCAGCCATTCCTTGGGGTAATACTTCAAGTACGCTTTTACCCCATCGAATGTACCAAGGTGGTAGCAAGTCCACTCGAACTGTTTTATCAATAAAATACGCTTGGGTAACTCGCGATATATCATCAGGAAGTACTGCTTGAATACGCTGCCATGGCTGCGTTAATGGCGCATATTTATCTCTATTGGCTGTATTTGATAAGTGTTTAGCAAGTGTTTGCGAGTGCGAAAACTGCTGTAACTGTTGAGATAGTGCTAAGGTTTTAAGTTCACATAATTGTTGCTCTGTTATCCCATTGGTCATGATGTCGGTAAATAGTGAATCAGTTAATTTCTGTAGCTCATTTAGTGAGGTGTTTGCCCGCGGGACGAGAACCAAATTGGTGACGCCGTGATTCTCCATTGTTAATGGAATTGAATAACTGAGCATGTGAGATGGCGATGCTAATGTTTGCTTAGCGAGAGCGCTGCGTAGGTTTTGAAATAAATATCCTTGCAGTAAAGAAATAGCTTCATAATCAGCATGCTCTCTTCCAACAGTATGCCAAGCCATAAGGATTGCTGGCCATGGACCACGCTCATCGACGATTTCTGTTTGAATTGCTTTAGCATTAATACTGAGTTGTTCGAAGCTATCATGAGGAATATTTGGTGATGTCCAGCCTGAAAAGTGCTGTTTTACAAGGGCAAGACTGTCTTCTTCTAAATGGCCTACTAAGGATAATTGCATTGCGTCAGGGCGATAGTAACGTTGATGAAATGTCTGTAATGCTGAGGCTGTAGCACTGGTGACGTCCTGTTTACTGCCAATAATCGCATGTGCATAGGGACTGCCTTTTACTTGCGATAATAAAAACTCCATAGCGGGACGTATGTAGGGTTGATTATCAATGCTAGTTGCCATTTCCTCTAAGACAGCACCTTGTTGATTGTTGACTGTTTCAGCTGATAACACTGGGTTAATAAAGCGATCAGCCTCTAAAAATAAACTTAAAGCCAAGGCTTGAGCTGGGATAGTGGCGTAGTAATTGGTGTAATCAAAATGAGTACTGGCATTAAACTGAGCTCCTATTGCACTCATGGTTCTTGGGTAGCTATCTGCTGGTGCATTAAGGCTGCCTTTAAACAGAAGGTGCTCAAATAAGTGTGCATAGCCTGATTGTCCACTGGGTTCGTTCCTAGAACCAACATTAAATTGACTGGCAATGGAGACAGTGGCTTGTTCGGGTCTGTGTACTTGTCTCAATATTAATCCGTTATCGAGCTCTGTTAGCGCTATTTGGTTTTCAATATGTTGTAGTTGGTTGATTTGCGACTGAAGCAGACATTGGGAGTTGGCTTGCAGTTGAGGGCTGAGCACGACACTGATAAAAGACATCCCATAAGCAATATATTTTTTAAAACTAGAGCGCTTAGGCGGAATGAAGTCAGGTTGTGTCACTATGTCACCAGCATATTCGTAAATGATGTTGATTAGATTACTTTTATAGCGCTTGTTACTCAAGTTTACTTATTAAGATGGGGAAATAGCAAAAAGCCCAAACGCACTTGAGTGGCACTTGGGCTTTAATCGAAATAACTGCTGATTTGCTAGTGTTAGTCAGCGCTTAATCACTATTGTTGTTCACACTAACTGTTTAAACACCGTGTCTAATCAGAGTTTTTTGGACTCAATTGTTGCTCATTATGAGCTTGCTGAGCTGTATTGATGCGGGTCGGAATACCAGTACGTTGCTCTAATAAGCGTTTAAGCGTAAATGAATCGGTATCAGCATGCGCCACAATCGCAGTAATTTGTTTGTTTAGGGTTAAAGGGAGTTGCTCATTCGACTCAAACTGCTCAATGGTTTCAGACAGTGGTTGATGAACTTCTAAATAACGATTTCCGTCAGGTTCAACAGTAGCCTTAATCGGTTGGTTAACAAACTCGACTCGTGTGCCTACAGGTACGCTATTAAACAGGTGCTCGATGTCATCTTCTCTAAGTCTGACACAGCCTTGGCTGACTCTCAGACCAATGCCGAACGAGGCATTAGTGCCATGGACAGCGAATAAATTACCAACGTAGAGCGCGAAAAGCCCCATTGGGTTATCAGGGCCAGCTGGCCAAACATCGGGTAACTCAACGCCTTTTGCTGCGTATATTTCACGTGTTTTTTGAGTAGGAGTCCATGTCGGATTCGCACGCTTGCGGTACACTTGAGTGACCCAATTCTCTGGTGTATCTCGTCCAACTTGACCTATGCCTATAGGTAATACTTCAACAGTGTTGGTCCCTTTAGGGTAGTAATATAAACGCATTTCAGCGCTATTAATCACAATTCCTTTACGAGGCGCATCTGGCAAAATTAACTGATGAGGAATAACCAGTGTGCTACCAGGCTTAGGTAGATATGGGTCGACACCAGGGTTGGCTTCCATCATGTTGCTCAAGCCTAACTGAAACTCAGCAGCAATGGCTTCTAGGGTAAGTTTACCCTCTGGAACCACGTAATACTGGTTTTCACCAATTAATCGACTTTCTTTAGCTGGCAGACGGTATTCAACAGCTGCAGCATTGAGACTCGTTAATAAGGCTGATATAGCAATTAAACTGACGCAAAACGACTTAATCATATGGGCGACGGATTCCTAATTTTGTTTACAGTGGTCAATTATTATTAAGTATTAATTTTATACCAAATATATATTAACTAATACTTAATAATTAACCCTTAAAGGGTAACAAGTTTGGCATCCTTGATCATTCTTATACTGATTTCAAGCTAGGTGGTGTTTGAAATCAGTTTTACCCTTACGTTTCTTTTGAATATTAATCACTGATTAAATCCCTTTTTATGAGTGATTAATCTTTAATTATTTTATTTAAAAGCCTTCCGAGTATTTATTGATATAAGGAAGGGGTTTCTTTAGTCGGTCTAGTTTTGAACCTTCTATGTAACCACATGTATTGGCTACGGTTTCTATCAATAATGTTTTCAATAATCTTGTTACCACGAATCGCATCTTCGAGTTCATTGTCACCAGGGAAATTATCCAGTGGCGGCATGATTTCCATGTGATAACCGCTATCGTCAGCGTTTCGTTCAACGAAAAAAGGCAATACCTTGGCTTTACCAAGTTTCGCCAGGGTCGTTGCACCAGTAATTGTGGCGGCATCTGGTACTGCGTAAAGCGGAATAAATACCGCACTAGAGCGACCAAAGTCTTGATCTGCTGTATACCAAATCACATCGGGATTTCGCAGGCTTCTGACCATATTACGAAGATCACGTTTAGGTACAAGACCTTTATTCGAACGTAAGCGGCCATTGACCTGTAAGTACTCCATCACAGGGTTATCATGCGGGCGATAAACCCCGATTCCTGGCTGGAATTGGCCAAACATTCTTGCGCCCATTTCTAATGGTAAACAGTGCACTGCAAACAAGATGACACCATTGCCATTATCTAAGGTGTCACGCACGTGCTGATCGCCTTTCATGGTCATATGACGTTGCACTTTATCATTAGACCACCACCATGCGTTGATGGTATCAAATAAGGCTTTGCCGGTTTCTTCAAAGTTGCGTGTTAATAAAGCTGCTCTTTCTTGCTCTGGCATATCAGGAAAACACAAACTTAAATTTCGCTCTGCTGTGTGCTTTCTACTGCCAGCAAATTTCAACACTAAACGGCCTAACCCTTTACCCATTGCCATTTGCCAACGCAAAGGTAATAGTTGAGTTAGCCTCATTAATCCAACACCTAACCATAGTGGCCAATGTTTAGGATGTAATAAATGAGAACCAAATTGCGCTTTTTCTACCACGGAACACTCACTTTTAAATCAAATTAGTTTCTATTCTAACTTAATTTTATAGCAAAATTAGGTACAATCACCGTTTAATGTCAGCAAAAGAAAAAGTTTACTATGAAGGTATCTCTCCCAGCATTCGAAAAAGCCCGTGTACTAGTTGTCGGTGATGTCATGCTTGACCGCTATTGGGTAGGGCCTACAGGGCGAATTTCACCAGAAGCGCCCGTGCCAGTAGTTAACATTAAAGACATAGAAGACCGTCCAGGTGGTGCTGCAAACGTGGCATTGAATATTGCCGCATTAGGTGGGCAAGTTCAGCTTGCAGGCATTGTTGGTGCCGATGAAACAGCCCAAGCATTGACCGTAGGTGTTCAAGCTCAAGGTGTAGAACCGCGTTGGTTAACTGTTGCCGACAAACCAACCATCACTAAATTACGTATTTTTTCACGTAACCAACAATTAATTCGCCTAGATTTTGAAGAGAAATATAGTCGCGCTGACAGTGATAACTTATTAAACACCAGTGAACCAATTTTAGATAATGTCGATGTACTGGTCTTGTCCGATTATGCTAAAGGCGCAATTGATTCCCCTGTTGATTTTATTGCCAAAGCACGTGCTAAAGGCGTGACCGTATTGGTTGACCCGAAAGGCAGTGATTTTTCTCGTTATCGAGGTGCATCATTATTGACGCCAAACATGAGCGAATTTGAAGCCGTAGTCGGCCCTGTCGTAGATGAGGCGGATCTCATTGCCAAAGCTAAAGGCTTAATTGAACAATTTGAGCTAGGGGCTATTCTAGTCACTCGTTCAGAAAAAGGCATGACGTTAATTAGCCAAGATGAAGCTGAACTACATATCCCTACGGTTGCCCGTGAAGTTTATGATGTGACTGGTGCAGGCGATACAGTGATTTCTGCGTTAGCCAGTTCATTAGCTGCCGGCAGTTCAATGGCACAAGCTTGTTCTATTGCCAATATGGCTGCAGGAGTTGTGGTTGCAAAATTAGGTACTGCAACGGTAAGCCGAATTGAATTGATTGAAGCACTTGCATTAAATCAAGGCGAGTCAGGCTTTGGTGTGGTCTCAGAAGATCAGTTAATGTATGCCCTTGAGCAAGCCAGACTACGTGGTGAAAAAGTGGTCATGACCAATGGTTGTTTTGATATTTTACATGCTGGGCATGTGAGTTATTTACAACAAGCCAAAGCTTTAGGCGATCGTTTAATTGTCGCCGTAAACGACGATGCTTCAGTTAAACGCTTAAAAGGTGAGGGAAGACCGGTCAACCAAGAGGACCGCCGTATGGCAGTGCTTGCAGGTTTAGCGTCTGTTGATTGGGTGATTCCGTTTAGTGAAGACACACCACAACGTGTTATTAGTCGTTTATTACCTGATGCGTTGGTTAAAGGCGGTGATTATAAAGTCGAAGAGATTGCTGGCGGAGCTGAAGTTATGGCAGCTGGTGGCACGGTTGAAATCTTAGGGTTTGAAGATGGCGTATCAACCACAGCGATAATCGAAAATATTATGGCTAAAAAGTAGTGAAATTTCTGGCCCTGATTATTGGGCTTAGTTTTTTCAGCGCTATTATTGTTGGCGTTAGTCCTAAACAGGCTAACGCTAGCTCATTAAGTCGTGAGAGCCATAATCGTTTCAACCCCCTTTCTTACCCCAGTTATTCCTCTCTATATTCAATCGGCCAAATACATCAACTGACTGATAAACAAGCGCTGATTTGTCCAATTGCTCATTATATTTCTTGCATAAAACAGCTACCCGCGAGAGTGTCTGCACAATTGCCTTTACGTCAGTCGGTAACACAAAGCTTGGGTCTTAAAACTGCGATGGTAATGCCAGTTGTTGATCAAGATATTGCAGGTATCGTGGTGATAAATGACAAGCTGCCAGTGATTAATCAAAGTGTGGCACTTAACGGTCAAGCGTATCAATTTAACCTTGAGCAACAAACTCAACTGACTTTGTGGCATGAGCTAGGGCACCTTGAAAATATTTCGCTGCAAGAGAGTCATTTATTGCTGCCATTAACCCCTTACCAGCACGAATGGCTTGCTGATTACTACTTAGCGTGGCGCTTAGCTCATGAGTCTGGAAATGTGTCACTGATTTGGCAGCAGTTGCATAGACGCAATATTGCTGTGATGAATACCACTGGTAATATTGGCCATTGGAGCTCTCCACAATTATTGTGGCTACTAAATCGCTATGAAGTTGATGATATTATTGCTTTTGAACAATATGCTGACTTCATCGCTGATGCTTATCCCCACGCGCCGCAAATCAATGACACCGAAATGGATGAAATATCAAGCCTGATGCAACGCACATTTGGCCGTGGCGCCGTTCAAGCTTTGCCGCATTATATGTTTTGGCAACAGCAGCGTTTAATTGAAGTATTACATCCGACGTTAGTGCACCTGATGGGAGCTGAACTTGCTAATGCATGGCTAATTCAGCAGTTCTCAGAAGCCGAAAAGGTTATAAGCACTGATGAGTAAAACTGTCAGGTTTGAACCATGATGAAAATGTTTCAGTTAGCGTAGACTGTTGTCATGAATATTTACATTTCAATCTGAAACGCTTTCAAATAGTGTTTACCGCTAGCTAAATTATTAAAAGCCTTATTATTGACTGACGCAGTGGCTATTTCTGTAAGATTAATTGGTGATATGTTTGCTCTTTAGCCAATGTTAAAATCCATAGTTAAAGTGCGTGTTAATAAATTGTACTTTTTAAAAAGACAAGCTAGATAAACATTTGATAGGCTATGCAAAATTTCATTTCATTGAGGTAGTTACTAGAAATAGTAACGATATTTTTGTATGGCAAAGCGTTCTAGAATCGATACTGAAATCACCATAAAATTGATTTTAGATGAGGCGTTTGAGCAAATCCTGACAATTGGGTTTGAAAACATGTCTTATACATCGTTATCAAATGCTACAGGTATCAGCCGTACAGGAATTAGCCATCATTTTCCCCGAAAGGCAGACTTTCTTTCGTGTTTAGATTCACGTATTTCAGCTCGTTTTTGTGAAGGGTTAGATTTTAGCTCTGTGCAATTACTTGAGTCTTCATGGCGACATTTCATTAGTCAAGATCACGCTAAAGCCGTCCTTAAATTGTTTTTTAGCTTGTGTGCTTCTAGCCAGCAAATTCAGGGACGCTTCAACACAGTTAACGATATTCGTTATAAAGCGCTGATGAGATTAGGTGATGAAGGTGGCTTTTGCATTGATAGGTTAATTGGTCAAAGCGCTGTGACCATGTTTAGTGCACAAACTGAAGAAGCTGTAGCGGCTTAAAACCTCATAAAGGCTAGGGCCTGTTGATCTTTGCTGGTTAAGTTTTGTTCGAAATAAAAGCGTTTTAATTGAGGCGGATGGATTGATGCCTAATCATCTAAGCAAAATTTATCCAACAAAGAGTAAAACGCTTTTACTCGAACCCTTTGGGCAGCGTTTGTTGGCCATTTTTACTGCGTTATTAACTTTTTATGTAGAATAACTACACCACAAAGTCTCTTCCTTGTATAAATGGCCAACAATTCGCTGCAAAAACAACCTTGAAAGATCAACAGGCCCTAGTCATTGTCTTTTCCCTGTGCCCTGTGCCATAAAGCTGCGCAGGGGAGGTCATCAAAAAACTTAGAAATGCCACTGTACATAGATGGTGTTGTAGTTACTGCCACCTTTAATGCGCCCGAAAGCTGAGCTTGTTTCGAAAATGCCTGAACGATGATGAATACTGTAACCTAGCCATGCATTTTTTAATGGCGCATGGTTAAATACATCGCCTAGATTGACGTCAAATGAGAAGTCTAAATAATTAAGTAACTTTGATGGTCGGTAATCTTTTTCATCTAACTCACTGCCTTCAATGTAGGTGACATCAGACACATAAGACAAGCCTTCTGCAACACCAAGGCGGAAGCGCCAGCCTAAATCAAAGGTATAAAATGCCTTAACTCCGATGACACCTTCAGCTAAATTGTCTTGCACTTCAGAATCATGATGCCAAACACCACCCGCAGTAAAATAAAGATCAATTGGGAGTGTGAATAAATTGTCTGTTAAGGGTATGCCATAAAATAACGACGTCATTTGGTTGTTATAACGGTCACCTTTTGCATTGCCTGTTAGGATATCATTTAAGTTTGAAGGCGTGGCCCAACCGTGCGCGACCCTTAAAAACTCACCACTTTCCTTAGGTATTGGGTTGGTATTAGGTCGTTTAGCATCGGGGTAAAAACCAAAACCGAAGAAGGATTCTAATTGATATTGGTTTTCGATTGTCGGTAAATCATAAATATCATCTTCAAGGCGCGTGACGCCAAAGTTGGCAAGCAAGTATAAGTTACTGGCAAGGTGGTAACGGGTATTTAACCCTGCAGAAAACGCTAGACCTGCACCAGGATCAATTTGATCTAGCCCGTAATAGTGCTCATTAAATGAATCACCTTTCCATTGAAATTCTGCATATGGGTTTAATTGCCAATCACCCGCCGTCCAGTGATATTGTGTTCGAGTATAGGCGTAATAGCGTTTATCTCCATCACTTAAAAAGGCAACATCAGCTTCTAATCCATCTTTTTGAAAGCGATATTGCACACCAAAATCAAACGCATCTGATTGAGTTTGATTTTGATATTCTTGGGGAATATCGACAAAACGAAATCGAGTATATAAATTGACTTGATGTTCTTGATGACTCCACAAATGGACACCGGCTTCTAAACCATCAATAAAAAAGTAATCATTTTCAAACTCGATTAATGGCATGACATCCGTAACAACATCTGCTTCAGTTGCGTAAGGAATATCGGCGCGACGCATGCCAATGCCGACTCCCCATGTTGAAGGAAAGTATTTTTCTGACTCGCTTTCTTGTGCCTTGCTCGTTTGAGTTGTATTTGACGTAGATGTAGCCGTTGAAGGGCTATTATCACTGGCATAAGACATTAAAGGGCTAGTGCATAATAAGATCGCACATAAGCGAGAGAAGTTAGACATAGTGCTTTAATACCAATAATAATGGAGTAATGGACTTTACAAACCACTTACAAATTGTTTAGTGGCTAACAGATGTATTTTATTGAATATTAGTGGATTATAGCATGACGTTTTTTAAAGTAATCAGTCCCCAGCTTTTTTTGTAGCAAACTGTTAACTTCTTTTGTTACTGATGAAATTGATTAGCGAATCGATTGAATAAGGGTTTTGGGTTGTTGCCAAAAAGAATAGTTATGTTTTCCTGCTTGTTTAATGCCGTACATGGCATTATCAGCTTGCTCACAAACTTCAGCAAAAGTGTCGTGTTTTGCAAAGCAACTAATGCCGATACTTAAGCCTAATGATACCGACTTTTCTTCTATAGTGACGTTCTGCTTGTAATGATTCACTAATGACCCCGCCAAAATACTAATGAGTTCATATTCTGAAATCGCTGTGATAATGACAAACTCATCTCCACCAATTCTAGCAATGCTCACTTGTTTACTCGCTAATAGCTTATCAGCATAGTGTTGCAGGGTTTGGCTGATATTGATTAGTGCTAGGTCACCAAATCGGTGGCCATGATGATCATTGATCATTTTAAAATTATCAACGTCAATAAATAACAAGGTTCCAGAGTCAAAGTTGGCATCGTGTTGTAAGGATTTGAACGCTTTTTTAGCTGCGTTTCGATTGAGTAAATCAGTAAGCGGATCGCGATGCGCCAGTCTGGCTAAATCGAGTTGGTAACGTTTTTCTTGGGTGATATCGATGTGGGTGCCGAGGATTTTTAACGGTTTACCATCTGATGTGTATTCTACAATTCTGCCACGATCAGAAACCCATCGTACGCTTCCATCTTTGTGGATCATTCGATGTACGGCTTGGTACACGTTTTCTTTGCCTTCAATATGATCTTCAAAAGCTTTAATGACCCAGTCTTTATCATCTGGATGCAAACTTCCTTTCCAACTTTCCATATTCGCGGCATATTCTTCACGGGTGTAACCCAGTAATGACCCCCACTCTTGATTATAGATAAGTAAATCACCAGAAGGGACGTGTTGCTCCCACAAACACAACCCTGTGCCGTCAAGCGTTGCTGAAAGCTGCTGTTGCAAGTGAATGTTATGTTGTTTTAGGGCTTCATTCTCGCGCGTTAACCGCTCTATTTCTGCTGCTAATGCACTGAGTTGCGAAGCTTGGGTATCCATATGGGTCAATCATCCGTGTTCGTCAGAAAAGAACTCAATCTACTTTTGTACTTTTTTTAGCCTAAATAGTCAATTGTGTAATTTTGTAAGCTAAAGATTGATGAATCGATAATGCTATCGCATTTATTGTACTCTTCAAGGTGTGTGTTTTAGGTGTTTTATTGAGCATGTTGAAAATAACTCAAGATAATAATGGCTTATAAACTGTCTTTATCTAAGGTATCGGGTGTGGAGTGTCATTGTTGGCAAGTATTTAACGAATTAAAGCGAATGAGTTTTACTGTTATTGTTTTAGGAAATACTCATTTATTGTCGTTATTTTTAAGCTTTGATTTTATTTCAGCCATAAAAAAGGCCACATAGTGGCCTTTTTATTAGAGAGGTTGGTTAATCAGCTTCTTTTAAGCTCGCTGTTAACTCAACGATGCCTTTTTTACCATCGCCGAATAACATTAATGAGTTATCCATAGCGAACAGTGGGTTAGGTAACCCAGCGAAACCTGGACTTAATGAACGCTTAATCACCACAACGGTTCTGGCTTTATCAACGTTTAGAATCGGCATGCCATAAATCGGGCTTCCTTTATCTTCACGCGCCATAGGGTTGGTGACGTCGTTTGCACCGATGACGATGGCCACATCAGTTTGTTCAAACTGTGGGTTAATTTCGTCCATTTCGATTAGCTGATCGTAAGGTACTTCAGCTTCTGCAAGCAATACGTTCATGTGACCAGGCATTCGGCCAGCAACTGGGTGAATAGCATACTTCACATCGGTTCCGCGGCTTTGGAGAACATTGGCAAGTTCTCTTACAGCATGCTGTGCTTGCGCCATAGCTAGGCCGTAGCCAGGGACAATGACCACACGCTCAGCCGTTTCTAACATCATGGCGATTTCATCTGGCGAAGTTGATTTGACTTTACCTGCGTAGATTTCATCTGCATCAACTTTTTCACCGCCTTCAGCCATGACACCAAATAACACGTTAAACAATGAACGGTTCATTGCTTTACACATAATTTGAGTCAAGATGATGCCAGAAGCCCCGACTAAAGAACCTGACACAATCAATACTGTATTACCTGTGATGAAACCGGTTGTGGCAGCAGCAATACCAGAGTAAGAGTTCAATAGTGCAATGACGACTGGCATATCTGCACCGCCAATAGGAACAACAAGCAGCACACCTAGCACAACCGCAACAGCAACTAATGCATACATTAAACTAGTGTTAGTTGGGTCCATTACAATGGCAACAGCGAGTGCAAGTGCACTGATCAGCAAGATGACATTTAATGGTTTATTACCTGGGACTTTAATTGGGTTACCCGAAATCAGTTCTTGTAACTTTGCAAAAGCGACAAATGAACCCGACAGGGTGACAGAGCCAATAATAATTGTTGCACCAATTGAAATTAGTGCCACGGTATTGGTCGCTGCTGCAGGATCTAGGAAGCTTGCCGCAGCGATTGCTAGCGAGGCACCACCACCAAAACCATTCAGTAAAGCAACCATTTGAGGCATGTCAGTGACTTTAATTTTAGTTGCCATCACTGCGCCGATTGTTCCACCTAATAGCACCCCAGCGATGATCCACTCATAGCTAAGAATGCTTTGATCAAATAAGGTGACTATAACGGCAATAAACATCCCCATTGCCGAGAGCTGATTACCACGCACAGCGGTACGTGGTTTAGTTAACCCTTTAATACCTAAGATAAATAAGACTGCGGCAACAAGGTAAGCTAAATATATAAATGTTGTCATTGAGTCTATTTCCTTTTGAACATGGCAAGCATACGGTTAGTGACCATATAGCCGCCTACCACGTTAATTGTTGCTAATACCACGGCAATAAAACCAAGGACATTAACCATAATTCCTGCCCCAGAACCAGCAGAAAGTAACGCACCAACTAAAGAGATACCAGAAATGGCATTGGAACCTGACATTAAAGGAGTATGTAAGGTTGGTGGCACTTTAGTGATGAGTTCTACACCTAAAAATACTGCGACGACGAATAGTGTCAGTAAAAGCAATAGTGTCATATCCATTATGCTGTCTCCTCAGACGGTGACTCAGGCGCTGTGAGTGGAGCTAAATTCAGTAACTCTCTCAGGCGAGCGCTACTCACATCATTACCATGAGCAACAACCGTATCTCGTACAATTTCATCTTCAAAATCAAGAACCAATTCACCTTCATTATTAATCAGTAAATTCAGTAGGTTCTCAACGTTTTTGCCGTACATTTGACTCGCATGATTTGCCGCAGTGCTTGGTACATTTGAAGGGCCTAAAATCATTACGCCGTTATGCATAATCACTTCATCAACCTGGGTTAACTCGCAGTTACCACCACTTTCAGCGGCGAGATCTACAATGATAGTTCCGCTTTTCATTCCATCGACCATTTCTTTAGTGATGAGCACAGGGGCTTTACGACCAGGAATGGCAGCTGTGGTGATGACGATATCTTGCTGGGCAAGTACATTAGCCATGGCTTGTTGCTGACGTTTTAAGAAGTCATCACTTTGCTCTGTGGCATACCCGCCTTTGGTTTCAGTGTTTTCTGCTTCGATATCCAGCTCAACAGGCTTTGCACCAACAGAGATAATTTGCTCTCTAGCTGCAGGGCGAATATCGTAAGCTTCTACAACTGCACCTAAACGTTTTGCCGTCGCACAAGCTTGAAGACCTGCCACGCCCACACCCATAATGAATGCACGAGACGGCTTTAATGTGCCTGCTGCTGTCATCATCATAGGAAATAAACGCGGCGCTTTATGGGCTGCAAGTAATACAGCTTTGTAACCTGAAATGGTTGCCATTGATGATAATACATCCATGCTTTGAGCACGGGTAATACGTGGGATCAGTTCAAGTGCGATTGCACTGCCACCTGTATTTGCTATCGTTTGGGCGTTTTGTGGATTTACCAGTGGATCCATCATCCCTATAACCAATTGATGTGGTTTTAATACCGCACTAATTTCATCAAATTGATCACCCTTACAGTTTACCACTGTAATGATATCGGCTTCAGTGAGTAAGGCTTCTCGTGAAGAAGCTATCGTGGCTCCAACCTTGACGTAATCGTCATCGGTAAAGCCTGCTTGTAGTCCAGCGCCTGATTCTACGATCACTTGTAGCTGTTTTTTCATTAAAATGGTCACGTTGGCAGGGATTAACGCAACACGTTGCTCACCTGAGTGACTCTCTTTCGGTAGACCTAATTTCAAAAGGACAACCTCTTAGTTATATGTAGGGAAGGGTCGGGTCGTTTTAGTACTTCATCGTGCTTAACACTGCCATCGCTAACAGTGATGAGTAAGAAACAATTTTAGTACCATAATTTTTAACGTGCATCATTCTGGCAAGTCTTAGGTTTGATACAAGTAAAGAATGCGTGAAATCTCATTTTTACGGAGGTCTGACCTAAAAGTTTGCGCTACACCACACTTTTGTAGCTTAAAAAATCGCCTTTGCATATTCCTTAATGGAATAAAAAAGCAATTTTTATTATTTTTTGGTTGTAAGGATTAGGAGTAGTCTTATGACATTAAACTGTTATAGGGCCATCTTCTAATGTTGTTAAAAGAACTTTCTTCATTTGCTTCACCATTGTCTGAAGGACAAGTGGATAAGCTAAAGCAGCTCACTTCTGAGTTATCTGCGACACAATTAGCTTGGGTAAGTGGCTATTTAGCAGCGACCGCTAATCAAGGACAGGTTGCACAAATACCAGAGGCTGCTCCTGCTCAAACGGTCACAATTTTATATGGTAGCCAAACGGGTAACGGCAAAGGCATCGCAACGACATTGGCTGTGCAAGCTAGCGCAAAAGGTTTTGCTGTTAACCTAGCCTCTATGGCTGACTACAAAGTTCGTCAACTTAAACAAGAAACCATTTTGATTGCTGTGGTCAGCACCCATGGCGAAGGTGAAGCGCCAGATGATGCCATTGAGTTACATAAATTCTTAGCATCGAAGCGTGCACCAAAGCTTGAGCAATTGAATTTTTCTGTGCTTGCTTTAGGTGATACCAGTTATGAATTTTTCTGCCAGACAGGTAAGGACTTCAGTGAGCGTTTAACTGCATTAGGCGCCAAAGAGTTATTGCCTATTGTTGAGTGTGATGTGGACTATGAAGACGCTGCTGAAAACTGGCAAGAGCAAGTATTAACTGCCGTTGAACCCTTAGTACAAGCAAGTGGCGCAAGTGTCGTATCAATTGATACTGCAAAATCTTCTGCAGAAAGTGAATACACCAAGCAGCAGCCTTATGAAGCAGAAATACTGGTTAGTCAAAAATTAACCGGACGAGATTCTGATAGAGATGTTCGTCATGTAGAGATTGATTTAGGTGAGTCAGGTATACGTTATGAAGCTGGTGATGCACTAGGTATCTGGTTTACCAATAGCTCAGGTTTAGTCAACGAGGTCATAACGGGCCTTTCGTTAGATGCTAACGCTGAAGTGACAGTAAGCAAGCAAACGCTAACCCTTGAGCAAGCTTTACTTGAAAAGAAAGAACTGACGCAACTTTATCCTGGACTTGTTACCGCATGGGCAGAGTTAGCTGGCAATGGCGCATTAACAGCTATTGCAGCAGATAAAGAACAAACACGACAGTTTGTATTAGGTCATCAACTAGCCGACTTAATTACCCAATATCCAGTGACCATTGATGCTGACAAATTGGTTGCCTTATTGCGTCCTTTAACGCCTCGTTTGTATTCAATTGCTTCTAGCCAAGCTGAAGTTGAAAGTGAAGTGCATTTAACTGTGGCGTTAGTTGAGGATGAAAGAGAAGGACAAACTCGTTTTGGCGGTGCATCTCACTTCTTGGCGTCTGCTGAAGAAGGACAAACAGTTAAGGTTTATGTCGAGCCTAACAAGCACTTTAGATTGCCTGAAAACAATGATACTCCCGTTATTATGGTGGGCCCTGGAACAGGTGTTGCGCCTTTCAGAGCATTTATGCAACAGCGTGCTGCTGACGGTGTTGAAAGCGATAGCTGGTTATTCTTTGGTAATCCGCATTTTGAGCAAGACTTCTTATATCAAGTTGAATGGCAACAATACCTTAAGTCTGGTGAGCTAAGCCGATTAGATGTGGCATTTTCTCGCGACCAAGCTGAAAAAGTATATGTGCAGCATCGTATTGCTGAGCAAGGTGAAACCCTATGGAACTGGTTACAAAATGGTGCCCATTTCTATATTTGTGGTGATGCTGAGCGTATGGCCAAAGATGTTCATCAAGCCTTGATAAACCTTGCAATTGAGCACGGTGGTTTAGATGAAGCTGGTGCCGAAAATTATTTAGAAGAATTACGTAGCGCCAAACGTTATCAAAAAGACGTTTACTAATTGCCATAAAAACATAACAAGATATGCGCTAGAAAGATGAACGCTGGCGTGAGCAAAGCATTGATAGAGGCCACATGATGAGTGAGCAAAAATTAGCAGTAAACGAGTACTTAAAAACCGACAGTGATTATTTACGTGGCACGATTAAAGAAGGTTTAGATACCCAAGTCACGGGATCATTTAGTGATGGCGATCAGCAATTAATTAAGTTTCATGGTTTTTATCAGCAAGATGATCGTGATTTAAGGAATGAGCGTAAAGAGCAAAAGCTAGAGCCTTTATATAGTTTCATGCTGCGTGCTCGTGTGCCAGGTGGTATTTGTTCGCCTGAACAATGGTTAGATGTTGATCGTATTTCATCAACATTAACAACCTCGAATAGTATTCGTTTGACGACACGTCAAACTTTTCAATATCACGGCATTCCTAAGCGTAATTTGAAAACCCTGATCCAAGGTTTAGATAGGGCAGCATTAGATTCGATTGCAGCTTGTGGTGATGTTAACCGTAACGTGATGTGTAACCCAAATCCTGTTGAGTCTAAACTACATCAACAGGCTTATGCTGTAGCAAAAGAATTGTCAGATCATTTATTGCCTCATACTCGTGCTTATGCCGAGATTTGGTTAGATGAAGAAAAGTTATTAGACACTGAAACTAATGAACCTGTTTACGGTAAAACCTACCTACCACGTAAATTCAAAATGGCCGTTGCTGTACCGCCAGATAATGACGTGGACGTGTATACCAACGATTTAGGTTTTGTTGCAGTGGCAGAAGCAGGTGAGCTTGTTGGCTTTAATTTAGTTGCTGGCGGTGGCATGGGCTCAACGCATGGTGAAGTGGAAACGTTTCCAAGATTAGCTGATGATTTTGGATTTATTAAAACTGCAGATGTGATCAAGTTTGCAGAAGCCGTCATGACAGTTCAACGTGATTGGGGTAATCGTGTTAATCGTAAGCGTTCACGTTTAAAGTACACCATAGTTGATCATGGCGTTGCTGAATTTAAAGCTGAAGTTGAAAAACGTGCAGGTGTCAATTTTGAACCAAAACGTGATGTCGTGATTGGCGATCGAGGCGATCGATATGGTTGGGTTAAAGGTGTTGATAATAAATGGCACCTGACCTTATTTATCGAAAGCGGTCGTATTAAAGATGTTGAAGGTCAAACATTGCAAACGGGTTTACGTGAAATTGCCAAAATTCATAAAGGCGATTTTAGAATGACATCTAATCAAAATATGATTATTGCTGGTGTTTCAGAAGAAGATAAAGCAGCGATTGAAGATCTTGCTCGCCAACATGGTTTTTTTGGTAAGTTAATCAGTCAGACCCGTGGTCATTCAATTGCCTGTGTTGCTTTGCCTACATGTCCTTTGGCGATGGCGGAAGCTGAGCGTTATTTTCCTGAGTTTATTGACCATATTGATGCATTACAGACGAAACATGGTATTAGCGAACAAGCCATCGTGGTGCGTATGACAGGCTGCCCTAATGGCTGTGCAAGACCCTTTGCGGCCGAGATTGGTTTAGTTGGCAAAGCTCCTGGGCGATATAACTTATACCTAGGCGCAAGCTTTGAAGGTACGCGATTAAATAAAATGTACAAAGAAAACATTCAAGAAGCTGAGATTTTAGCTGAATTAGACAACTTGTTTGGTTTGTATGTACAAGAGCGTGATGCTGGCGAAACTTTTGGTAACTTTACCGTTCGTCATGGCATCGTGAAAGCAGTAAATGATGCTGCGAAAGATTTTCATGGTTAAGGCTCTAATTGAGTCTTACCAATGAGGGATTAATGATGATTAATCAAAATGAATTGCTTGCGCTACTGACTGCTCCTAAAGAGGAGCAGGCTATTGTATTAGCGCAAGTGAATGAGTTTTTAGCTGGATTAACAGCACAAGAACGTGTGACTTGGGGCTTAGCACTGTTGCCGGGCGAACATGCATTATCATCTAGCTTTGGTATACAAGCTGCGGTTATGTTGCATATGGTAAGCCAAGCACAAGCTGATATTCCTGTCTTGTTGACTGATACTGGTTATTTGTTTCCTGAAACTTATCAATTTATTGATCAGCTCACAGAACGATTGGAGCTAAATCTTAACGTTTATAAAGCAAGCGAATCGTCTGCTTGGCAAGAAGCGCGTTACGGAAAACTGTGGGAACAAGGACTTGATGGTTTAGAGAAATACAACCGTATCAATAAAGTTGAGCCTATGCAGCGCGCTTTAAACGAACTCAATGTTGGTACTTGGTTTGCTGGACTTCGTCGCTCACAGGCAAGCACCCGTGAAGCGTTACCTATTTTAGCCATTCACGGAAATCGTTTTAAATTACTGCCGATTATTGAATGGACTAATAAAGACGTGCATGAATATTTAACCAAACATGATTTGCCTTATCATCCTTTATGGGAGCAAGGGTATGTTTCGGTGGGTGATACTCACTCTAGTAAGCCGTTAGAGCTTGGGATGAGCGAAGAAGAAACACGTTTCAACGGTTTAAAGCGTGAGTGTGGTTTACACTACGAAATATAGCTGTGTATTCAAGCGTGATTGACCGACTTAAAATATCAGCATCCGTGCTGATATTTTTTATTTTGCATAAAATCAATGAATAAAATAGTTTGGTTACGCTTTATTTATCTAGCGTTTAACCTCATTCAATTGGGGTATATTGTTCGCTCAATTAAGACTATTGACTGATTTTATATCTGCTGACATTTTTTCGTCAAAAATCGACTTTAAAATTATGCACAAGTTAATTTTATAGTCTAAATTAGAAAGTTCCCGTAGATGGTTTTTGTCGACACTTTAGGTGAGTTGTTGCTCACCCAGTACCTCCAAAAGCCTCACTCGATTTATCGAGTGCCCAGTGATTGGCTTGCTAGCGTAAGTGCAATCAACTTTGATTTCTCGGTAAGTCACCCTTGGGTGACTTACCGAGAAATTCCCCTTCGTTTATCGTTTACTCGATGTCATCGACTAGTCAGCCATTAAACATTTTTTGGCAAATATTTTGTAAATGATGGCTTATCCTGCCCGTTTTCTGTGATTCATTAAAAAATAATGCTAAGTTATTGCGCTAGCTATTAAAAATTGATGTTGATGTGTCGCATTAACCTAATTGAACTCAAAATAAACCAATAACTCTCAAGGAAGAGTGACTTGTTTTAATGTGCATGTAATTTATGGAGCAAAAAATGAAAAAACTCGCAATTGCTGCGGCTGTTATTGCAGTTGGTGCCGGTGCTTATGTACTCACAAGTAAAGAAGATAACGCTGTTTCAGCGAATGAAATGCTGCAATACATTCCGGCTGACACCTTACTATTTTCAGGTCAGCTAACGCCATTTCCTCTGGAAGATTATTTATATTCCATGCCAATGGGATTAAATAGCAAAGCTTCACTTGAGCAGTTAGAGCAAGCAGGCCCTTTTAGCACTGAACAAGAGCGTTTTTTTGTTAGCTTATATAAGAGCTATCTAACCAGTTTTGAAAACCCAGACTTATTCTTAAAAACGTTTGGTTTTCCTTCTCAAATTGAATCTTATACATACACTTTAGGTGCATTACCGGTATTCAAAATTCAGGTTGAGAATGAGGCGGCTATTTGGGCTTTATTAGATAAGGCGTCTGAAGAGAGTGGCTTAGTGCATAAAGCTGAGTCGATTAAAGGCCTTGAATATCGTGCTTATCCTCTGATTGCAGAAGATGAAACCATTGATATGGTTTTTGCACAACAAGACGGCTGGTTGACGATTACATTAAACACTTCGTTTAACCAAGCTTCGTTGTTAGAAACCGCTTTAGGGCTAACGAAAGTCGATAACCCTATCAGTGATACTAATGTCATTGAAAACATTACGTCTACACATGGCTTTTTACAAGACAGCATCAGCTTTGTTAACCATGTGGAGTTAGTGAAAGGATTAACTTCTTCTGATGGCAATATGTTGGCGAAGCAACTGACTAAACTGGTTGAGATGGATGGCACTCAAAGTGATCCATTCGCTGAATTCAAAACACCAGAATGTAAAGCTGAATTTGGTGCTATTGCAGCTAATTGGCCAAAAACGGTGATGGGATTAACGTCATTCTCCGTTGATAGAAAGCAAACTAATTTTGATGCAAAAGTCGTGATTGAGTCTAATAACCAAGTGATACTAGGTGCATTGACTAAAATGCGTGGCTTTATTCCTGGTTTTGCCCAAAACCTCAATGACAATGTAGCTTCTGTAGGCATTGGTTTAAACGTGATGCAATTGGCGCCGGCATTGACTGAAATTTGGCAAGATCTGCAAACTCCGAGTTATCAGTGTGAAGCGCTAGCGCAAATGCAATATGGCTTAAGCGAACAAAATCCGGCGATGCTCGGCATGATGACTGGTATGGCGAATGGCGTGCAAGGCGTTAGTGCATCTATCATCGACTTCACCTTAACTGATGAAAATGGTGAGCCTGGATTTAAGCAGTTAGATTCGTTAATTGCTCTTTCTGCCAATGATCCTGATATGTTACTCAACATGGTTAAGCCTTTTGTACCTCAGTTAGCGAATGTTGAACTCACTAAGAATGGTGATGCGGTCGATGTCACTCCATACCTAATGTTACCGCCTGAGCTTGGCGTCACTGCTAAAATGGCGGTTAAAGACCAGCATATTGTGATTTATAGCGGTGAAAAAGGTGAAGCATTAGCGAATCAGCTAAATGATGAGCAAGTGGTCGCTAACGGCTTAACAGCAATGTCGTTAGACTATCAGAAACTTCTCACGCCAGTGTTGAAACTGATTGAAGACAGTGGTGAACCTATTCCTGAAGAGATTTCTGCTTTGAAAGATTATGATATGCGCATGCAGTTTACTTTCGATGTCACCGATAAAGGCCTTGCTATCTCTACCAAAGCGAATAGCAAAGCAAAATAAATCATTATGATTACTAATAAAAAAAGGTGAACCTTTGCGGTTCACCTTTTTTATTTACTTATTTGTCAGCGTTATAAAATGTCGTTAATTGATACGCCAATACCGATACGTTGGTTATGGTGATTATAATCAATCATGCTCTCGCCATAACCGTTAAAGTATTGTGTATATAATCTAAGGTTACCTAGTATAGGGTAACTCCAAGTTGCTTCTATTGCGCCTTTATTGGGGCTATCTAAATTGTTACGTCCCATTAAGGTAAAGCGATGTTCACCTAGACCATAAATCGCCGTCACTTCAAAATTCCCCATGTAATCGCCGATATCTGGGTTGTCATCACCATCTGCTGATGTTGGAGTTTCTTTCTCATCTTCAGGAATGCGATACCACGCTTTAAATCCGAGTGCAAAAGGGCCACGATCAAAAACCATTTCGCCATAAATACGATTCCAGCTACGAGATAAACTTCCTGACTTCCCATTTGATTGATGGACTGCACCAAGGCCCCAAAATGAGTTTCTTAGGCCTGCAACTTCCCAGTCATTGTTGAATAACATAAAAATTTCAGGTTCGTGATTAGTTTCTCTGAAAGGAGATGAGATGTCTTTGTTATATACCTGCCAATAAGATTGGTTGGTATAAGCAAAAAATAAATGGCCATTATCACCAAAAACATTGTACCAAAGAGGAAACTTGAAGCTTATTTGAAACTTAGCTTCAGCATTATCAACGTGCTCATCAGCGTCGTCGTTGCCCGTCTTAAAGTCGACGTATGGAGCAGTATTCGGGGTGTCATTGTAAGTGTAAGGCAGGATGTAATTCACCTTATGAGGTGTGATCACGAAGCGTTTTTCAGATGTCTCTGTCTCACTCTTTACTCGTTCATCAACTAATGACTCATTTGCGAATGCGAGTTGAGAAACGTCATAGAGCATGCATATCGTCAAAGCGATGCCAAAAAATGTTCTCATTGAATTCCCTTTTTACTTAATTTTCGTCATAGGTTATCACTGAGGATACAAAGGTGAAACAAAACTTACGCATTTATAAAACAAATGTAAGACAACAAAGTGCAAATACTAGCAGCGTAATATGTACTGAAAAAAGATTAATAGATAACTCTGTATATAACTAAAAGGAATAAAAGCTAATCAATACATATTATATGTGGAATATATAAACCGCTATATTTACCCTTAATTAATTATCGAAAGGTAAGTAGGTCATGGAATTAGTATCAATGCCTGGTCAGCAGGCTAAAGGCAAAGTATGGTTGGTCGGTGCTGGTCCCGGTGATGTTGAACTACTCACGTTAAAAGCTTATCGCGTTATTAAACAAGCTGATGCGGTACTTTATGATGCACTTGTTAGCCAAGAAATTCTGGATCTTATTCCTGCTGCTGCAGAAAAAATCGCTGTAGGTAAGCGTGTTGGTAAACACAGTGCTGCACAAGATGAGATTAATCAATTATTAGTGACTAAGGCGTATACCCGTAAAAATGTGGTTCGTTTAAAGGGTGGCGACCCATTTATTTTTGGTCGCGGTGGAGAAGAGCTCCAAACTTTAGTTAAAAGTGATGTTGAATTTGAAGTCGTCCCCGGTATTACAGCCGCTAGTGGTACAGCAGCTTATGCTGGAATTCCACTCACTCACCGAGATTATGCTCAAGGAGTGTCGTTTATTACTGGGCATTGCCAGTTGGAGAGTCGACCGATGGATTGGCAAGGCTATGCTAATTCATCCAACACCTTAGTGGTGTATATGGGTATTTTGAATGCCAATATTATCAGCGAAGGCTTAATGAGCCATGGCCGACATCCTGATACACCAGTGGCTATTGTGTCTAAAGCAACCACGGCTTTACAACAAAGATTTATCGGTAAGTTAAGTGACTTACCCCAATTAGCGGCAGATGCAGCACTTGAAATGCCTGCGCTGATGATTATCGGTGAAGTAGTTGAGCTTGCGGAAACATTAAACTGGTTCACACCAGCATCCGCAACGACTTCCCAAATACATTCAGAAATTACAGCCCTCGGATTGTAATTTACCCAATTTATTAATTTCTAACTGTTTTGCAGTCTTGGTAATGGAGAGTAATCATGGCAAGTCGTTCATTAAGCCATTTAGAACAACTGGAAGCTGAGAGTATCCAGATCATTCGTGAAGTCGCAGCTGAGTTTGATAACCCAGTGATGCTGTATTCAATTGGTAAAGACTCTTCGGTAATGCTTCATCTGGCCCGTAAAGCTTTCTATCCTGGCAAGATCCCATTTCCTTTATTGCATGTTGATACAGGCTGGAAGTTTAAAGAGATGATTAAGTTCCGTGATGAACAAGCCAAAAAATTTGGCTTTGAATTACTGACACATCAAAACCCAGAGGGCGTTGCTCAAGGCATTAACCCTTTTGACCATGGTAGTTCCAAGCACACTGATATCATGAAAACGCAAGGCTTAAAGCAAGCTCTTAACCAATATGGATTTGATGCTGCTTTTGGTGGAGCACGTCGTGATGAAGAAAAGTCTCGTGCTAAAGAGCGTGTTTATTCGTTTAGGGATAAACATCACCGTTGGGATCCTAAAAATCAACGACCTGAGTTATGGCGTACATACAATGGCGCAGTCAATAAAGGCGAAAGCATTCGCGTATTTCCATTATCAAATTGGACAGAGTTAGATATTTGGCAATATATCTATCAAGAAAACATTGAGCTTGTTCCGTTATATTTTGCGGCTGAACGTCCTGTAGTACAAAAAGGAAGCCAGTTGATCCTTAAAGACGATGACAGAATGCCATTAGAGCCAAATGAAGAAGTGACTTATCAGAAGGTGCGTTTTAGAACCTTAGGCTGTTACCCATTAACTGCGGCAATGAATTCTGAAGCAGACACCTTAGAAAAGATTATTGAAGAAATGCTGCTAACCCGCTCAAGTGAGCGAGAAGGGCGTCTTATTGACTCTGATCAAAGCGCCTCTATGGAACTTAAAAAACGTCAAGGGTATTTCTAATTTTCTGTGGTGAATGGTTTTCGAGAATTGAATTGATACGAATGTCATCGTAAAGAATGTAAGTGAGAAAAATTATGGATCAAGCAGTGAATAATACCACCAAAATGGCAGCTGAAATTGAGCAGCATGGTGTGAAGGAATATTTAGCGCTTCAGCAGAATAAAGGCTTATTACGCTTTTTGACTTGTGGCAGTGTGGATGACGGTAAAAGTACTTTAATTGGCCGTTTATTACACGATAGTGCGCAAATCTATGAAGATCAGTTAGCAAGTATTAAAAACGATAGCGCCAAAATGGGAACGACAGGCGATGAAATTGATTTAGCGCTATTAGTTGATGGTTTACAGGCTGAACGAGAGCAAGGTATTACGATTGATGTAGCGTATCGCTACTTCTCGAGTGAAAAACGCAAATTTATTATTTCAGATACCCCAGGCCACGAGCAGTACACCCGTAACATGGCAACAGGTGCATCAACCTGTGATTTAGCTGTAATTCTAGTGGATGCTCGTTACGGCGTGCAAACACAAACTAAACGTCATGCATTTATTGCATCGTTAGTGGGCATTAAACATTTTGTTGTCGCTGTAAACAAGATGGATTTAATGGCATTTGATGAGTCAGTATTCAATAAAATAGAAGCCGACTTTAAAGAGTTCGTTAAAGATTTTGGTGAGCTTGACCTTCACTTTGTGCCACTGTCAGCGCTTAAAGGTGACAATGTTGTTGACCGCAGTCCGCAAACTGACTGGTATCAAGGTGGCACTTTATTAGAGCTATTAGAAACCATTGATACACAACGTGAATTAGCCGACTTGCCAGCTCGATTCCCTGTGCAATATGTTCAGCGCCCAAATCTAGACTTTAGAGGTTTCTCCGGCACTTTAGCCTCTGGTTCATTTAAAGTAGGTGATGAGGTCGTTGCTCTACCTTCTGGTAAGCGTAGCAAGGTTGCTCGCTTGGTCACTTTTGACGGTGATTTAGAAGAAGCGGTTGCAGGTCAAGCCATTACAATTACATTAGAAGATGAAATTGATATTTCCCGTGGCGACTTAATTGCAAAGCCCGACAGTGCACCTGCACTAGCAAACCAAATTCAAGCTGACATTGTGTGGATGGATGAAAAATCTCTACAGATTGGTGTGCAGTATGACGTTAAAGTGGCAGGTAAAAAGACTCAAGCAAGTGTTAGTTCAATCGAATATGTGGTTGATGTGAATACACTAGCAAAAAGTGATGCTGACAGTCTGCCATTGAATGCAATTGCAAGAGTTCATTTAGAGCTCACTGAATCGATTATTTTAGATCCTTATACATTAGTGCGTGACACTGGCGGCATGATCGTTATCGATCGTCTAACCAATGCAACTGTTGGGGCTGCGATGGTTGTAGCAGGTCAGCAAGGTAGTTTGCAAGCTGACTCTCAATTTACTCCATTTGAAGTTGAGTTAAATGCACTAATACGTAAGCATTACCCTCATTGGGAAGCGAAAGATATTAGTGTCTTTGGAAAATAATCAATGAGTGAAGTGTGGCAGCTGGCTATTATATTAATTGCCTTGGTTGGCGGGTTAGTCGCTGGTCTTGCGTCGCCTGCCGCACTGTTCTTTTTTGCACTGTTAACCACTTACTTATTCGGGTTGGTTGATATATCGAGTGCACTTGTTGGCTTTACCAATAACGGCTTAATTACCTTAATCTTGCTCGTGTTAGCTGCGATTGCCTTAGAGAAGACCTCCCTCTTGGCGAGGCTGAGTCAAATGATAGGCAATAGTTCACTGCCAATGACGTTAGCTAAGTTGGGTGTTTCTACTGCTTTATTATCATCATTTACAAACAATACGGCTGTTGTTGCTTCACTGATTGGTGTTGTTCGCCGCAATCAAACCCATGCGCCAGCTAAGCTTCTACTACCGCTAAATTATGCTGCGATATTAGGGGGCACGCTCACATTAATTGGTACCTCCACTAACTTAATCGTTAATTCGTTTGTTGAAAATGCCAACTTGAAACCGCTTGGTTTTTTTGAATTTACATTGGTTGGTATCGTACTGGTTGTGAGCGGCATCGTGTTGTTAATGTTAATCGCCAATACACTTCCTGATAGGCGGGTTGATACGGCAGAAGAGTCATTACCTTATTTGTTAGAAGCGCATGTCGCCGATACATCTGCCTTGGTGGGTAAAAGTGTTGTCGATAACCGTTTACGCGCGCTTAAAAAATTGTATTTAGTCGAGTTAGAGCGCAGTGGTATTCGAATCTGTCCAGTGCCACCTCAGTTAGTGCTACAAGCTGGCGATGTACTGCGTTTTAGTGGTGCTGTTGAGTCAGTTGAACTATTGCATCAATTTGATGGTTTGGAGTGGTTCGGCAAGCAACAAGCTAAAGGTCAAAACCTTGTGGAAGCAGTGCTGTCTCCTGCGTCTAAATTAGTGGGAACTAGCTTAAAGGATGCGCGTTTTCGTGAAGAGTACGATGCGGCTGTAATGGCAATTAGGCGTGGTCACCTTCCGTTAAAAGGGGGGCTTGGGGATATTGAATTACAACCAGGTGATGTTTTATTGATTACGCCTGGCGATAGCTTTTCGACTAATCCGAGGTTAACTACGGATTTTGCTGCCATTAGCGGCCTAGATCTTAGCGTTAGGTTAGATAGCAAACGCAGTAATTTAGTTTTGTTTGGCTTTGCTATAACCATATTAGCCAGTATTGCAAATATCTTACCTTTAGCTAAAGGCTTGGTGCTGTTGCTATTAGGCTTGCTGGCGATTGGTGCAGTGAATATGACCGAAATTAAACGTCGGTTTCCTATAGAGCTGGTGGTGATTGTTGGTAGTGCACTGGGTCTAGCAAATTTAATGCTTGAAACAGGGCTTGCGGATGTCATGGCGCAAGGAATGCTTGGCGTGTTGAATGGTTATGGCTATTTTGCGGCTTTTGTGGGGATTTACTTTGTTACTTTGATTCTCACTGAGTTGATAACCAACAATGCTGCAGCTGCGCTGTCTTTTCCTGTTGCCTATGCCGTAGCAGTTAATTATGGACTGGATCCAAGACCTTTCATCATGGCGGTAGTTTTTGGAGCAAGTGCCAGTTTTATTTCGCCTTATAGTTATCAAACTAATCTCATGGTATTTAACGCAGGCAATTATAAGTTTAGTGATTTTGTTCGTTTAGGGTTACCGATGTCGGTGCTTTATTCTGCGGTTGTGATTTCTGTTGTACCAATCGTATTTCCTTTTAAGTAATCAGCAAATTAGGCTGAATTTGGAGTCTTTATGACAGACATAGTATGGCATCAACATGTAATTGACCAAGCTGCCAGAGGTGACCAGAAAGGTCAAAGTCCAGTGTTGCTTTGGTTTACAGGGCTTTCAGGTTCAGGTAAGTCAACATTAGCGGGAGCACTTGAACGAGCTTTATTTGAGTCAGGCTTCCATACCTATCTACTTGATGGTGACAATGTTCGTCATGGTTTATGTAAAGATTTAGGCTTTAGCTTGGAAGATCGAGACGAAAATCTACGTCGTGTCGGTGAAGTTGCTAAGTTAATGGTTGATGCAGGTTTAGTGGTGCTATCAGCTTTTATTTCACCGACTTTGGCAGAAAGAGAACGCGTGAGAGCATTATTTCCTGAGGGGAAGTTCATTGAAATTCATGTATCAACGCCTTTGAGTGTCTGTGAAGCTCGCGATCCTAAAGGGCTTTATGCCAAAGCAAGAAGTGGAGAAATAGCGAATTTTACTGGCATATCTTCGCCTTATGAGCAGCCCCTTGCAGCTGAATTGACCATTGATACCAGTAAAGGTGATTTAACCACTCAAGTAAATACCTTGCTGGATTACTTAAGCGCCATTCAAGTGATCGATGGGAAGCAGCTTTCTGCACTAGCTTAACCATTACTCACTATTTTTGACACGGTATAAGCGCCTTGCTTGTGCCGTGTTTTTACTTTTAGACTATTTTTAGTCTTCAATGTTAACATTTGCGTTTTTCACCAAGAAGAACGTTAACATCCTCCAAGAAATTTCATTTCATTGTCATACAGATATTGTTGAGTTTACTGTGATCTAGGTCTATGTTGTTTGGTAGTATGTTGTGCTACATCAACAGCGCTTGGTGAGTTTTTGTGCTTATTGGGCCGTTTTTTAGTTTCATAATTGAAATTTTATCTCGGACTCAGTTCAAAGTTTTAGCTCAAATTCGTTTTTTGTCGTACATTTATTTCACATTATATTTAAAAGGTGTGACTTCAATAGCGGATTTGGCTCACAAATTTATTTAATATGTGGTATCTGAATTTTAAAGGTTACAAGTAATGGCTGGATCCTCAAATCAGGTTATAACAATTAAACGAGGCCTTGATGTGCCTATCGCGGGGGAACCGCAACAAGTCATCGAATCAATAAAAGCGACGTCGAGAGTAGCAATTCTTGGTGAAGAGTACGTTGGTTTAAAACCGACTATGCTGGTTGAAGAAGGGGATATGGTCAAAAAAGGCCAGGTACTTTTTGAAGACAAAAAAACACCAGGAGTAAAATTCACAGCACCAGCAAGTGGTGAAGTCATCAGCATTAATCGCGGTGAAAAACGCGTATTATTATCTGTTGTTATTCGCTGTGAAGGCGACGAGTCGGTGAGTTTTGACATTGCTGATGATGTGCTGGCTTTATCTCGGGATAAGGTAAAGAGTAATCTCGTCAATAGCGGTTTGTGGACTGCACTTCGCACCCGTCCTTTTTCACGTATTCCTGCCCTTGATGCAACTCCGAGTGCAATTTTTGTCACTGCGATGGATACCAATCCATTAGCGGCGGATCCTCGCATTGTGATTGCAGAGCATGAGGAAGCATTCAGTCAAGGCTTACAAGTACTGTCTCGGTTAACTGATGGCAAAGTCATACTCTGTCATGATGAAGGCGCGAGTTTACCCGGCAGTGATGCTCAGCAAGTAGATTCACACCAGTTTGGTGGGGTACATCCTGCAGGTCTTGTGGGCACGCATATTCATTTTCTTCATCCTGTAAACATTGAAAATGTGGTTTGGCATATTGGTTACCAAGATGTCATTGCGTTTGGCAAACTATTTCAAACTGGTGAGTTATTCAACGAACGTGTTGTCGCGTTAGCGGGCCCCAATGTGTTAAACCCACGATTGATTCGTACCCAGCTTGGTGCCGATTTAGGTGAAATGGTAGAGAAAGAAATCAAAGATATTCAGTCTCGAGTCGTGTCGGGATCTGTGCTCTCTGGTCATACTGCTGTCGGGGTTTATAACTACTTAGGTCGTTATCACACCCAAGTTAGTGTGTTAACTGAAAATGCTCGCCATGAGCTTTTGCCGTGGGTGAGACGCAATAAAGAAAAGTTCTCCCTTACTGGCATTATGATGTCGGGTTTTAGCCGCACGAAAAAGCTATTCGATTTCACCACTCATGCGGGGGGCTCACCACGGGCAATGATGGCGTTTGGCCAATTAGCACGTGTGATGCCTTTGGATATTTTACCTACCTTACTCGTCAGAGATTTAGTGGTTCGTGATACTGATGAAGCTCAGCTATTAGGCGCATTAGAATTAGACGAAGAAGACTTAGCGTTATGCACTTTTGTTTGTCCCGGAAAGTATGACTTCGGTAAAGAGTTACGTGCTTGCTTGGATATTATCGAGAGGGAAGGTTAATGGGTCAGCAACAAAATAAACCGGGTAAGCAAGAGCAGTATTACGCTCACGGGCACTCGATGAAAAGCTATTTGCGCTCTTTATGGATTGCACGTGGCCGAAGCACCAAGGGTAAAGTACATGTACGTGATGCTATTGACGTCAAACGTACTATGCACATTGTGGGTATGTGTTTACTGCCTGTGCTGCTTTTTGGCATGTACAACTTAGGGCTTCAAGCTCAAATCGCCATAGCAGCAGGTGCTACTCAACCTGATAGTTGGCAATTAGTTATTTTTAATGCGGTTTTTGGACCACTGACAAGTGAATCAGGCTTACTGAGTTTGTTTGCTTATGGTGCCAGCTACTATGTACCAATTTATCTCGCCACATTAATCGTTTGCTTATTTTGGGAAGTGATTTTTGCCAAAATGCGTAAGCAAGAACTTCACGAAGGCTTTTTCATCACAGCCTTGTTGTTCTCGATTATTGTGCCAGTCTCAACACCGTTGTGGATTATTGCTATTGGCGTGTGTTTTGGGGTGATTGTCGCGAAAGAGATGTTTGGCGGCATGGGGTATAACTTCTTAAATCCTGCCTTAGCGGGTTACGCCTTTATTTATTTTGCATATCCGACAGAAGTGGCTGCAATTAGTCAGTTTGTCGCGGTAGACGGCTTCGCTGGCGCTACTACATTAACCGAAGCTGCAGCGAGTCGCGCTAACCTTTACGCTGATGTCAGTTGGTTAGGTGCGCTGTCAGATCCTAAATGGATGGATGCCTTTTTAGGCTTTACTCCTGGTTCGATTGGGGAAACAAGCACCTTAGCCATTTTGATTGGTGGTGGCGTGTTATTACTGACTCGTGTTGCAGATTGGCGAGTGGTCGCTGGTGTGTTGTTAGGTATGATTGCCACGGCGATTTTATTCAATCTTGTTGGCCCTAGCAAAAACTCTATCGCTGCAATGCCGTGGACATGGCACCTTGTGACAGGTGGCTTTGCCTTAGGCATGATGTTTATGGCAACGGACCCTGTGACCGCTTCATACACGCGCAATGCCAAATACGCCTACGGCGCATTAATTGGTTTTATGACTGTGCTGATACGAGTACTAAACGTAAAACTTCCTGAAGGCATTATGTTAGCGATTTTGTTTGCGAATTTATGGGCACCGCTATTCGATTATCTGGTGGCTCAAGCCAACATTAAACGGAGACTAAAACGTCATGGCCTTTAAGAAAGATACTGTCGCAGGCACGATGATATTTATCATCAGTTTGAGTTTAGTGTGTTCGTTTATGATTACCGGGACCGCTGAAATTCTCAAAGAACGTAAGTTGGCCAAAAAACGAGATGAAATACAGCAATTTGTGTTGCGCGCAGCCAATGTTGATATCAGTAATGGCGATTTTCGTGAACTCTTTGCCGAGCGAGTGACACCTAAGATGGTGAATCTGGATTCTGGTGAATATGTCGCACAAGAAAACCTACTTGATTTCGATGACCGTATGGCGGCAATCAACCCTGATAGTTCATCTAAGCCTAAAAAAGATACCGCCAAGATTAAGACTCGTGCGGATAATATCCGAATTTTTGAAGTTCGAGATGAATCAGGCAGCTTATCGAGCGTCGTTATGCCTATATATGGCAAAGGTTTATGGTCAATGATTTATGGCTATTTAGCAGTCAAGCCTGATTTGAATACGGTTGAAAATATCATTTTCTACGAACATGGTGAAACACCTGGTATTGCTGACTTTGTTACCGATCCACAATGGACTGACTTATGGAAAGGCAAACAGCTATTTGATGAACAAGGCAAGATTGCTATTAAAGTCGTCAAAGGTGGCGCTAAAGAAGGTGACATTCATGGGGTTGATGGTGTGAGTGGAGCGACTCGAACTGGTGTCGGTATTCAGCGCGCGGTTGAGTTTTGGTTTGGGGTAGAAGGTTTTCAAACCTTTCTTAAGCAGTTTGCTCAAGCGGAGGCTAAGTCATGAGTAGTGCTATTTCTACTAAGCAGATTTTAACATCGCCTATTTTTGCTAATAACCCTGTTGCGATGCAAGTATTGGGTGTCTGTTCTGCTCTAGCTGTCAGTAACTCTATGCAAACGGCATTAGTGATGACGCTTGCGGTGACATTTGTATTGGTGTCATCTAACTTAATCATTTCTACCATTCGCAACTTTATCCCAAACAGTGTGCGGATCATTGCGCAGATGACTGTGATTGCTTCTTTGGTCATCATTGTCGACATGGTACTTCAAGATGTGGCATACGAGTTGTCTAAGCAGTTATCTGTTTTTGTCAGCTTGATTATTACTAACTGTATCATCATGGGACGTGCTGAAGCATTTGCGATGAAGTACCCACCGCATCTCGCCTTGGTTGATGCCCTCGGTAATGCTATGGGATATGGCGTTATCTTACTGGGTGTCGCATTTGTTCGTGAACTGTTGGGGCGTGGGACCTTATTTGGTCATGAAATATTTACCACCATTGAAAACGATGGTTGGTATTTGGCAAATGAAATGTTCACCTTACCGCCTAGCGCATTCTTTTTGATCGGCGTGATGATTTGGGCCATCAATGTTGTGCAGCGTAAGAGAGGGTAATGGCAATGGAACATTATATTAATTTATTTATTCAAGCTGCGTTTATCGACAATATGGCGCTGTCTTTTTTCTTAGGTATGTGTACGTTTCTTGCTGTATCTAAGAAAGTGTCGACTTCTTTCGGTTTAGGGATTGCCGTTATCGTGGTGATGATGCTGGCTGTGCCGTTAAACCAGGTCATATACGTTAACGTACTTGCGCCAGGTGCATTAGCTTGGGCTGGCTTTCCTGAGTTAAACCTTAGTTACTTACAGTTGATTACCTTTATTGGGGTTATTGCAGCGTTAGTACAAATTTTGGAAATGTTTTTAGAGCGCTATATTCCAACCTTGTACCAGTCTCTGGGGATTTTCTTACCACTTTTAACAGTAAACTGTGCCATTTTTGCTGGGGTAATTTTTATGGCGAACCGCGATTACAACTTAGTTGAATCTATGGTGTTTGCTGGTGGTAGTGCTGTGGGCTGGGCCATGGCGATTATCTTGTTAGCGGGCTTACGTGAGCGGATGAAATTCCATGCGATTCCACTTGGCTTACAGGGTATCGGTATTACCTTTATTACCACTGGATTAATGGCGCTAGGCTTTATGTCATTTGCTGGTATCACGCTGTAATGCTGGCAAAAAAGATAGTGACAAAAGTGAACTCGAATTCTCTGAGTAATGACACATTGTTGAGAAGGTACATTTAATGGAAATGGCAATCGGCATAGGCATGTTTACCATTGTGGTAAGTTTGCTGGTAATGGTAATTTTATTCGCTAAAAGTAAGTTAGTTAACACTGGCGATGTCACCATTGGGATTAATGGTGAGGCTGATAAGAGTGTTCGCACTCCAGCTGGTGACAAATTGTTAGGCGCCCTTGCTGGACAGAATATTTTTATTCCGTCTGCATGCGGCGGTGGTGGCACATGTGGCCAATGTCGTGTGACAGTTAAGTCTGGTGGCGGAGATATTCTGGCTACTGAACTTGACCACATAACGAAAAAAGAAGCAAAAGAAGGTTGTCGTTTAGCTTGTCAGGTTGCTGTGCGAACTGACATGGAACTAGAAGTAGACGAAGAGATATTTGGTGTTAAAAAGTGGCAATGTGAAGTCGTCTCAAACAATAACCAAGCCACCTTTATTAAAGAGTTACTGTTAAAGGTACCTGAAGGTGAAGAGGTTCACTTTAAAGCTGGAGGCTACATTCAAATTGAAGCACCAGCTCACGAAGTGAAATATGCTGATTTCGATATACCTGATCAATATCGAGATGACTGGGAGCGTTTTGATCTATTTAGCTTAGTATCAAAAGTCGATGAAGATGTTTTACGTGCGTATTCAATGGCCAACTACCCTGATGAAAAGGGAACCATTATGTTGAACGTACGTATTGCTACTCCACCTACAAATGATTTACCACCTGGACAAATGTCTTCGTACATTTTTAATCTCAAAGCGGGTGATAAAGTCACGATTTCAGGACCATTTGGTGAATTCTTTGTTAAAGAGACCGATGCTGAAATGGTGTTTATTGGTGGTGGTGCAGGTATGGCACCCATGCGTTCACATATCTTTGATCAGCTTAAAAGTAAGCAGACCAAACGTAAGATGTCATTCTGGTATGGTGCACGTTCTGCGAGAGAAATTTTCTATCAAGATGATTTTGATACATTAGCAGCTGAAAATGAAAACTTTGAATGGCATGTCGCACTGTCAGATCCTTTACCGGAAGATAATTGGCAAGGTTACACAGGCTTTATTCATACAGTGCTGCTTGAGAATTACCTTAAAGACCACAAAGCCCCAGAAGATTGTGAATTCTATATGTGTGGCCCTCCAATCATGAACTCTTCTGTCATTAACATGCTAGAAAGTTTAGGTGTTGAAGAAGAAAATATTCTACTTGATGACTTTGGTGATTAACCATTAAGTTACAAAGTAAAATCAAAAGCTGAAACTGAGATTTCAGCTTTTTTATATCTCATACTTGGCTGAAAGTGATAATTATGTCTAATGGGTAACACCGGATTTGCTTAAGCTTCTTATTTAAGCCTTTCAGCTAAGCCTTTCATTTAAGTTCTTCAGTACAGCTTTTCAAGACAGCTTTTCAATATAGCTCCTTGATATAACCTCTCGATATAGCTTTTCGGTTGAGTCCCTTGAATGAGTTTTTTGCGTGAGTTTCTCGCATGATTTTTTTGCATGAGTTTTTTGCGTGAGTTTCTGGTATAGGTCTGTTGATTCAATTGTCGGTTTGAAAGCCACTACAAAATGGTTTTTAACGACATGCTATTTAATAGCGTATCAGAGAGTAAATTAACGACGTAGTGAAGAGGCTACAAAGCTTGGTTGGTAAAAAGCTCAGCACGTACTTGTACACATAAAAAAGCGCTTCTGAGGGAGTGGCAGAAGCGCTTACAGTAACGATTTATTGTAATCGTATTACTTTGGCTTATTAACCTAGTGGAATAATGCCATCAACTTTAATAACCAGTGAACATGCACCTACTTTTGTCCAATCAACATCTGATGGAGTAAAGTCTTCGCCAGCACCTAGACCAGGAACTTCAGTGACCCAATCAAAGCCTTTAAGTGCAGTACGCTCGTAATCAATTGTACCTAAGATACGTGCACCCATGTTGCGCTCAAATTTGGCTGAAAGCATCGGAGAGTATTCATAGTAAGCTAAACGAGTTTCACCTTCAGTGACAGCGTTATAACAAGTATTGTTTTTACCGATACTCATTGAAACATAATAGTTTCCATCGTCTTCAAGCTTCATACCGTAGCCGAAAATCGCCACGTTTGGTGTTTCTACCATTTCAGCTGTTTCATCATCAGTAAACTTGTTTACTGTAGTGACTAATTTAGCGCCCATTTGGTTTTTGATTGCGCTTAATTGGTATTCTTTACCATCGTTCGGGAACATGTCTGCCATGTATTCACGGTTCTGAAGGCCACAAGCTGTTTTCAGTGTTTTAGCACCAGTTCCATCTGACACTTCTTTCCACTCGTAGTTGTAAATGCTGCCATTTAAGCGTTGAGCTAGGTAATCGGCATTTAAGAATGAGCCAGTTCCGTAGTAGAACGAACCTGATGCACCTGTTTTACCATCGACTAATGTGTCATCTGGCTCAGGTTGTGGGAACGTTGGATCTTGTGGATCGCCTGGATCTACCGGCGGCGTTTCATCATGTGGATTATCATGACAGTTACTACAAGTACCGTAATCGCCATGTGGAACATTAGCAGGGTCGCTACCTTCATAGTTATGGCAGCTCATACAGTCATCAGATGCCATTGCAGAAGCGAATGCCGCTACAAGTGGCTCTTCATCTGCAGGTGCATTTGGGTCGATATAATCAAAGTTAACGCCTTCTTCAGCACATTGGTGTGCAAAAGTAGAAATATAACCAACGGCCTTAGTTTGTAATTCATCCGCTTTAGTCACTAAGTTAGCATTGTCTTCTACTAAAGAATCATTTGCTGCTGTTAGTTCTGTATTTTTAGTATTTAGCTCAGCGTTTTGAGCTTCTAATTGCTCAATTTGATTTTCAAGACCTGACGTATCAGTGTCATCATCACTACACGCAGTTAGTCCAAGCATAGCGATACAAAGAACGCTTAATTTAAAAGTTTTTTTCATCGTTTTTCCCCTATTAATAGTTTGATAACTATTCTTTTATATATTTTTTAAAGCTCTCAGAATGGTGAGTAATCAACTTGCCAAACTTATCCTCAATGATCATGATTGGGATTTGGTGTTCATTGGCGATAGCCAATGATTCTTCGACAGAGAGCACCATAAATGCTGTTGCTAATGCATCTGCTGTCATAGAATATTTTTCAATTACTGTGGCTGAAACCACAGTGTGAGCAACGGGTCTACCTGAGCGTGGATCAATTAAATGAGAGAAGTGGTGGCCGTTTTTCTCGAAGTACTTACGGTAATCTCCTGAGGTGGCGACGGCTGCATCTCCTGGATTAATAATTTCCATTTGCCCCGTTGAGTAAGCAAAAGGTTTATCGATTCCGACTTTCCAAGCTTGTTGCTCAGCGTTAAGTCCTTTTATTCGTAATTCACCACCGATATCGACAAGGTAATTGTGAATACCATTCAGCTCCATTACATCGGCAACAACATCGACTCCAAAGCCTTTGGCAATTGAAGACAGATCAATCTCTAAGCCATCAATTGTTTTTGTCAGTTGATTGTTTTCGATTTTAATATGTTGGATCCCAACGTATTGTTTGGCATTGTCGATGGCTTTTTGAGTCGGGACTTCGGTTGCTTTACCGTCTGGGCCAAACCCCCATAAATTAACTAATGGCGCAACGGTTACGTCCAATGTATGGTTTGTTAATTCAGCAATGCGCAGTGCCTCTGTCATGACGTATTTCATGTCTCGACTGATAGTGATAGGCGTATTTTTAGGTGTTTGGTTAATTTGGCTGATTTCAGAATCTTCACGCCAAGTCGACATTGATTGATTGACGTTTTCGAGACGAGTTTCTATTTGTGCTCGAATGTTTGCCATATGAGCAGGTGTGATTTTTTCTGCTGTCCAAGAGACCTTATATTTATTGCCCATGGTTTTTCCATGAACAGTTCTCATCTCTTGAGCATTAACTTGTGTGATGAAAATGCTATATAAAAATAGCCCAAAGATTGTTTTGAAAGTACTTGAATTCATATTCATAACAAGTTTTTGTAAATAGTAACTTTTGTTTTATTAGAATATGAGACAGTCATTTTTATGTAAATTTATACACAGAAAATCCTTTTTTTGATGTTTAAATTTGCGCTTTGTATCATTCTGTTATGTGGTTTTTTGATCTAGGTCTATGTTTTATAGTGTTAAATTAGTAAAGGATGCTATATGCCTTACCATGTTCGTTTTTTATATCGTTTAGGTATAAAAATTCAAAGCAAACAATATTTAATCTATTAAAAACTGCTATTAATGTGATGTAGGTATAAATTTTATTGTTTTTATTTAAACCAATGAAAAATGTTGCAATATAAAATGAATTTCAAAAAATGAAATGGTCTTTTTTGATATTTAGAATTGTTAATAATTAATACAGAGGCATTTGAAAGTAGATTCTTTTTGAAAGGAAAAAATATAGATGACTGTTTCAACTCGCGTTTTATTATCGTTGAGGGTTGCTATTTTAACGTTATTCTAAAGGGTGATTCTTGGAATAAAGAAATTTACTTATTTAGCCTATTAGTCATTTAGCCATTAAATAAATAGCCTATTAGGCAAACGGGGGGAGGTGATGCTGGGGACTAACCCAGCATTAGGCATGTATTAGTGCATTTTTGAACATTGATTAAGGGGTTAGATCAACACCTGATTAAGCACGCGTTGCCAGTTGCCTCCTAAAAAGCGGTCACGATCGCTAGATTTATAGCGAGCTTTAGCTAAGGCATCATCAATTCGACTCATTCTGTCTATATGGTTCAGTTCCGGTATCACGACGTGCTGAGGCAGGTTCTCAAAACCCAAGACATTTTTTGCTGCTAAACTTTGCCACCATTCGTGGTATTGCTTTACACCTTCTTCGTTATTGTTATCTAACGCTAACAGGTTTTCTTGACCTCGCAGCGGGTAATCATTGGCAATCGCAACAGCGTTCACCCCGCCGATTCTGGCAACTCTATCTAATTGACGTACATAATCATCAATTGTGGGCACAGGATCGTTGGTTAGCCAAAAGCTCATCATAAATACCCCAAATACGCCGCCAGTATCTGCAATGGCTCTGATAACCTCATCAGGTGAACAGCGGGCGTTATTTACAATAGAGCGCACAGCGCCGTGACTTTGTACTATGGGCACTTGGCTCGCTTTGGCTGTATCTAACGCTGTTTGCGGACTGGAATGACTAACATCAATAAGAATATTACGCTGGTTGAGTGCACTAATGAGCTGTTTACCGTCATCAGTTAGCGGTTTGTTTAACCCTTGGTTGCCGTCATTATCTAATGCGCCGCCCGCAAAGCGATTTCCGTAATGGTGGGTTAATTGTAATACCCGTAATCCGTGCTGATGAAACTCATTCAAGCGTTGCCACTGCTGACCTTCACCTGAAAAGTTATCATCTTCAACACAATCGGCACCTTGTATTTGAAAATAAACCGCAGTGCGTTGTTCAGCCCTGGCGCTAGCAATATCACGCCCACTGAGACCCTGTAATAAAATATCTGGATTGTCTATTACCCGTTGCTGAGCTTCTTTAATGCTGGCAATGCAGGCTTTGTAACTGCGTTTATAGTTTGTGGTGCCATCGGGCTGAGTAATCGCTTCAATATCAGAAATATCACAAATGTACGCATCTAGTTTTGATGCGCGCACATCATCAAGGTTATCAGGAAGAAAACTAAGTCCATCGATATAAAGGCGCTTATTTGATTTCGCAAGTACAGAAGAGCTGTAAAGCGGGCAGAGAAGACTGGCAGCGGCAATGCCCTTGAGAAGTTGTCGTCGGCTTTGGTTACAAGCGCTTGTTGTCATGTGGTTTCCTTTTTAGACGCTTGTAATCATGTGAAGCTGATTATGTTGCGGCAAATTGCTTTATAGCATTGGCTAAGGCGGTGACGCCATTGGTACGCGACGGGCTTAATTGGCCACTTAGCCCTAAATGTGAAAAATAACGCTCTAAATCAAATGAAGTAATTTCAGCAGAGGTCTTTCCGTGAGTCGCATCGAGCAGTATAGCAATAAGACCCTTAACTATACGTGAATCGCTGTCAGCACAAAAAAAGTGTTTATCTACTTCTTGATAGTGATATAGCCAAGCTTGGCTTTCACATCCTTTCACTTGAGCTGTGTCTACTTTAAACGTTTCATTTAATGGAGCAAGTACCTTACCTACCAGCATAATTTGGCGATATTTATCTTGCCAGTTTGTTGCTTGTTGTATGGCGAGAACAGCCTGAGAAACCTTGTCATCTAATGGTATAAAACAGCTTTTATCTGGCGTATCAACGAGTATGTTTTTTGATGCTGCGTGATTCAAAATAGGCCTCAATGGGAATGACTAAATACTATTACGGTTTAGCTGTAAAGGTTTAAGCGAGTTAAGGTTAAGTTATAACAGTAATTCTTTAACTTTACGAAGTGCATCGATAAATAGGTCAATATCTTGCTTATTATTGTATAAACCAATGGATGCACGACAACAGCCTTTAAGGTTTAGGTGCTGCATTAATGGCATGGCGCAATGGTGGCCACACCGAACGGCAATACCTTGCTGATCGAGTAATATGCCCACATCTTGATGATGCTCGCCTGCAAGGTTAAAAGCGACAACTCCAACATTATTAGGACCTGCACCATAGAGGCTTATGTCACCCAACTGAGCCAGTTGTTGCTGTAAGTAGTGCAGTAAAGTTTGCTCATGTTGCTCAACCAAATCACTGGGTAAGTCACTCATAAAGCTAATTGCAGCGCCTAAACCGATGACGGCAGAAATAGCTGGGGTGCCAGCTTCTAATTTGTTAGGCAAACTACCAAATTCCGTACCGTTAAAGCTGACCGTTTTGATCATTTCGCCACCCGTTAACATCGGGGTTAAGGTATCTAATATCTGGTAGCGACCATAGAGGATGCCAACCCCTGTTGGACCATACATTTTATGGCCTGAAAATACATAAAAATCACAACCAATTTGTTGAACATCAATAGCAAAGTGAGCGATGGCTTGCGCGCCATCAACTAAGGTGATGGCACCTGCTTGTTTGGCTTTTTGAGTTAATTCTATGATCGGGTTAACTGTGCCTAATGCATTAGTCACATGGGTTAGGGCGACTAGTTTGGGTGCTAATGACAGCAACTGCTCATACGCATCAACATCGATCGTTAAATCATCATTGAGTGGAATTGGTTTAATGATGGCGCCAGTTTGCTTTGTCAGTTGTTGCCACGGGACAATATTGGCATGATGGGCGGCTGTATCGACCAAGATAATATCGTCTTTATCAAATTGTGCAGTTAATCCATGCGCCACCATATTGATTGACTCAGTAGTTCCATGAGTAAAGATGATTTCATCGACTCGATTGCTATTGATAAACCCTTGAACTTGACTACGTACAGCCTCATAGTCGCGCGTTGCTCGAGCTGATAATTGATGAGCAGCGCGGTGAACATTGGCATTATTTAGTTGATAATACTGATTCACAGCATTGATGACGGACTGAGGCTTTTGGCTCGTCGCCGCAGTATCTAGATAACATAACGGTTGCCCATCAATCTGTTGAAACAGGGTGGGAAATTGGGCTCTAATCGCATCATGTTCAAAAGCTTTCGTCATTGCAAACTCACTTTATTAACGCCAACCTTAAATAACACGCGCGGATTCAAGCATTGTCGATAAATAGAAATTGGGCTAAGCCCTAAATAGAAACGCCACGATCTTCATAGAAAGTGGCGCTTATTGCAAGTCTAGCATGAACGATTAAGCAGTTTATTAAGGGCAAGGCATTCGGTAACGTAAAGACAATTCATCAATTCTTGCCAATAATTCAGGGCTAAGGGTTACATCAAGACTGTCGATGTTTTCTTTAAGCTGATCTAGCGTCGTTGCGCCAATAATATTAGAGGCAACAAAGCGTCGACTATTTACAAAAGCCAGTGACATTTGTGTTGGACTTAGATTGAACTCTCGAGCTAACTCAATATAAGCTTGGGTTGCTTCAAGTGCCATTGGGGTGGCATTGTAGCGAGCAAATCGCTTGAACAAGGTCAGTCTGGCTTTTTCTGGCCACTGATTATTTTCATATTTACCGGTTAGCGCACCAAAAGCGAGCGGTGAATATGCCAGTAAAGGCAGCTCTTCTCGGTGACTAATTTCAGACATTCCTACTTCAAAACTACGATTCAGTAAATTATAAGGATTTTGCACGCTAACGATTCGAGGTAAGTCGTGTTTCTCTGCAAGGCGAAGGTATTGCATCAGCCCCCAAGGCGTCTCATTTGATACGCCGATATAACGCACTTTTCCTTGGCGAACGACTTCAGCTAACGCTTCTAATGTTTCAAGAATGGGCGTTTGATGTTCTTCTTCATCATGGTTATATAAAAGCTCGCCGAAATAGTTACAATTTCTGTCTGGCCAATGTACTTGATACAAATCAATCGTATCTATCTGTAATCGCTCAAGCGATGCATCAACTGCTTGATGGATATTTACCCAATCTAACGCCATATTAGGTCGGATAAAGTCGCTTTTAACACCTGCTGCAGACACTTTTGTGGCAATCACTAGGTTATCGCGGTTACCACGCTGAGATAAATATTGGCCAATAATTCGTTCAGTTTCGCCTTGAGATTCAGCTTTTGGCGGAACGGGATACATTTCGGCAGTATCAATAAAGTTAATACCGCGACTTAGGGCGTAATCGAGTTGTTCAAAAGCATCTTGTTGTGAGTTCTGTTCTCCCCAGGTCATAGTGCCCAGGCAAATTTTACTGACATCAAGACTGGTATGAGGAATGCGTTGATATTCCATTTATTTCTCCTATGGAATGCAGTTACTTTGAAGTTATCAAGCTTTTGCGTTAAACAAAAGCTTGATATTCCGTTAGCAATTTAACTGTTGAATATCTCGGCATTTATAAAGGGGGCCATTGCTAAAATAATGGCTTGGGTATAAATACTTTCTCGTGTAGCTAACCCTTGTGTTAGCAGACCAATTGCACCACCTTTTTGCTTGATGTTGTCAGTATTAAATAAACGATCCATCACATGGCCAAGCTCTTCACCTTGTTGTAATGATTGATAAACTTGTGCTGGTAATGGCAGTAGTGCACTGCGTCCAATAGATATTTGCTGCTGATGAATGATGGCCATATAGGCAAAGGTGGCTGGGCCATGATTAAAATGATCAACCCCGCCTTCCATAGCGATGTAAAAGTCGGCTTTTGTTTCTGCCATAGTGTTTGCTAAGTCTTCAGACTGGCAAAATTGAACACGATTAATTGCCCCCTGTTTTGTTTCTTGCTCTGTCATGGGTTGATCTGCAACAAGAGAGGGAGCATGTTTGCCAATGCAATGTATTTGGTGATGGGGGAAATATTGGCTGAAGGCGACTTTGGCGGCATTCACTTTTACTGGATTTTTAGAACCAACAATAATGGTCAGTTGTGCAATTGTTTGCTCGCCAATTGATTTTTTATCATGCAGAGGCTGCGTTTCAAGCTGAGTAGGATTTGACATAGTTTTATATTCAATTAGTTATTTTAGTAGCGGCATAAGCTACACTGATGCGCATTAAGTATCTTACGCTATTTTACAGAGAGTCATCATGGCAAAGAAGTTTTATGTTGTCTGGTCAGGTCGAGAGACGGGTATTTTTACCAGTTGGGATTACACCAAGAAGTTGGTGGATAAGTTTCCTCAAGCCAAATACAAGTCGTTTCCCACTGAGGCGCAAGCTAAAGCGGCATTTGCGGGGGCAGCCTCAAGTAGTATTGGAAAGCCAGCTAGCAAAAAAGCGAGCGGTAAAAGTATCAGCCAAAGTACCAGTAAAGTAGAGTCAATTAAGACGACGAATATTGATCTTTTCAGCCATGATGTCATGGTTTTTACTGATGGTGGTTGTGAGCCAAACCCTGGTAAGGCGGGTTCAGGAATGGCGGTTTATCGCCAAGGTGAAGTGAGTGAGCTTTGGTATGGGTTATTTAATCCTAATGGCACTAACAATAGTGCGGAACTAAATGCCTTGTATCAAGCGTTATTGGTGGCTGAAAAAGCCTTAAACGATAAGCAAACCGTTAAAATATTGAGTGACTCGCAATATTCCATTAATTGTATTACCAACTGGGCCTATGGTTGGAAAGCCAAAGGTTGGAAGCGAAAAGTTGCTGGTGATATTGCTAACCTTGAAGTGATACAACAAGCACACGAATTATATGACGCCATTAAAGGCCAGATTGATATTGCTCATGTGGCTGCTCATATCGGCATTGAAGGTAATGAACTGGCTGATCGCATGTCGATTTACGCTATCGATCAAAAAAATACTGAATTTAGCCAATATGATGAACCTATCAATTTAACTGAGATTCTGGCTCTTAGGACAGGTTAGTCGTCATTTCCTTTCTTTGAGAGATGATAGTTGAGGCATTATGTTAAGCATGGCAATCGTTATATGGGTTATTGATTGTATAACCTAAGCCGTGCTTGTGTGTGAGCTGCTGGTTTATTAGGTGTTATTGTATTAGATGTTTTGTTGAGCAATTTATCTTAAAGTGTTACCAGTTAGAATAACTGATCGTACCAGTTGCGTGCTTTGCTCTCAAATAGCGTTAAAATTTTTGTGAGTCGGGGTAAAAAATGACCTAGATCATATTTCACAATTTAGAATTCTATATTCTCCGCTGTGAAATTAGATACCTAATAGGGTCATTATTATGCAAAGAGATTCAATCAATGCGCAGGACGTTGCAGTTTCAGCTCACGATGAGCAAACTTCAGTAAAAGGCTGGACACGCCAAGATACGACTTGGATGCTTAGTTTGTTTGGTACCGCGGTTGGCGCAGGCATTTTATTTTTGCCTATCAATGCAGGTATGGGTGGATTTTGGCCGTTAGTGTTAATGGCGATTATCATTGGCCCAATGACGTACCTTGCTCATCGTGGTTTATCTCGTTTTGTATGTTCTTCTAAAAATCCAGGTAGCGATATCACCCAAGTGGTTGAAGAACATTTCGGTGTGAGTGCAGGTAAAGCCATCACAGTGCTTTATTTCTTTGCTATTTTCCCTATTGTGCTTATTTATGGTGTTGGCATTACCAACACTGTTGATAGTTTTATTGTTAATCAACTTGGCTTTGCTTCACCTCCACGAATTCTTTTATCTGCAGTGTTAATTATTGGCATGATGTCAGTGATGGTTGCGGGTGAAAAATTCATGCTAAAAGTGACTCAGTTTTTGGTTTACCCGTTAGTTGCTATTTTAGCTTTCATGTCATTTTACCTGATGCCAGATTGGAAGATGGACGCACTGCAAGTTGTGCCTTCTACCGGTGAGTTCTTGGGGACTGTGTGGCTAACGATTCCTGTATTAGTGTTTGCATTTAACCATTCTCCTGCTATTTCACAGTTCTCTGTTTCATTGAAACGTGAGCATGGCAATAACGCCTCGAAAAAAGCGGATGTGATTTTACGTAACACCTCCATGATGCTGGTTGGCTTCGTGATGTTATTTGTATTCTCGTGCGTATTGTCTTTAAGCCCTGCTCAATTAGCTGAAGCAAAAGATCAAAACTTAGCGATTCTGTCTTACCTTGCTAACGTTCACTCAAGCGGATTTGTTAGTTATTTTGGTCCTATTATTGCGTTCATTGCGATTATTTCTTCATTCTTTGGTCATTACTTAGGGGCAACTGAAGGTTTAAAAGGCATGATCACTAAGCAACTTCGTAGTAGCAATAAAGAAGTATCAGACGCCAAACTCAACAAATTTATTCTTGGCTTTATGTTTTTCAGTATTTGGATTGTTGCGGTTATTAACCCAAGTATTCTTGGCATGATTGAAGCGTTGGGCGGCCCTATTATTGCGGCGATTTTATACCTAATGCCAATGTATGCCGTTTATAAAGTTCCTGCTTTAAAAGCTTACCGTGGCCGCATCAGTAATGTGTTTGTTGTGATTGCTGGTTTATTGGCAATGACAGCCATTTTATTCGGCCTAATGAGCTAACACTCTGATAATTAAGGCTGTCGTGTAGCATGGTTAGAGGAACAATAACGGTTCCTCTTTCTTACGGTTTTTAGTTTGCTGATAGGGTCAGTAAACGTTGAGGCAAATTATATGTTTAGTGCATTTGAAATCTTTAAGATTGGTATTGGTCCGTCGAGTTCACATACCGTTGGGCCGATGAAAGCGGCAAATTGTTTTATTGATGACTTGATTGAGCAAGGCAAGCTAACTCAAATTACTAAATTCACGGTTGATGTATACGGATCATTATCATTAACGGGTAAAGGTCATCATACTGATATTGCGATCATCATGGGATTGGCGGGTAATGAACCTGAAACGGTTGATATTGATAGTATTGAGCCTTTTATTGCCCAAGTTGAGAAAACCCAAGAAATCATTATAGGTGATGCGATTCACCATGTTGATTTTCCTCGTGATGCCTTGATTTTCCATCGCTCAACCTTACCATTGCACGAAAATGGCATGACGTTACATGCTTGGATTGGCGATGAGTGTGTTTATTCCAATACTTATTACTCTATCGGCGGTGGTTTCATCGTTGAGGAAAGTGAGTTTACTCAAAGTCATTCCAGTGGCGTTAAGGTGCCTTATCACTTTAATTATGCTGATCAGCTAGTGGCACACTGCAAAGATTCAGGTTTAAGCATCAGCGGATTAATGAAGCAAAACGAGCTGTGCTTCCGTTCGGAAGAAGCTATGTATAGTGGGTTTAATCTTGTATGGAAAACCATGCAAGATGCGATTGTAAAAGGCTGTCATACAGAAGGCGTGTTATCTGGCCCATTAAAAGTGTCACGTCGTGCGCCAGCCTTGCACCGTGAATTACTTCGCTGTGAGCGAACCAGTACCGATCCTATGGAAATCATTGATTGGGTCAATTTATTTGCGTTGGCTGTGAGTGAAGAAAATGCTGCTGGTGGTCGTGTTGTGACCTCGCCAACCAATGGTGCAGCAGGGATTATTCCTGCGGTGTTGGCCTACTATGACAAATTCATACAGAAGGTCGGTGAAAAAGAATGTAGCCGTTACTTTTTAGCCGCAGCTGCAGTGGGATCGCTATACAAACGGAATGCTTCGATATCGGGGGCGGAAGTTGGCTGTCAGGGTGAAGTGGGGGTCGCTTGTTCTATGGCGGCTGCGGGCTTAGCTGAGTTAATGGGCGGCTCACCTGCGCAAGTTTGTATGGCTGCTGAAATTGGTATGGAACATAACTTAGGCTTAACTTGCGATCCTGTAGCGGGCCAAGTTCAAGTCCCTTGTATTGAACGAAATGCAATCGCATCGGTGAAAGCGATTAATTCGTCACGTATGGCATTACGTCGTAATTCTGAACCAAGAGTGAGCTTAGATAAAGTGATTGCGACTATGTATGAAACGGGTAAAGACATGCATGTGAAATATCGTGAAACCAGCCAAGGTGGTCTTGCAATAAAAGTCACCAATTTGTGTGCTTAATCGGGTTTGATTAAAAGGCTTTCTTACGAAAGCCTTTTTTGTATTTTGTACACATTGACAACAGCGTGTAGAGAACTCTACTCTTCAGCACCTTCTGCAATCTCTTCATACATCAGATAATGGCTTTGCTCCATACCTAGTGATTGATAGGTTTTTTGGGCAATGTGGTTGTCGTGCTCAACATACAATCTAAAACTCGCAGCGCCGCCTATTTCCTCAGCAAGTGATTTTACAGCTTGATAAAGCTTGGCATAAATTCCTTGGCGGCGATTTTGCGGGCGAATATACACACTTTGGATCCAGCAGTAGTTAGTTGCGCGCCAATCACTCCATTCAAGGGTAACCATTAACGATCCCGCTATTTGACCATCAAGTTCAGCGACAAGATAAAAGCCTTTTTCTGGGCTATTAAGCATCGTGCTCACGCCTTTTGTAAGACGTTCATTATCTAATGTGAGGTTTTCGGTTTCCAATGCCATCGCTTGGTTAAAATCAACTAATGCTGCTAAATCTGATGCTTGGCCTTTTCTTATTATCATTGTCCTTCCTATATCGGGAATCGTAAAAATGTTGCTGATTTTTTATTCGACTAAAGTCTAAGCTGCTATGCTTATTATTCAATGTGACAGTGCAAGAGGTTGTGATGATAAAGTCAAAATATCAATTCAGAGTTTACCGATATATCAAACATCCCAGTCGAATTAATCGAGTCAAAAATCCTTGTCATAGTGTTTATCCTACTACAGTCAACGGGGCTGCACAGCCCAATATTAATCATCCGTTACACTTCCTGCTAACCTTAGCCACTTTAGGGTTATGGGCAATGGTGTGGTGGTGGCTGATTTTAAAGTCGAGAGGCGAGGAGTCAAACTGGCTTGCTGGTTTTGATGATGACTATTGGAGTTATTTAATCGAACGGGAATGTCCCCCTGCAGCTTTATATCCTGTCAAAATCGGCAATAAAGAAACGACATTTATATTTGAAGCCTAATAGTGAATTTTGAATAGAAGCTCAGGGTAAACTGACCTAGATCATCTATTAAACCTAAATAGGTATGCTAGTATGCGGCGCCGAATTTTGTCGGCCGAGTTTATTGATGGTGTCATTGTTTAACGTTGATAACGACATCATCTAGATATTCATACATCGTGACTACTAGTCAGTTACATCAATCGCAAACAAGCAAGGTTACCCCATGTCAAAACATGCACCGTCATTTCCAAGTCGAGTTTGGTCTCGTTGGATGTCAGTTCCTTTATGGTTACAAATCCTCATCGGTATGGTTCTAGGTATTATTGCTGGGATCACCTTAGGGGATGATGCTAGTTACCTAAAACCTATTGGTACCTTGTTTGTTAATACCATTAAAATGCTTATCGTTCCTTTGGTGTTTTGCTCATTGATTGTAGGTGTTACATCAATGCAAGACACGGCAAAAATGGGCCGTATTGGCTTTAAATCATTTGGCTTTTACCTAGGCACTACGTCAATTGCGATAAGTATTGGTTTACTTGTCGGCTACGTCATGCAACCTGGCGCAGGTCTTGGACTTGAAGGTGCAAAAATTGTCAGCGAAGTAAAAGAAGCGCCGACATTGATGGATACGTTAATTAATATCGTACCTACCAACCCAGTGGCGGCATTGGCTAGTGGTCAAATTTTGCAAGTGATTGTGTTTGCTGTGGCACTCGGTATTTCGTTAGTGCTTATAGGTGAGCACGGTAAACCCGCTATTCGTGTTTTTGAAAGTCTAGCGGAAGCAATGTACAAACTCACTGATATGGTGATGAAGTTAGCGCCTTACGGTGTATTTGGTTTAATGGCTTGGGTCGCAGGTGAGTATGGCTTAGATATGTTATTGCCTTTGATAAAAGTCATTGTGGCGGTTTATATCGGCTGTGCGTTACACATTCTTGGTTTTTACAGTGTAGTACTGACAGTGTTTGGTAAGCTAAATCCGATGCAGTTCTTTAAAGGTATTGGCAATGCAATGGCGGTTGCATTTACAACGTCAAGCTCAGCCGGCACCTTACCAGCAAGTATGAAATGTGCCAGTGAAAACTTAGGGGTTAATAAGAAGATTTCTAGCTTTGTATTACCACTAGGAACCACCATTAACATGGATGGCACCGCGCTTTACCAAGGGGTTACGGCGTTATTTGTGGCACAGGCTTTTGGTATTGATTTAACTTGGGTGGATTACATTACTATTGTGCTAACTGCTACCCTTGCATCGATTGGCACAGCAGGTGTTCCAGGTGCAGGTCTAGTGATGTTAACTTTAGTACTGACCACTGTGGGCTTACCGTTAGAAGGCGTTGCTATTATTGCGGGTATTGACCGTATTTTAGATATGGCTCGTACAGTAGTGAATGTATCAGGCGATTTAGTTGCTACGACGGTGATTGCTCGCTCAGAAGATGAGCTAGACGTTGAGCATTACAATGCGGATATGGAGCAATCAGCTCTTATTGCTCAGCATAACGAAGTCGATATTCAGCAAAAAGTTGCTGAAAATGTGAAAAGCAATTCTTAAGTCATTATTTGAGTTTATTGAAAAAAAAGAGTGAAGCCATGGCTTCACTCTTTTTGTATGGACTCAGCTTAATTAGCCAAGTCATGGTGCTTTAGCGGGTAGCAACTAGTCTTGCTGCTGGCTCAATACTAATAAATTAGCACCTTGTTCTGATTTTAGCAGTAATTTTCCCGATTTTGATAAAGCCACATTTGTGACCATTGGCATGGCTTTCATGACTCTAGCTTCTTGTTTCATTAATACTTCAACACAGGCCATCATACTTGTACCAGCAGGGGAAAGGGTAAGTTGTGTATCGTCTTGCTGATACTCTCCAAAGAACTGATTACAACTATTATTACCCGATAATTTACCGCCTTCTGCAAACGTAATTTGTGCTGGACTATGATTAATTACAGCTTCAGAAAGAGCAGATTCAATATACCAACTACCTAACAAGTTAATTTCTTCAGCCTGGTGGCTGTTGCTTTGACAAGCACTAAGACCGAAAATAACCAAACAAGCGGTAATAGCGGGTTTTATCATGATGGTTTCCAATGAGATCGATAATCATCATAGTATATACTGTGTTTCAGCTAAATTTTCATGATGAAGTAGATTTAATTGTTATTCATTCTTTAAAGTCAGTGCATTAGTTAAGCTTGTCGTAAAAATCGACATCTTGATATGTCATTCAGTTAATAAGAGCTATTTAATGAGTAAAATATTTAAAGTCATGCATCTGGTCGGATTATTTATGGTTGGCTGTGGCGCATATTTCTATTTATTGACAGACATGGCCAACGAAATAAATGGCATGTTATTAGTGGCGAGCCTGATTGGTATTGGGCTTTTAATTATGGCGCCTTATCCTGTTGCATTAGTCTTCGATTGGGCACAAAAGCAGCCGCAGTCCCAAGTAAAACAAGAAAGTGATAATAAAACTGAATGAAAATCCAATACCGATTAGCAACACAAGAAGACTCAGCGGAACTGGCTCGACTTGAAAAGAGCTACATGAATGACGAGCTGTCATCACCCGCAGAAAGTATGTCTGGGCAGTGTTTTTCAAAGACCGATATTAGCGAGTTAATTCGCCTCGGCTGGATTATGTTAGCAGAGAACAGTGAAAAACAAACGAGTGCTGCACAAAGTCAGGCAAGTATTATTGGTTATGTGATTGCTGGACCTTGGTCATGGTTTAAATCATGGGGTATATACGCACTTGTTATGCGAAAACTATCTGATATAGAAGCGGGGTTTAGTAAGATAACGGCGCAAAATAGTTGTCAATATGGCCCCATTTGGATCCATCCTGATTTTCGTGGCCAAGGGATATTTGCGAAGTTAGTTGAAAAGCTTAGTTGTAATGTGACCAAAAAATACCCTTATATGGTGACTTTTATCGCAGAAGAAAATCAAACTTCTTTCGCCGCTCATACTGGTAAATCTGCCATGGAAGTAGTGGATTACTTTAGTTTTCAGCAGCGTGATTACTATTTACTGCTAATGAAAAATTAATAGTGACAAGCAGGTATGGACAAGGTTATTAATGAAGTGGTTAACCGAAGAATTTAATGTATGGCATAACAAGAGGTAAATGATGAGTGTTGAAAACTCGCTAAATCAATTTGAACAGTTATTTCAGCCGTATTTGCATTTACGTTTGTCCGCTTATGATAATGCCAAAATTGTGGTGGCAGTATTAGCATCACAAAATAAAACATATCGTGTGGTTGAGTGTGTAAGTTCAGCGCAGTTAGATACTGAGCAAGCTGTAAGCCAACATGGCCACTACCTTGTTGAAACTGACTTCGGCAATATTGGCTGTGGCCGAGCTAATGGCTATCAAGAGGCTATTCAATTAATCGATGCGCGGCAAGACGTAGATTTAAGCTCTGCAAGAGAGCTGACTGTACCAGTGTTGAATATGCAACAAGTGGCGTTTATGTGCGTAGAAACGGCGCACTTTGATCATTGCTGATACGTATTACTCTAAATTTTTTTACTGTTTCTAACTCAACTTAACTCGACTTAAGTAATGCCAAAGGTCTATTTTGGTTGTTATGCTTTTTAAATAACTGATTTATATTATTGTCTACTTCATGGGGCTTAATAAAACCGTGCTGCTGATAGAAATCGGTGAGCGCAGCTATTGCAAAAACATAACACTCAGATTCAAGCAAATTTGATTGAATAACAGACATCAATTGATGAGCGATTCCTTGGCTTCTAGCACTTTTTTTAACGACTAACCCTGTGACTAATTGAACCTCGCCAATTTTTTTTATCCTCACAGCAGCTAAAATATTATCGATTTGAAGCTGGTTCGTGTGGTTAGCTATTGGCTTATCATCAGCTTTTTCTTGGCAGCAGAGGATGACAGTGTCTTTAAACATTGGCTTGGAGTAGGGCAAGTGTTGGCGATAGAAAAGTTTGATTACGGACCATAATTGTTGCTGCTCGCTCAAAGTCGTTTGGTAGTACTCGCCCTGAATACTGTCCGACGCTCTGACTGGCAAAGGCACTGATGACAGGCTAGAAAAGTCAGATTTACTTGCTTTGAACATATAATAGGAGTGCATTCATTTTCCTGAGTTTTATCATTGAGTCTCGCAACTTAAGCTTTGCAACCTAAGCCTCGCAACCTAAGTATCGCAATCTAAGTATCGCAATCTAAGTATCGCAATCTAAGTATGGCAATCTAAGTATCGCAACCTAAGCCAGTTAGCCAAAGTCGGTATGGCTCAACATCATATTGAGCATTCAGATCATAGCTTATTGCTTCAATGGGTTCGACTTATCACCTTATTTCCAATTGGTAAATTATTGCTCATTTTTAGGGCGTTTCTCTGCTCGTTTCTCTGCTCGTTTCTCTGCTCGTTTCTCTGCTCGTTTCTCTGCTCGTTTCATTGCCAGTTCAACGGTTGTTTTATTATTTGTTTTTTACCTGCTTCCTTATTTTCACATATTGAAAGTGTCATTGTATAAATTCTGTCCACTTTAAGCCTTTAAAGTGCTTATTTGTGAATGTTAACAAGTTGTTTGCTGGTTAGGGCTTGTTTGAATAATTATACGGTGATAGCTTAATAACTATCTTATTTAGTTTATGATTTTCATACTATTATTTGTATCGGTTTTGTTTGAATAGGTATGTTAACTAAACGTTGAAAGCAAGTTTGAGATTTCGATGGAATTTTTGCCGCATACGTTAACCGCACAACAAATGTATAAATTATTGATTGGTGGTATCACCCCAAGACCAATCGCTTGGGTGTCTACGGTATCGGCAAAAGGAGTACCTAATTTAGCGCCATTTTCATTTTTTACAGTGGCAAGTGCTAATCCTCCCGTATTGTGCTTTAACCCAATGAGTACCGATAAAGGCGTAGAAAAAGACACGCTAGTTAATATACGTGAGCAGCAAGAATTTGTGATCAACACTGTCAGTCATCAAGACTTATCGGTAATGAATCAAACGTGCCATTCATTACCGCCAGAACAAAATGAGTTTGAATATGCTGGAATAGAAACCTTAGACTCAACGATTGTGAAACCAAGTCGCGTTAAGCAAGCTGTGGTCAGTTTTGAATGTCGACTCAATCAAATTGTCGATTTAGGTAATCAGCCATTAGCAGGGCATTTGATATTAGGGGACGTCGTTGCTGTTCATGTTAAAGATGACGCGATAGATAATTTTAAAATAGATGCAGATCAACTTGATGCCATTGGCAGAATGGCTGGCAGTGACTATTGTTTAACGAGAGATAAAGTACAATTGATGCGCGAATAAAGCGATGTAAACGAGTTAAATAAAAGGACTATTTAATTCACACCCTTAGGATAAGAAAATCTACTGATGAGCATTAAGTACAGGGAGAGATAATGCCACTTTTAGAACAATTTAAAAATAAACTATCATCAAAACAAAGTGATGTATCTTTGAGCGTCGTGATAGGAGTCATCGTCTCTTTTTTCGTTGTCGCCTATGGCGCTTTAGCCAATCCGCTCGAATACACAGAGCCACAATCTTTGGTCGAAAGGCTAACAATATATGCTTATGGCTTAATCTTGCCTGCATTGGCATTTATGTTTGCTGCAGGGCGTGTGCTACTAAGACGATTCAATACCACACAAACTCATGTTCGCTCGGCTTTTGAGGAGTCGGAAAAAACCAGGCATTTACAAAATGTTTTACAAAATACCTTAGAGCAATTTTGTATTGTTTTGAGCGTGTATTTTTTATGGACCTTTATTATGCCTGCTGAGTTCATGTCACTGATTGCGCTAATATCGATAGTCTTTTTTATCGGCAGAATTATATTTATCAGTGGTTATGAAAAAGGTTCCGCCACAAGAGCGTTAGGGTTTAGTTTGACATTTTATCCTTCGGTTCTCTCTGTAGGCGCTATTATTATTTATCTTTTTTATCGTACGTTCTCTTAGCCGTTTTAGTGAATTTTACCCATAAAAAAACCGTCATAAGACGGTTTTTTTGATTCTACTTTATGCGCTAGGCTATGTTGAAAACTTATAAGCCTGCATCTGCACGTAAGATTTCAGCTTTATCAGTCGCTTCCCAAGGGAACTCATTACGACCGAAGTGCCCGTATGCAGCTGTACCTTGGTAAATTGGACGAGCTAAATCTAACATAGCGGTTAAGCCATATGGACGTAATTCAAAGTGCTGGCGAACTAGCTTGATAAGTACGTCTTCAGAAACTTTACCTGTACCAAATGTTTCAATACTGATTGACGTTGGCTCTGCAACACCAATAGCGTAAGACACTTGGATTTCACAGCGATCAGCAAGACCTGCAGCAACGATGTTTTTAGCAACGTAACGTGCAGCATAAGCAGCACTACGATCCACTTTTGATGGGTCTTTACCTGAGAAAGCACCGCCACCGTGACGTGCCATACCGCCGTAGGTATCTACGATAATTTTACGACCGGTTAGACCACAATCGCCTACTGGGCCACCAATAACAAAACGGCCAGTTGGGTTAATGAAGTACTTAGTGTCTTTGTTTAACCATTGTGATGGTAAAACAGGCTTAATGATGGTTTCCATCACGCCTTCGATTAAGTCTTCTTGCGTCACATCTTCACGATGTTGAGTCGACAGGACGATGGCGTCGATACCTTTGATTTGACCATTTTCATAGGCAAAAGTAACCTGACTTTTCGCATCAGGACGTAGCCAAGGTAATGTACCGTCTTTACGGACTTCAGACTGACGTTTAACCAGCTTGTGTGCGTAAGTAATAGGTGCAGGCATTAATACATCAGTTTCATTGCTTGCATAACCAAACATTAATCCTTGGTCGCCCGCGCCTTGCTCTGCAGGATCGCTACGATCAACACCTTGGTTAATATCTGGAGACTGTTTACCAATCGCATTTAAAATCGCACAAGAGTCAGCATCAAAACCCATATCTGAATGGGTGTAGCCAATTTCACGTACTGTTTTACGTGTGATTTCTTCGATATCAACCCAAGCTGAAGTCGTAACTTCACCACCGACTAATACCATGCCAGTTTTAACGTAAGTTTCACATGCAACACGCGCTTTTGGATCTTGCTCTAAAATTGCGTCTAGTACCGCATCAGAAATCTGATCGGCGATTTTATCTGGATGACCTTCTGAGACTGACTCAGAGGTGAACAAGTGGTTTGCCATAGTTGGTAAATCTCGTCTTTTGGAATTTGAACGTGTAGAAGCATCTACATCTAGACGTCTATAATAATTCAAATTAAGTTTGATAACACCCCTTAGAATCAATATAAGTTAAAAATTGTGCAACCATTCAAAGATTTATAAAAACTGTCATTGCTCTGTTTTATAAATTTATTAAATTAATCTTATGAATTTTATGCTAATTCTTGCCTTTATACTGTATTGGATAGGGATGCTAAGGTTAAAAATAAAACAATAACTTTAGTTGATGTTTATCACTTTGTTGGTTTTTTTATTCGCCGGTGGCAACAAATATTCACAGTACTTTTAATGTGACAAAAAATGTCTTAGGGCAATTTAAAATAGAAAATGTAATAGCTTAGTGGGAAAAAGTTATATAAATGTTATCGGTAACATGGTATAAAGTTGGCTAATTAATCTACGCGTTTAGTTTGCAATAGATTGTTAGATGAAAAAAAGTGGCTAATACCGCTAATAAAAATTTGCGTCACATCGCCTAGTAGGGGAAAATATGCCCCCACAATTGCCCGCTAGACCTCACAAACAAGCAGGAGAGAGCATGTCATCTCGTAAAGAACTCGCAAACGCTATCCGCGCATTAACTATGGATGCCGTTCAAAAAGCCAATTCTGGACACCCAGGTGCACCAATGGGGATGGCAGATATTGCCGAAGTGCTATGGAATGACTTCCTAAAGCATAATCCAACTAACCCAGAGTGGGTTGATCGCGATCGTTTCATATTATCAAACGGTCATGGCTCAATGCTGATTTACTCTTTACTTCACCTGTCAGGCTACGCGCTGCCAATTGAAGAAATCAAAAACTTCCGCCAATTACATTCTAAAACACCAGGCCATCCTGAATACGGTTACACCCCAGGTGTTGAAACCACAACCGGTCCTTTAGGCGCTGGTATCAGTAATGCTGTGGGTATGGCTATTGCTGAGAAAACCTTAGCAGCACAATTTAATAAGCCTGGTCACGATATCGTAGATCACTTCACTTACTGTTTCTTAGGTGATGGCTGTTTAATGGAAGGTATTTCGCATGAAGCTTGTTCTTTAGCGGGTACATTAGGCCTAGGCAAATTAGTGGCATTTTGGGATGACAACGGTATTTCTATCGATGGTCATGTTGAAGGTTGGTTCACTGATGATACGCCTAAGCGTTTTGAATCATACGGCTGGCATGTTATTGCAAATGTTGATGGTCACGATAGCGATGCTATCCGCGCTGCAATTGAAGAAGCAAAATCTGTGACAGATAAGCCTACGATGATTTGTTGTAAAACCACTATTGGTTTTGGTTCTCCAAACAAATCAGGCAGCCATGATTGTCATGGTGCACCATTAGGTGATGCTGAAATTGCAGCAGCTCGTGAGTTCCTTGGTTGGGAACACGCGGCATTTGAAATCCCTGAAACCGTTTATCAAGGTTGGGATGCTAAAGATGCTGGCGCAAACAACGAATCTGCATGGGATAAGAAATTTGCAGCTTATCAAGCAGCATTCCCTGCAGAAGCAGCTGAATTTACACGTCGTGTATTAACCGGTGAATTGCCTGCAGAATTTGAAGCAAAAGCGAATGCATTTATACAAGAGTGCCAAGATAAAGCAGAAGGCATTGCAAGTCGTAAAGCTTCTCAAAATGCGATTGGCTTCTTCGGTGAAATGTTACCAGAGTTATTAGGCGGTAGTGCTGACCTTGCAGGTTCTAACTTAACATTATGGTCTGGCTCTAAAGGTATTCAAGACGACCCAGCGGGTAACTATATCTTCCACGGTGTTCGTGAATTTGGTATGAGCGGTATCATGAATGGTATCTCGCTTCATGGTGGTTTCATTAACTACGGTGCGACTTTCATGATGTTCATGGAATATGCGCGTAATGCTGTACGTATGTCGGCGCTAATGGGTATTCAAAATATCTTTGTTTATACCCACGACTCAATCGGTCAAGGTGAAGATGGTCCAACTCACCAACCAGTAGAGCAATTAGCTAACTTACGTATGACACCAAACATGACAGTATGGCGTCCTTGTGATGCTGCTGAAACAGCCGTTGCTTGGAAAGCTGCGATTGAAAACAGCAAAGCGCCAACGTCATTAATTTTCAGCCGCCAAGGCTTAAAAGCCCAGTCTCGTAATGCTGAGCAATTAGCAAATGTGGCTAAAGGTGGTTACGTACTGTCTGATTGTGCAGGTACACCTGATGTTATTTTGATTGCAACAGGTAGTGAAGTGCAATTAGCTCTTGATTCTGCTGCAGCTTTAACTGAGCAAGGTCAAAAGGTTCGTGTTGTATCTATGCCTTCTACGAATGTATTTGATAAGCAAGATGCAGCTTATAAAGAGTCTGTATTACCTGCCTCAGTAACAAAACGTGTGGCGATTGAAGCGGCGCATGTTGATTTCTGGCATAAGTATGTTGGCTTTAGCGGCGGTGTTGTTGGTATGAGCACATTTGGTGAGTCTGCACCAGGTGGCGAGCTACTGAAGTACTTCGGCTTTACCGTTGAAAATGTGGTTAAAACAGTAAATTCACTGGGTTAATCCAAAACGGACGCAATTAAAAGGGTAAACTTTTACCCATGAAGTCTGTATAATGGCGGCCTGCAATCACTTGCAGGCCGTTTTTTTATCTGCTTTTTACTGAGTACTGTTAAGAGGAAGCTTAACCCTCAATGATCCGAGTCGCTATTAATGGTTATGGCCGTATAGGTCGATCTATCCTTCGTGCACTTTACGAGTCGGGTAAACGTCAGCAAATCCAGATTGTGGCAATCAATGAACTTGCCAAGCCTGCAGCAATTAGCCATCTCACTCAATATGATACAACTCATGGTCGATTCCAAAATACAGTTAAGTTGAAGGATGATCAGTTAGTTATTGGTGATGATGTTATTCAACTATTACATCAAGCTGATGCGACTAAGCTTCCTTGGACTGAGCTTGATATCGATATTGTCTATGAATGTAGTGGCAGCCTAATAGAGCGTGATGCTTGTGAAGCGCATATTCAAGCTGGCGCTAAACAAGTTCTGATAAGCCATCCTTCTTCAGCTGATGTGGATGCCACCATAGTGTATGGCGTCAATGACAGTTTACTTAAAGCTGATCATACCGTGGTATCGAATGCATCGTGTACCACTAACTGTATTGTGCCTGTCATTGATGTACTAGATAATCATTTTGGAGTTAAAAGTGGCGCCATCACGACGATACATTCTTCGATGAATGATCAACAAGTGATTGATGCCTACCATGATGATTTACGCAGAACACGTGCAGCTGGTCAGTCAATTATTCCTGTCGATACTAAGCTTGCACGGGGCATTGAGCGCATTCTGCCGCACATGAAAGATAAGTTTGAAGCGATATCAGTGCGTGTGCCAACGATTAACGTTACCGCCATAGATTTATCGGTAACAGTTAATGAACGGGTTGATATTGATAAAATAAATAATGTATTAGAGCTTGCTGCGAGCGGCCTATTTAATGCTGTGTTGGGCTATACTGATGCACCATTGGTGTCATGTGATTTTAACCATGATCCTCGTTCCAGTATTGTTGATGGCACACAAACCAGAGTAAGCGACGGGCATCTCGTTAAGCTCTTACTCTGGTGCGATAATGAATGGGGCTTCGCAAATCGAATGCTCGACACCAGTTTAGCGATGATTCACGCTAAAGATTCTGGTCACTAATTTACGTCTATAGAGCGCTTTACCTTCATCGGGTAAAGCGCTCTATAGCAAAAGCAGTTTTGTTTTTAAATTAAAAGGAAGGTCTCAATGGCTATTATCAATATGAGTGAGTTAGATTTAACCAATAAGCGTGTGCTTATTCGTGAAGATCTAAACGTTCCCGTCAGTGACGGCGTCGTCACCAGTGATGCAAGACTGCGTGCGGCTTTACCGACAATTAAACTTGCCCTTGAAAGAGGGGCTGCAGTGATGGTGATGTCTCACTTAGGCCGCCCAACTGAAGGTGAGTTTAATGCTGAGTTTTCAATGCAGCCAGTGGTGAATTACTTAAACGATGCGCTAGATTGTCCAGTCACTTTAGCTTCTGATTACCTAGATGGTGTTAACGCTAATGTAGGCGAAGTGGTTGTATTTGAAAACGTTCGCTTTAACGTTGGCGAGAAGAAAAACGATGAAGTATTAGCTAAAAAACTGGCTGCTTTATGTGATGTATACGTGATGGATGCATTTGGTACTGCACACCGTGCTCAAGCTTCTACACACGGTGTAGGTATGCATGCTGCAGTTGCTTGTGCAGGGCCTTTATTAGCAGGTGAATTATCTGCTCTGGGTAAAGCTTTAGATAATCCTGCTCGCCCAATGGTAGCGATTGTCGGTGGTTCAAAGGTTTCAACTAAATTAACCGTATTAGAAAGCTTATCTACTAAAGTTGACCAACTAGTTGTTGGTGGTGGTATTGCGAATACCTTTATCGCTGCAGCTGGCCATCAAGTGGGTAAATCTTTGTTTGAAGCAGATTTAGTTGATGAGGCTAAACGTTTAGTCGCTAACGCCCAAAGTCGTGGTGGAGATATCCCTGTTCCAACAGATGTTGTTGTTGCTGGGGAGTTTAGCCCAACTGCGGAAGCGACATTAAAGCCTGTTAGCGACGTTGCTGATACCGATATGATTTTTGATATTGGTCCAGACAGCGCAGAAGCATTAGCAAAAATCATTGAAGCTGCAGGGACTGTTGTTTGGAATGGTCCAGTAGGCGTATTTGAATTTGATCAATTTGGTGCTGGCACCAAACGTATCGCTCAAGCGATTGCTGATTCAAGTGCTTTTTCAATCGCCGGTGGCGGAGATACATTAGCTGCTGTAGATAAATACGATATCGCAGATAACGTTTCTTATATTTCGACAGGTGGCGGTGCTTTCCTTGAGTTCCTTGAAGGAAAAGAGTTACCTGCTGTCGCGATGCTTGAAAAGCGTGGCGCATAATCGTCAAATTAACGATTCAGTTAGACCCTTTAGCGAACGTCTCACAGCTTAAAACCAAAGAGTTAACGCTGTGAAGACGCGCTGAAGTGAGTAAGAATTGCAATAAGAAAAATATAATTATTAGAAAAAAACCGCCCATGTTTATAAATGTTAGCTGAGCTACTTTGTTATCAAGGCTAAGAATTATGTGCATAGGGTATAAAAATCAATCCAAAGCGATAGCGACCTAGGTGAGAAATCACCCTATTTTTGGAGTAAAAAATGGCCTTAATATCTCTACGTCAAATGTTAGATCATGCTGCAGAACACGATTATGGTGTACCTGCATTCAACGTCAATAACCTTGAGCAAATGCGTGCAATTATGCAAGCTGCTGAAGCAACTGACAGCCCTGTAATTGTTCAGGCATCTGCGGGAGCACGTAAATATGCTCGTCCACAGTTTCTTAAGTACCTGATGGCAGCGGCACTAGAGCAGTACCCAGATATCCCTGTTTGTATTCATCAAGATCACGGTACTGACCCTGATATTTGTCAACGTTCAATTCAATTAGGTATGTCATCAGTTATGATGGACGGCTCATTAATGGCTGACGGTAAAACACCTGCGTCATACGAGTATAACGTTGATGTGACTCGTCGTACTGTTGCTTTCGCTCATGCTTGTGGTGTGTCAGTTGAAGGTGAAATCGGTTGTTTAGGCAGTTTAGAAACTGGCCAAGCAGGCGAAGAAGATGGTATTGGTGCCGTAGGTACTTTAAGCATGGATCAAATGCTAACGACTCCGGAAGAAGCGGCACGTTTTGTTGCTGATACCCATGTTGATGCATTAGCAATTGCAATCGGTACCAGCCATGGTGCATACAAGTTTAGCCGCAAACCTACCGGTGACGTTTTACGTATCGATCGCATCAAAGAGATCCACGCACGTATTCCTAACACCCACTTAGTGATGCACGGTTCATCTTCTGTACCACAAGAGTGGTTAGAAGTGATTAACCAATACGGCGGCGCAATCCCTGAAACTTACGGTGTACCATTAGAAGAAATCGTTGAAGGTATTAAGCATGGTGTACGTAAAGTTAACATCGATACCGATTTACGCTTAGCGTCAACGGGTGCTGTTCGTAAGTTCCTTGCTGAAAACCCTTCAGAGTTTGACCCACGTAAATTCTTAAAAGCGTCAATGGAAGCAATGGCTGACATTTGTACGACACGTTATGAAGCATTTGGTTGTGCTGGCATGGGTTCTAAAATTAAGCCTAAGTCACTTCAAGCTATGTATAAAGCTTACCAATCAGGTGAATTAGACCCACAAATCAACTAAAGCTTGATTTGTCCTAGGTCAATTCTATGATGATGGCCAGAAAGCTATAGGTTATAGTCATCATAACTAATTGATTGTTAACGCTTCGATAAAGCCAGCAGAATTTGCTGGCTTTTTTATTGGGTTATTTTCAATAAAATGACTTGTGCATAAGCGTTTTATGCCGCATTATCCCCGCCCTTAAATTTGAGTTCAGATGAACTTGGCGGCGCTACTTGACCCATTAATGTCATTCTTGGCCGTTATGCTTGTAATGGAATATGTCACCTTTAACCATTATTGAAGTACTGCAATGCACGTAAAAAACACTGCTCCCTTATCGCTTTTCTCACTGACTTGGCCACTATTTTTTGATTTTGCGCTGCACTTTTTAACAGCCGCATTAAATACATTAATGATTAGCCGAGTATCTTACCAGGGTGTTGCTGCACTATCGGTCGGTAACATGGTATTTGAGCTTTCAATTACGCTATTTAGTTTCGTCAGTATCGGCGCGAGTGTGGTGATAACGCAATATTTGGGCGCCAAGAATAGAGCCGCTGCGAGTGACGTGGTTTACTCTTCTATTGGTTTTAACCTCATGGTTGGCGTGGCTGCGGCTTTGGGTGTGTTTTTGGGGGCAGGTTTGATTTTGCACCTAATGAATTTACCCGTAGAGCTAATTCCTGATGCAAAGCTATACCTTCAAATTGTTGGTATCTGTTTAATTCCTGAAGCAATGGCAATGTGTTTAGCTGCAGGGATGCGTGCTCATGGCTTTACCCAACAAGCGATGTGGGTGACTTTACTCATGAATGTCATCACGTTCGCAGGTAATTTGTTGTTACTTTATGGTTGGTTCGGAATCCCGCAAATGGGGGTGGCAGGTGTTGCCATTAGTACGGTTGTTGGGCGCTTAATCGGGATGACATTAATGGCATACTTGTTTGTTAAGTACACCCATATTCCAATTAAGTTGTCTGAAATCATTAAACCGAAAAAGCACTTACTCGCTAAGGTTTTCCATATCGGTTTACCGGCTGCTGGCGAGAACGTTTCTTGGATGTTGCAGTTTATGGTTGTGACCGCATTCGTTGGCTTAATGGGTGACAAAGCGCTTGCTGCCCAATCCTTATATTTTCAAATCTGTATGTTCATATTATTGTTCGGTTTATCCATAGGGATTGGTAACGAAATTATGATTGGTCACATGATTGGTGCCAAACAATTTAAATCAGCAGAAACACAGATGTATCGTGCATTAAAAATTGGCTTAATTTTAACGACGATTGTAGCAGCTTTAGCGGCGATATTTGGCGAAAAGCTAGTGGCGTTTTTTACTCAAGATGAAGATATCTTATTGATGGTAGGCCAGTTATTCTTATTAACTTTACTGATGGAACCCGGTAGAACATTTAATCTTGTCGTGATTAATGCGCTACGTGCAAGTGGTGACGCTCGGTTCCCATTTTTTGCTGGCATGATTTCTATGTGGTGTATTGCTGTGCCGTTAGCTTATCTATTCGGTATTCATTGGGATATGGGGTTAGTAGGGATTTGGTGTGCGTTAGCGATTGATGAATGGACTCGAGGTTTAACAATGTTATGGCGTTGGCGAAGTGGACGTTGGCGGGAAAAGAGTCTAATTCTTGCCTAAATATACTTTTTAGTGGGTTTAAGCTGTAAAAATGCAGTTGTTTTTTCAATTTTGCTACCAAAGTGTTAGTATGCGGTTCGATTTCTGGGGTGATTTTGATTTTATTGTAAATAAAGGATTTGATGACATGAAAAAACTGCTACTGACTGCAGCTGTTACGCTTGCCATGCCATTTGCTGCTCAAGCGGGTGCGGACTTTGTTGAAGGCGATAAGACCTTTGCTGGTGAAGCAGAATTGGGTGCAACACTGACCACAGGTAACACGGATACTTCTTCTTTTAAAGCCCGTCTAGGCCTTAAACAAGAACTAGGTAACTGGGAAAACGCATACTTACTAGAAGGCTTATACAAAGAAGATTCTGGTGAGAATACTGCAAAGCGTTACTACGCTGGTATTCAAGGTGACTACAAGTTCGACGAAAAGAACTACATGTATGTTACAGCAAACTATGAAGTCGATCCTTTTACTGGTTTTGATTATAAAGCGGTTGGTTCAGCAGGTTATGGTCATAAATTTATTGATAATGGCCGTACATTTTTAAGTGCTGAAATCGGTCCTGGTTATATTTATAAAAAATTAGATGACGAGCAGTCTTTGGCCTTAGGTTATGACACTGAGGACAGTGTTGTTGCTCACGGTGCGTTAAACTTTTCATATGAAATTACCGAAAGCTCTAAGTTCACTCAGCTGTTTGTTGCAGATTATGGTGATTCTTTAGAAGGGCGTTCAGAGTCTGCTTTGACAGCAAATATTATTGGCGCTTTAGCAATGAAGTTTGCTGTCATTGTTCGTTATAACAGCGAGCCGTTAGAAGATTTTAAGAGCACCGATACTGAAACCAACATGACACTTCTCTACGCATTTTAATTGTTAGTCATTTGGGTTTAAAGCCGAGCTATGCTCGGCTTTTTTGTGTCTAAAATAATCATTTTAAGTATGGTTATCCCAACTTTATGATTGTTACTAATGTTACATTTTCTCGTGTTAATTCAGCTTAAAAATGAACTTGTTTTTATGTCATAGGTTCGCTAGGGCGTAAATGGTGATGTTTGTTTAATCGATTACCCAAATAAAAATAAACATTTGCGCAACAGGTGTAACTATTTAAGGGGGTTTAATAAGCCGAAATATTGAAATTTCGGGGTATAGCTCACGAATTTAGATGCCGAGACTTTATCAGTTATTTTGATCACAATTATACCCTTTTGCCTAGCGTATAATGATTTCCCATATTGACAGAAGAGACGAAAAAGGCATGCAAATCGGTTGTTGTTGGTTTGATGATGAGCGTAAGGTGCTTATCAACCAATCTACTGCTACTAAATGGCAACTCAACCATAGTGAGTATTGGGTGTTAAGCATTTTAGCTAAACATCGTGGCCAAGTCGTGCCTATTGAAACCTTAGCATTTCTTGAAGAAGAACAAGGATGCCATCAAAAGTTATCCGTCGATGAGATGGAGCAGTTGGTTGAAAACTTTAAAGATTATTTTGGCGATTCGCATCGAGGCTTAATTGAGCTGATTGCTGATCAAGGGGTGATTTTATACAACAGAGTCGTCGGTCATCACAGCAGTTTACTCGATACTCCCAATAAAGCGATTTCAAATGCCCATTACATACTGATTATTCTAATGACGTTGTTGGCGTGTAATTTTGTTTATTCAAATCTCAGCGCTCCTGAGTTTGTCATTCCGGATGTGAGCCGTACTTTTGAATCGCAAAGTGGTGCTAGTGTCGTTTTTAAACTCTATGGTGACGACAAAAGTGAACGTGATTTTTCTGAGGTCGCGGATACAAGTATCGCAGCGTTAAAACAGTGTGACACGATTTTGTGGGATTCAATATCTGCCACATTAGCCAAGGGTGATAATTCGGTGAGTATCTTGCTGAAAAAACAAGTCGATAAAGGTGTGCGATTCCATAACATAAAAGTGTTGCGTGATAATCCTGAACTTTTATTTGTCTCCACCGCGTGGCTTAAAAAGGTGCGAATCTGTGGTGAATAAACTCACTAAATTTTTATCGACAACATTTGGACGTATCGTTTTTTTGTTTATTTCAATGAGCATATTTTGCCTTGTTATTTTGACATTAGAACGTTTTGCCGACACCAGAGAGGTGTGGTCATTTGATTGTCAAAGTGATGTCTATCGTTTTGAAACGACAAGTGCTGAGCCAAAAGAGATTGATGAAGGCGAATTATTCTTATCACTCACAGTTGAAGATGGACAGATCCGCTTAGATTATTACAATGCAGATAAACCGTCCGATAGAGAGTTTATTTCATTAGCGGGCGAACTGAAAGAGTTAGAAGTGGGAAGCGTAAGTTATCAATTAGATTTAGCGGTCACTGACGTACAATTTGAAAACGATAGTTCTTATTTAAAAACGTATCTTGCAAAAGAGCTTGACGAGCCTCAGGCTAACTTGTCGATAGGCAGTCAGGTTAATGTCACTGTTAAAGTGTTAGAAATGAGTATGAATAAAAACTATATTTCTATTAAATTTACTCCAAATAGTAGTTCATGGATTTGCCGACTACACGAATAAAGTTTGATTTGATAAGGTCAGGCTTTCGCTTTGTTATTTAAATTCGCTATAGTATGGTAATTCCCTCGTTGTTGAGTTCTCCTCAGTGGCAAAAGTCAAAGTAAAACAAGAAGAAGCATTATCAATTAAGTTCAGCCACCAAATGGAGGTTGGGCATCAACGCACGTTTGATTTATTCTTTTATCTCCCTACTGAAATGGGGATTGGTGAAAAAACCTTAGATGAAGAAGAGTACTACCACAGTGCGATGTTAGGTAGGCGTTCCTATTACTCGAAAGGCCTACATTTACCTTTAGTTCAAAACCGCTTTGTGAGTATCAATAAGCGCACCAAAGAAGAGTTTCGTTTTTACCTTAATTTGTTCGCATATCAATTTGCTGTTGCGATTGAAACCGATGCCAAAGAAGTTCGCCAACTTACCGAAGCAGAAGAGTTTTACCCGGCCTTAACCGAACTCGGTCAGTCGGTTGTGCAGCTATTAAAAAAGTTTCGTCGTAATGAACCGAGTGAAGAAAAATGGCAATCTTACTTTGCTAATGCCGATAATTACCTTTCGTGGTTTTGCGAGCAGCAATTACTGAAAACCTTAGCTTATCGCCCAAGGAATGCGGCTTATAAAGAAGATAAAGAGCAGATTATTGCCTTATGCCGAGCAGAGCATCATTACCGCGAAGAAGAGCGTAAATACAACTCTGCGGGAACGAAGCAAGATGCCAATCGTATCTCTAATAAAATGCTGTTACTTCGCCGCCTGATTCAGCAAGGGGTCGTCCTTAAAGAAGAGTTAAAACCTCTTGGTATAGGGCTTAAAAAGTTTGTGACAGGTTTAGCAACGACTTTAGTGATGCTTGTGGTATCGGCATTGATTATTAAGGCACAGGGGGTATTCAGTGGTTTAACCATGAGCCTTATTGTTACCTTGGCCATTATTTATGGCTTTAGGGAAATTTTTAAAGAGGATGTTCGTAATGCCCTATGGCGATTTATACAAAGAGGCCGACCTCGCTGGAGCCGAGTACTAAAAGATACCACTACACAAACGGTCATTGCTAAACAGCTTGTCTGGCTAGACTTCACACGTCCTCAAGATATTCCTAAAGCTGTGGCAGAAATAATGAAGCAGCGGCATAGTCAAAATAAGGTGGATGCAGAAGTATTGCATTATCGAATTGCGACTAAGGTGACCAATAAAGAGTTCGAAGCTGGTTACTCACAAATACAAGAACAGGTTAACTTTAGTTTGGTTCCATTTGCGCGTCATTTAGAGCGTGGCAAAGCTAAAATTTATAAAGAACAAGACGGAAAGGTGAGTAATGAATCTGTAGAGCGGCGTTATCAAGTGAACCTAGTCGCTGTGCTTAAAGATGGTAAAGGCCCGCTAGAATATGCGCGTTATAAGGTGGTGATGAGCCGCTCTAATATTATTGAAATTACTCGCAGCAAATTACCCGGCGATTTACTTGAAATGGGTGATTAAGCGAAGACCGCAGCCTTTATAAATAGATAAAAAAGCGGGATAAATCTTGTCATTTATCCCGCTTTTTTGTTTTATGCTTTTCGAGTAAACGCTTGGCAAATGTTCTGATTACCCGTTTGCTTTGCTCTTTTTAACGCGACTTCAGCATTACTCAAGTAATGTTCAAACGACTGAGGCTCAGGGTAGCCAGCGATACCAATGTTTATGCCTTCATTGAACTCATTTTGCTCTAACCTGTCCATGATGCTCATTGCATATTTATGGGCTTGAACAGAGTCACTGGATGTTAACAGTATGACCAACGAACCTAAACGCCAATGGGCGATTTGAAATCCTATTGGTAAATCAATCAATAATTGCATTTCAATATCTTTTTGACGCTTCTCAAGATGATCGATATCGCTAATGTGGCTGATTAACCCTTCAGGGTTGATATCCATAATCAGTAAACAGGTTTGCTCTCTATTTGGCTCTGTTAACGTACTAAAATGCACTTCGAGTTCAGATAATGGCACCACCATCGAACTTAACGGCGCTTGCTGGCTAGGAAGTTGTTGTAATGATTTTTGCAATTTTAGTATTTGTAGTGTCACCACTAAATATTCAATCTCGCCATCAAGATTATGCTCAGCTTGAATACTGGCTTTCAAACTATTGGCAAAGCGAGTATCAGCATCAGCAAATATTTGCCCCTTCCATTTACCTTGTAAACTTAATCGGCTGTTGATATCGGCCCATTGCTGAGAGAACTCTTTTCCGAGTAGTTCCATCACATTGTCTTGACTGTCGGCTTCGATATCTAATAGTTTTTTGAACTTGTGATTAAACTTGAGCAACTGACCGTTGGTATCAGTTAATGCTGTCGCGACATTACTTTCTGATAGCAGTTGATAAAAATAGCCTTGCTGTTTAGCTGAGGTTAGTTCGGTAATATTTTCAAAAGTTACAACCCAGTAGCGCTCACTTTTTAATTGGGTTTTACCTGGTTGAGCCGACACGGTAATAGTACAACTATCTTCATTAATGCTAACGATTTCTTGCCAATGCTTACCATTTTCCATGGCGTCAGTGAGGGATTGATAAACATCATCTTCAAGTTGTAGTACTCGTTGCAAACGTCTTTCTAATAATGCTTCAATTTCAACAGATAGCGTTTTAGCTGCCTGACGGTTTGCTTTTAATACTCGGCCGCTACTATTAACAATTAAGCAGCTTTGCTGGTTTCTAAATAAACTACTGGCTAAATTAATGCTATTCACATTGGCATTTTTCTCTAGCTGGTATCGATGTCTTGTATATAACAGCGCAGTGGCAAGCGAGCCTATCAGGACGCCGAAAAAGATTAATATATAACGCCATTGTTCAAACCTAGCGGCAATGTCTTCGTGGCGAATATATGACATTAAATAGTATTCTCTAATCGCTGAATTATTAGCTGCTAATTCCACTTTTAAGAATACAAAAGTACCCAGTTCGTTATGATATTGGCCAAAATTGGTATTGGCCATTTGTTGCCACAGTTCTGGGTAGGTTTGTTGTATGCTACTGCCTAAGGTTGTGGGGATTTTTTTGAGGGGCTGCTCTTGTGATGCGCCCGCATATAACATGCCTTGTGAGCCAAATAATAATAACGGTGAATGATGATTAAAAAAGGCAGGTTTAATTGTCTGTAATACTTCAGATATGGAGTTATACGTAACCAAATAACCTCGAATACTTTGGTCTGGGTTTTCAATCCAAGCAAGTTGGTAAACGTAGGGAATTAGCTTGCCATTGATTGACACAAATTGAATTTGTGACGAATAAATGTCGTTACCGCCCATGGTTTTATCATGGTTAACCACCACTGTAGGTAAGGCAACATTATCAAAAGCATTAGTGGTTTTAAGTCTTGGATTGCCTTGTGGATCAAATAAGCTTAACCCCAATAATTCTGGAATATGGGTCAATAAGCCATCCCAGTTTTTAAGTAACTTTTCTTTTTGTAGCTCAGAAGGGTTACTCAAATATTGATTCATCAATTCAGCTTTAGAAAATGCTTGGGTGCGAAACTGCAGGAAGTTAACTTTATCAGAGGCGAGTGTTCCAACGGTTTGCAGTTCGCTGTAGCGCTTAGCTGCCCAATCTTCTTGAAGTCTGCGTTCACCTAAACTTAATAACAGGGTGGTAAAAATGACAATACTAATGAGCATCACAGAAACTTGGCTTAATAATGCCAGTACTTGTTGACGACTCCATTGAATATCTTGCGCAGAAATGAGCAGAAATTTTGAGACATTTTTGTTGGTTTGTCTTTTAAACATTCGCTTACTTAGGTTCACAATCTTGATAAGGTGATGTTATCACGAAAGCGTGAATAGGTTGACCTCAGTAAAGCTTTTTTAACTAATTTATTACTAACATAAATCAGCACTAACCGACGACATCTAACTCACGTTGTTTGAACTCACAACCTCGCTGTTCAACAAGTTGCCTGCATTGCTCAATATCGACATTTTCAAGCCCATTAATTGCAGATACTTGCACTTGTCCAATGTAATCTGGCGCTAGGCTAATAAATTCCAGTAATGCTTCATAAGCCCCTTTAAGTTTAGGCTTACAGTGTTGAATATACAGGGCTTCAGTGTTGGCATTCAGCGAGATTGATAAACTATCAACACAGTGAGCAAGCTCTGGCAAAATATTTCTGCGATGAAATAAGTTACCTAATCCATCGGTGTTCACTCTAACGTTACCGCCTGCGGCTTTGATATGGGTTGCGACAACAATTAAGGTGTGCAAATTAAGGGTGGGTTCACCGTAGCCACAAAACACATACTCATCAAAGGACGTTACCTTACCAAGCAAAGGGATGATGTCTTCTGGCTTCACTTGTGTACTAAGCGACAACTCATACTGATGAACTTGCTTTGAACCATTATGCTTAGGGCAAAATTGACATCTCAATGTGCAGCGACCAGTAATGTTGAGGTAGCGGCTATCGCGGATGTCATAAACCAATGTGGCTATTGGGTGAGTGTCTTCAGTGGTGATATGAGGTTCAGCTTCAACAGTCATCGATTTTGCTCGGTACAGAATTAAGTGATTTATTGTAATGGAATCACTAAGGGATAACTGTTTCACAGCTCGCAAATCATCAAGATACTGGCTATGACTATGACTATGACTATGATCATGAAGAGGCTTGATGGTTGATTAATTTTATCCTAATCATCTCGCAAAAAAATTGACAATAAAAAAGGAGCCTAGGCTCCTTTTTGTTGTTAACAGTTGAATTGCTGAGTTATTTTCGTTCAGAGGCTATCTATTACGAGACTATCTATTAAGAGACTATCCACCAAGAAACTAGCCACCAAGAAACTATCCATTAAGAGATTATCTATGAAACGAGTCTCATTAAAGGGGTATCCCTAATAGAGGGTCGGTCAACGATAAACTTCATCGTCGTTTTTAGGTTGCCACCACCAATTGAAAATGCGTCTAACTAAACTTTTCGCATCATCAAGAATAATGTAAAGCACGGGTACTAAAATTAGCGTGACCACGGTCGAGAATAAAATCCCGAATGCTAGTGATGCAGCCATTGGGATAACAATTTGTGCCTGTAAGCTTCGTTCAAGCAAAATAGGCACTAAGCCGACAAAGGTCGTCATAGAGGTTAAAATGATGGCCCTAAACCGATAGCACCCTGAGTTTATTGCTGATTCAAGTAATGAATAGCCTTCTTTACGAGAACGGTTAACAAAGTCGACTAAAATCAATGAGTCATTGACCACAACCCCTGCCAGCGCCACGATACCGCACAGACTCAATACACTCATTGAGATGCCTAAAATGAAATGCCCGAATAAGGCGCCAATCATACCAAAAGGGATCACTGACATAATGATCATAGGTTGGGTGTATGATTTTAGCGGAATTGCCATTAGGGCATAAATGGTAAACATCGCAAAAAAGAAGCCTTGTACTAGACCTAACATAGCATCTTGCTCATCCTGGCTTCCGCCATCGAGTGATGCATTCACATCTCGATATTTCTCGGTTAACTCAGGTAAAAACTCCCCTTGGATCTCGCCCACCACTTTTGAAGGCTCGACAGTGTTTTTATTCACATTAGCACTAATGGTGATGGCTCGTTTACCATCAACACGGGTAATAGAAGCAAAAGATTGCCCTAATTCAATATCTGCAACAGTAGAGAAGGGCACAGCGACACCTTGAGGGGTACGAATCAGCATGTTTTCAAGATGGCCAATGGTGCGACGTTGCTCTAATGGATAGCGCACCATTACTTTAACTTCTTCTTTATTTCGCAAGATACGTTGGGCTTCATAGCCATAAAATCCATAACGAACTTGGCGAGCTAAATCTGAAAGCGTCAGTCCTTGAGCTTCTGCTTCAGGGCGAATATTCAAGCGTATTTCTTGGCTACCAGATGAGAAATTGTCTGAAATATCATAGACACCTTCATATGTTGCGAGTTCTTGCTTGAGCTCTTTCGATGCTTCAGAGAGCTGAGCTAAGTCATTTGAGGTTAATCTAAATGAAATGTCACCGCCTGACTCGTTCGTGCTCGCAGCAATATTGAGTTTTTTGACAGACAATAGCTCTGGCAGCTGTTTGCGCCACTCTTCTGCAATGGTAACGCCATCGATTTCTCGGTCTTCCCCTTTAGATAACTCAGCAAAGATAAAAGCTGAGCTTCGAGAACTCATATTGATAAAACTGTGTTTAACCACATCTTCACCTGTTTCTCGGGCATATTTATCATTCATGGCGTACAAGGCTTCTTCCACTTTTTGCACGACATCAAGGGTATTGAGTTCAGAACTGCCTTCTTCCATTTCAAGTTGTACTTGAATGAAATCTGACGGTAAATCGGGGAAGAAAACCCAGCGTACTTTACCACTAGCAAGCAAAGCTAATGACAGAATAAGTACCCCAATAAATACCGCTACCACGTTATAACGCTGCTCAATACAGCGGCCTAAAAAGTGACGGTATTTATGTTGAATAAAGTACTGCAGTTTTTCGTTAAGGCTGACTTTAAATTTAGACAGAAAATTGGTGGGAGGGCGCTTCTTTTTCACTTTCATGTGAGCCAAATGCGCAGGTAAAATCAATTTAGATTCCACTAAAGAAAAAGCCAAAGCCAAAATAACCACCATGCCAATGGACTTCCATATCACTCCCATTGGACCCGACACCATAATCATAGGAATAAATGCCGCAATGGTGGTTAAAACGCCAAAGGTTGCTGGCATTGCTACGCGCTGCACGCCAGTAATGACATTATCAAGTGACTGACCATGTTTTTCGATTTCAGTATAGGCACTTTCGCCGATGACAATGGCATCATCAACCACAATGCCCAGCACCAAAATAAAGGCAAATAAGGTGAGCATGTTAATCGACATATTAAACGGCTCAATTGGCATGAGCAGTATCGTACCTAAGAAACAAACGGGTAAACCGAGCATGACCCAAAACGCCAGTTTAAGATCTAAAAATAACGCTAAAATGAGAAATACCAATAAGGCACCATAAAACATGTTTGATAGCATCATGTTTAAGCGGCCTTCGAGGTAATGGGTTAAATCACCCCATGTATCTAATTTGATGTTAGCGGGTAAGGTTTCTTTACGCTCGGCAATATAGGCTTTGACTTGCTCTGAAATAGCCAAAGCATTTTGATCGTCAATACTGGTTATTTCAATAATGGCTGCGGGCTTACCATTAAAGCGGGTGTATTCTAATCGCTCTTCAAAATCATCTTTAATCGTAGCAACCTCTGGAAGCATAATTCTGCTGCCGTCAGGTCGTGTGGTCACTACAATCTGAGAAAAGTCTTCGCCAGTATAAGCTTGGCCTTTAGTTCGCAACAGGATGTCACCATCTTGTGCTCGTATTGAGCCCCCAGGCAAATCAATCGATGAGTTTTGAACCGCCTGCGCAACTTGAGAGAAAGTTAAACCATATTCTCGTAATTTGTTTTCTGACAGTTCAATGCCAATTTCGTAATCACGAACCCCTGTTACTTGGGCACGTGTTACAGCAGGTAAGCCTGTGATGTCATCTCGAATAACTTTAGCCATTTCCTTCATTTCATGAAGACTGATATCACCATAAACTGACACCCATATGACGTTGTTTTCAGGCTTTATTTGATAAATGTTAGGTTTTTCAATGTTATCTGGAAATGTGGCAATTGCATCAAGACGCAACTTAGCTTCATCAAGTACTTGCTGCACTTCGTAGCCATCATCGACTTCAATGGTTACCGTTCCAATGCTATCGCTGGCAACTGAAGTGACTTTTTTGATACCACTAATATCTTGAATGGCCTCTTCAATCTTGATGTTAATCCCTTCTTCAATTTCTTGAGGAGCCGCGCCAGGGTAGGCTACAGAGATATTGAGAAGATTAAGCTCAAAACTAGGGAAGACCTCTTTGTTGATCAAAAAAGAGCTGAATAAACCGCCAATAAGTAAGGCAAACATCAATAGGTTGGCGGCAACACTGTTGCGGGCAAACCAAGAAATAATTCCTTTTTTATTATCCATTTTGCTCACCTGCTAATGATATTTCATCAATATTGTCAGGTGCATCTTGTGGCGCAAGGTCATCACTATCTGAGTTTTCACCAAGTAGTTTTACTTTTTGGCCAGACACTAGGTTACTAATGTCAGTAATCGAAACACGCTCACCAGTTGCAAGACTATCTTTAATAAACACATTTTCGATATCAGTTCGTACAATGTTTACTTTTCTAATCTCAATGGTGTTGTCCGATTTGACAATGGCAACTTGATCTTGGCGAACAACATAACGCGGCAGTTTAACAATGCCGTCTACTGTTCTGCCTTTGATAATTGCGGTGACGAAACTGCCGTATTTGAGTGGGAGTTCATCGGAAGATTGGTTATTTCGCAGGTATGGATCTTTCACTTCTGCGACGAGATAAACCATTCGATTTTGCTCGTCAATCACGTTTTCGCTTCTGACAATATTACCTTGCCATTCAAAAGATTTACCCGCAAGTGACGCGCTTAACGTCACTAACGTGTCAGGGTTATCAACCGACTCTAAGTAAGCTAAATCATTATTGGTTAGCGGCAAACGCACTTCTGCGATACTGATATCGTAGAGCTCGCCTAAATTAGTACCTAGAGAAACATATTGGCCTAAATCAACGTTACGCGCTTTGATAATGCCATCAAATGGTGCGCGAATAACGGTTCTTTCTAAATTGCGCTGAGCTCGAGCTAATGCGGCTTTAGCATATTTGACATTTGCTTGTTCTTTTTTCAATTGCGGGATACGCAAACCTAACTCAGGCGGTAAACCGTTATCAAAATCTTTAAATTCAATTTTTGCTACTTCACCACGAGCGATTTCTTCATTTAGCGCAGCGTTAGCTTGTGCCAATGTGGCTTCAGCTTGAATAAAGTCTGCTTGATAATCTGAAGGTTCTATTTGTGCTAAAGCTTGACCTTGTCTAACAATGCCGCCAGCAACAAAACTGGGATCAAGGCTGATTAATCGACCTTGTACTTCAGTGACGAGTTGGGTTTTATATTTGGGGCTAACAACACCATAGGAAGGCAAGTTGAGAGACACGGTCTTTTGTTCAACAGTGAGCACATCAACGACAGGGATTTTTTGTTGATCTTCTTTTTGCTCAGGAGCCTGACGAGTACTGAATAAAACAACGGCGAGGCCAATAAAAACAAATAAAATGATGAATGGAGAAAGAATTCTTAACAGTCTTTTCATTGATGGGCGTATCCATACTTATTTATCGAAAATGGTGACTTTATATAACTCAATCTCGAACAGTCATTTTAAAAAGAGATTTTTGTGAGTTATTAGAGTGCTATAGGCTCTAAATTAACAGAGTTACCAGTAGAGAAAAAGTGTTAGATGTAAATTAAATGTTTCATAAAGTTTATTTCACTTTGAGGCTAGTTTAATGCGCTATCAAATGGATTTTTTGCCATAAAAAAGCCCTGAATATAGAAAATATTCAGGGCTTTAGCATTAAAGCTTCGTTAATTAAAATTTATTTTTTCTTCTTTTTAGGCTTTTTAGATTTCTTCGCTGCAGACTTATTTTTGTCTTTTTTCTTGCCTGGTACTTTGGCCTCTTTATGGGTAGGTCTTAAGCCATCAATAAAGCGACGTTTTAACGGTTGTTCGATATAACGTTCAATTTTACTCACAATACGCATGTCGTGGGCTTCAACTAACGAAATAGCTGTACCTTTTGCGCCTGCACGTGCAGTACGACCAATTCGGTGTACGTAAGCATCAGCAGAGCGAGGCATATCGAAGTTAATTACATGAGTGATACCGTCAATATCGATTCCCCGTGCTGCAACGTCAGTCGCAAGAAGAATATTCACGTCACCTTTACTGAACTTACTTAATGCTTGGAAACGTTTCTTTTGTTCCATATCACCACGTAAGAAAGCGCAAGGGATACCTGCTTTTAATAGCAAGCCTTCTAAGCTAGCAACAACTTCACGGGTTTTAACAAATACGATGGTGCGCTTTACAGACTCTTGTTGGAGCAAATTACACAACAAGGCAAACTTATGGGCGTTGTTATCCGCTAAATGTATCCATTGATGAATTTTCGCTTTTTCACTGCGGGGTGAATCAACATCAATGGTAACAGGATCTTCAAGTAAAACATGTGCAAAACGAGCAACACCACTGCCTTCAAGCGTGGCGGAGAACAGCATGTTTTGCTTGCGGCCCTGGGCTTCAATAGCAATGGTTTCAACCACTGATGAAAAGCCCATATCAAGCATACGGTCAGCTTCATCAATGATGAGCATTTCAACTTCTGTCGCTTCGAATTGACCTTTATCTAAATATTCCATCAAGCGACCAGGCGTCGCAATTAATAGATCGATATTCTCTTCAAGTTGCTCTTCTTGAGGACCGTAAGGTACGCCGCCGGTAATAATACCGATATCTAAATCAAGATCGGTCGCTAAATGAGACGCATAACGATGAATTTGGCTGGCCAGCTCACGAGTAGGCGTCAGAATTAAAATTCTAGCTTGACCGTTAAAGCGGCGAGGGAAGTCAATCAAGTGTTGTAATGCCGGCAATAAAAAGCTTGCCGTTTTACCTGTACCTGTAGGCGCTTTAGCTAAAATATCCCGTTGTTCCATCGCCATTGGCAATGTTTGTTGTTGAACGGTAGTAGGGCTTAAATGTCCCATAGCCTTTAGAGAGTCTAATAGGCGTGGGTCTAGATCAAAATCTTCAAATAGCATGCGCTTTGGGTCTCACTGATTGATAGCCGGACATTATAACCTAAGTTCTGGATCTCAGCGAGCAAGGAATCGGTTTTAAATGACTTTTATATGATGAAACTCTCGTTAAAGTTTCAGATAAAAGTCGCGACACAGCTGGCTCATCTCAGGAGTGTACTGACCTTGTTTATCCGCAATAATCAAATCAGAGTGAATTAAGCGATGGAAACTAGCTTGGTGGCTAAGTTGCAATAAAATCCGGCTAGGACTTTTGTTTTCAACGGTGCGAATACTCGTTCGCTCTGACAGCGACAGTTGCGTGTCATCTAACGCTTGCATAATACCAGCCTCGCTTTGCTGAGGAATAATCAAGCTCGCTTGTCCAGATGGTGTCATTAATTGTTGAATATGGCTGAGCAAGGTTTTAAAACTGAGCTGGTTTGTGTGCCTTGCTGTAGCACGCTGACTTGAGTCTGATTGAGGCCCATGTTCAAAGTAAGGCGGGTTACAAATAATTGTATCGAACAGAGCGCAGCGCTTTTGCTGATGTTCAAGCAAAAATTGCTGGATACTCATGTGATGTAATGAAAGCTGCTCTGACCAAGAGCTTTGACTAAAGTTTTGCTGGCAATCAACAGCAGCGCCATCTTCTAACTCTACCGCGCTGATTTTACAATCTTGGTTATTCATGCGCTGAGCGAGCATTAAGCTGAGCAAGCCACTTCCTGCACCAATATCTAATAGTTGTGCTGTAGGTATTTTTTGCGTATCAGGCAATGCAGCCCAAGCGCCTAATATGACCCCATCTGTGCTAACGGGCATACCACAATGACTATCATCAATATGAAACTGTTTAAATGTAAAAGGCATGAATACTTCGCTTATATGGCTGACGGCTTATGGTAACGGTTTTACGGTTTTTTCCCAATTTTATTGGTGTTGCTTTTTTGTTGTGCTTTTAGCTTGATGTGGTTGCTCTGTAGCGGGAATGTTTTGTGGGCTTTACGCTTCGTTTCTGATAACAGCTAATTTGCTATTCTGCTGGGTTTGCGCTTGTTTATCGATAGATGTTTTGCTATTAGTTCCTACCCGTTTAGTCGTGTTTAACGCGTTTAAATGGCAAAAAATGAAATACGACTCACAAATGGGTATTCGAAAAATTGAAAAATGGCTTTTTTATAACCATTTGTGAGTAGTTTTTAATGAGATAAAGTGTATTTATAAGTTTACATTCTTACAGGTCGTTTTTGATTAGCAGTAGCTAATTAGCAGTGAATCACTTAAGTTTGTTAAAAAACAAAACAACAAGATGGGGCGTTTAGTGCAAAACAATAATATGAGTATTGGCGATACATTAGGCTTAGGCTTTATGACATTCGCATTTTTCTTAGGTGCAGGTAACTTAATTTTTCCACCTTTTGCAGGCATGTTAGCTGGCGAGAATATGACGCTAGCGATGATTGGGTTTCTGGTCACTGCTGTAGGTTTACCTCTAGCAGGTCTTATCGCTGTCGCTAAAGCGAATGGTAAAGTCATGGCGATGCTACCTGCTTTTGCTGCTACAGCACTTGCTGTCTCAATTTACATTATCATTGGCCCTGCGTTTGCCGCTCCCCGCACAGGTTTAGTTGCATTTGAAATTGGTGCTCGCCCATTTTTAGATAATGCCGATGCGATGATCCAACTAGGTGCATTGACACTGAACAAAGCGCAGTTGCTTTATACAGTAGCCTTTTTTGTCATCGCAATGGTGCTATCACTTTACCCTGGTAAATTACTCGATAGTGTCGGCAAAGTGTTAACCCCAATCTTAATCTTTTTACTTGTTGGTTTAGCTGTTTCAGTGATTGCTACGCCAAGCGCTGCGATCGGTGCTGCTACTGGTGACTATATTGACAGTCCACTTTCTAAAGGCATTTTAGAAGGTTACAACACCATGGATACACTTGCCTCAGTGATCTTTGGTATGTTGATTATTGATATTTTACGTAAGAAAGGTGTCACAGAATCTAAAGCCCAGACTCGTTATCTTGTGCGTGCAGCTATTATTGCAGCATCAGGGTTAGCGTTTGTGTATATTTCACTATTTTATTTAGGTGCTACAGCGGGTGATATTGCTAAAGGCGCTGAAAACGGTGGCCAAATTCTGACAAATTATGTGACCCATGAGTTTGGCACTATGGGTACAGTATTATTAGCAGCGGTAGTCAGTATCGCTTGTTTAACCACTGCAGTTGGTCTAATTACAGCGTGTTCTGAATACTTTAACGAACTCATGCCTAAAGTGTCTTACAAAGCTTTCGTTATCTTTTTCAGTGTTGTATGTGCAACCGTTGCGAACGTGGGACTCACTCAGCTAATTAACATCAGTATTCCTGTGTTGATGACCATCTACCCTGTGGCAATTGCATTAGTGGCAATCACCTTTTTAACTGAACGTTTTGCTCGCCCAGAGTTTTCGCATCGTCTTGTGTTATCTGTTGCACTATTCTTTGGTATTTTCGATGGTTTAAAAGCGGCAGGAATGAACACTGACTTTTTAAGCTTTATGCCACTGCATAGCGAAGGTATGGCTTGGTTACTGCCAGTTGGTATTGCCATGGTTGCGTGTTTATTTGTCCCAGCGAAAAACGCAACGGCAGCAACAAGCTAATAAAGATGACAGACAATCTTTATGGTGATGATTAGATTATCCCTATGAGCTTAGTTTTGTCTTTGTAAACTAAATTTAGTTACACTAGAGCGGCGTTACTTCAGGTGAAGTGGCGCCGTTTTTTTAGGAATTTTTGTGACTGATAATTACCAAGCAGATCCCCTTATTGATGCATTTTTAGATGAACTTTGGTCGGCTAAAGGGTTAAGTGATAACACGTTAGGCTCTTATCGAACTGACTTACGTCATTTTGAGCGATATGTGTTGAGTCAGCAACATCAACTCATTAATGTTGATCAGTTAGTGATTCGAGATTATTTAGCTTATCGAGTGGCAGAAAATTTTGCTAAAACCTCAACGGCAAGATTGCTGAGCAGTTTACGGCGATTTTATGGTTATTTGATAGTAAAACAACTGATTGATATCGACCCAACTAGCTTAATTGAGTCACCTAAGTTAGCGCGTAAATTACCTGATGCATTAAGCGAAACCCAAATAGATGCTTTACTCGCAGAGCCCGATATTGACGACCCAATAGAGTGCCGTGATAAAGCCATGCTGGAGTTATTGTATGCCACAGGCCTTCGGGTTACTGAACTGGTCAGCTTAACCATAGAGCAAATTAGCCTTAGACAAGGTTTAGTGCGCATTGTCGGTAAGGGCGGCAAAGAACGTTTAGTGCCGCTTGGTGAATTAGCCATTTCCGAAATCGAGCAGTATTTGCTCGCTGCACGCCCTACATTACTGAACAATAAACAAAGCGATGTTTTGTTTCCTTCCAAACGTGGACAAATGATGACAAGACAGACTTTTTGGCATCGTATTAAATGTTATGCAGTGCGAGCTGGCATCAATAGTCAATTATCTCCGCATACCCTAAGGCATGCATTTGCTACCCATTTACTCAATCATGGAGCTGACTTACGGGTAGTTCAGCTGTTATTAGGACACAGCGACTTATCTACCACGCAAATATACACCCACGTTGCCAAGGCTCGACTACAGCAGTTACATAGTGAGCATCATCCAAGGGGCTAATGCGTTGTGCATGATGTCTCTTGTTACATAAAAATTGATACATATCGCCAGCAATGAGCGGGATATAGTTGCTTTAATATGACATTCTCTGTAACTTTTGCCGTCAAACTCTGGTCTATGTAATTAGCTGACTCATCAGTTTTATCAAATAGGATTTTTTAATGAAGTTAACAAAAGCATTCTCTTTTGCTATGACCCTTGCTGTTGCGCCACTATTACATGCCGCATCAGCCTCAGATATTCCCAATGAAGCAGAGCTGAAACAGCAGGTTTCTGATGTGCTTGGCGTTAATGTATTGAAAATTCAATCATCACCGATTGACGGATTGTATCAAGCCTTGACTGACCGTGGCATTTTGTACGTTTCTCCAGATGGCACTAAGTTACTACATGGCAATATGTATGATTTAAAGAATGGCATGCAAAACTTAACTGAGGCTGCATTAGCGGGCCCTCGTGTTGATATGCTCAAGCCATTTGAAGACGACATGTTGGTGTACAAAGCGAAAAATGAAAAACATGTCGTAACCATCTTTACTGATGTGGATTGTGGTTACTGTCGTAAGTTACACCAAGAAATGGACGGTTATAACGATTTGGGCATTACAGTTCGTTATTTAGCTTACCCTCGTGCAGGTATTCCATCAGCAAATGCCCAAGAAATGGAAGCGGTATGGTGTGCTAAAGATCCGCTACAAGCTATGACTGATGCTAAAACGGGTGGCAATGTAAAAGCTGCAAGCTGCGATGCAAACATCGAGGAGCAATACCGCCTTGGTCAAGCATTTGGTATCAATGGGACACCTGCAATCGTTTTAGAAAACGGGGTGTTAGTGCCGGGTTACCAACCACCGTCAGCATTATTAAATACCATTAAAACTAATCTCTAATACCGACAGCTTTAGAATAATCGTTATAACCGAAAAAGGTGAGCCATTGGTTCGCCTTTTTTGTTATCTTAACGTGTCGATTACTCCACTAAAATAAGGTGTGTTTGTGGCCCACAAAATTGTTCGCCGAACTCAGGTAGATGACAGTCATTTACCGCAATCTATGCATCCATTACTAAAACAGTTATATGCTCGACGTGGAGTCGATTTAGCAGGCTGCGAACTGAGTTTGTCGAAGTTACTTAGACCAGAAACCATGCTCGGCATTGACACTGCGGCGAAGATTATTGCTGATGCGATAGCTGCTGATAAGTCGATTTTGATAGTGGGAGATTTTGATGCTGATGGCGCAACATCGACCAGTGTGTGTTTGATTGCATTAAGAATGATGGGAGCCAAGCATGTTGACTACCTTATTCCAAATCGCTTTGATTATGGTTATGGATTAAGTCCTGAAATTGTTGCCGTTGCTCAGTCTAAAGGAGCGCAGTTATTGATTACGGTCGATAACGGCATCTCATCTATTGAAGGTGTTGCAGCCGCTAAACAATTAGGTATGCAGGTGGTTGTAACTGATCACCATTTACCTGGACAAACCCTCCCCGATGCAGATGCGATAGTTAATCCTAACCAAAACGGTTGTGAATTTGCCAGTAAGTCTATTGCTGGGGTTGGCGTTGCGTTTTATTTGATGTCAGTGCTTAGGAAAGAGCTGCGCCAAAGAGACTGGTATCAACAGCAACACATTGCTGAGCCTAACCTTGGTTCCTTACTTGATATTGTTGCTTTGGGCACGGTTGCTGATGTGGTGTCGCTTGACAGTAACAACCGTATTTTGGTGCAAGCGGGTTTACAACGAGTTAAGACGGGGCGTTGTCGTGTAGGCATTACAGCATTACTGGAAGTCGCAAAAAGAAGCCCACAACGTATTGTTGCATCAGATTTTGGATTTGCTGTCGGGCCAAGATTAAACGCTGCCGGTCGTTTAGATGAGATGGCGCTGGGTGTTGAGACATTGTTATGTGAAGACATGATGTTAGCAAGGCGAATGGCTGATGAGCTTGATGGCTTAAATGGTGAGCGTCGCGAGCTTGAAGCGGGAATGCAACAAGAAGCGTTAAAAACTCTGCAAACATTAAGCCTTGATGAATCAGATTTACCTTGGGGACTTGCTTTGTTTCAGGATGACTGGCATCAAGGTGTGATTGGTATTTTAGCTTCAAGAATCAAAGATAAATATCATCGCCCTGTGATTGCATTTGCTGATGCTGGCGAGGGTGAAATTAAAGGCTCTGCACGTTCAATAAAAGGCTTGCATATGCGAGACCTGTTAGAGCTTATTAATAGCCGCCACCCTGAGATGATTATCAAGTTTGGTGGTCATGCGATGGCGGCGGGATTATCACTTCGTGCAGATGCATTTGAATTATTTCAGTCAGCATACGATAAAGCCGTACGTGAATTGTTAAAGCCTGAACAGTTAACGGGTGAGATCTTATCTGATGGTGAATTGCCGATAGCGTTGATGAACCTAGAAACGGCTTTCTTACTACGAGAATCTGGTCCTTGGGGACAGTCTTTTGAAGAGCCATTATTTGATGGTTATTTCAGCGTGATTCAACAACGTATCGTGGGGGAGAAACATTTGAAATTGGTGTTAGAAACCGACTGCGGCTCAGTGATGATGGATGCTATTGCATTCAATGTTGATTTACAAACTTGGCCTGACGCCACAATTAAGCACGCTAGAGTTGCGTATAAACTGGATGTCAATGAGTTTAGGGGAAACCAAACTGTGCAGATGTTGGTTGATTATATTGAACCTGCATAGCCAACAACCAGTTATTAAGAAGCACGCTAACAAGACGTTTCTAACAGGTAATTCGCTAACAGAGAATCACAACAAAGACGAGCTTGTTTCACGCACCTAAAGTGTTAGGTGAGTAGATGATTAACTCACTCATCATCAAACTGTAGGCAGCTTAATGGTTGCCTAAGGTTATTATGACTAAAGCCGGCGAGGGTATTTGTCAGTTTTACTGCAATTATTAACAGATACAAAAAAGCCTCGCATTGCGAGGCTTTTTCGTTATTTGGTCGCTTTCGCCACCAAATCTAAATATGGTGCCCGAACCCGGAATCGAACCAGGGACACGAGGATTTTCAATCCTCTGCTCTACCGACTGAGCTATTCGGGCGACGGACGCAATTAAACGTTTTTTGCAGTCTGGAGTCAACTTTTTTTTATTGATAACTGTTTTTTTTAGCTTGTTTGAACAAGATTTCCACAAAAGGCCTAAATCATAAGCTATTTGTTAATAAAGCAGCTATGAATAAGTCTATCCGGAAAACGCTACGTATGGGTTCATTGGGGAGAGTATCGAGGCTTTATGCTGACTAGCGTTAAGGTGGTGGTGCTGAATACTCCTGCTAGCATGTTTGGAAATATCAGTTTATCGCATTAACTATTAACTTTTTTGTAACTTGCTGAACAATAAAACAAGATTATAAGGTCTATTAAGGTAACTGAATAGAAAACTTAATAGCAGTATGAGGAAATAGTCATTTGAATTGGCAATTGTCATTAATCGCTGGCTCGCAAAAACACCCTTTTGGGGTGTGGGCTACCGTATTACTATTGGTGCAGCTCAGTATCATTGGGGCAACGAAGATTGATCTTGATGTTAATTTTAACGACTATTTTGGCCATGATGACGCAGGATTTGTTGGACTAAATCAACTTCAGCAAACATTTGTCCGCGAAGATGGTTTACTGCTTTTATTGGAAAATGAGCAAGACTGGCGACAACCTGAGCAGCAAAGTCGATTACTTGATTTTATTGAATATTTACAATCTGATCAGCATATCAGCGCGATAGGGGGTTATGCTGCATTTATTGAACGTCTGCCACTTGTAAACGAGTCTTCTGTGGTTACGGGGCAGAAGCAAGCACTCACTCAATCATTAACTCACTCGCAATTTTCAAGTCAAAATCAATCAATAAGCGATAGCCTGCTTTTAAGTTATAAACAACATCCTCGCTTACCTTTGGTGTTATCTGACAATGGTAAAGCTATTATCCTGAGTATTGAGTTTGGTCAAAACGATATGCAGCAATATTCAACAGAGGCACTGTGGCGTTTGGAAAGTATTGATCGTTTGCAAGGTATCTCTGAGTCATTTTGGTCAGCAAAGGCAGCGACAGCGAACCTTGTGCCTAAATTCAATCAAGCTCAAAGTGCTGTGAAGGTTTTGTTGTCAGGTGAACAGGCGCTCAATTGGCAATATGCCAAGGTGTTACGCCATGACCTAAGTTGGTTTGCACCCAGCTTATTTGTCATTATCGGTCTAATGGCATTATTTTTTATTCAAGCTAGATTATGGCTTTTTGCTATCGCACTTAACTGTGCAGTGACCTTAGCTATAGTACTTGGAGTCGCAGGTTGGTTTAACCTTACTATTGCCGCGATAAGTGCATTTATACCAGTGATAATTATAACCTTATCACTGGCTTACTCAGCGCATTTATACCTAGGCTGGCAAGCAGGAATAAAAGCGGGTGACAATAATCCGCTAATTTTTAGCTTCTCACATAATAAACAACCCCTACTGTACGCAACACTGACGACCATATTGGGTTTTGGTTTACTCACTTTTAGTCCTTCACCACCGATACAAGTTTTTGGGATATTAGTGGCCATTGCCGTGGCTTGCCATTATCTACTTTGTCACAGTTTATTGGTGACTATCGTGAGCAAGGCTAATCAGAACTATTCTGATGGCAAGTTACGTGTCTTTGTTAATCCTGTGGTGACGCTAGCCAAACGAGCGGCGTTATTACCAAAGTCAATTATCATGGTGGTAGGACTCGTTTCAGTATTGGCCTTATTAAGTGCCAGTAAACTTGAGCTTAATGATGATCCGCTTAATTACTTTCCTGACGATAACCCCTTTACTCAATCTAAACTCACTATGCAGCAAGATTTTTTTGGCATAAATCCATTGTATTTTGAGGTGGGGACTGGTTCTGTTCCTATGTATGACAAGCAATATCTGGGCTTTTTATTCCAATTTGCTCGCTTTTTGCAACAACAGCCAGAAGTTAACCATGTCACCCATATTGGTGATTGGGTAAAAAGTGCCGGATTATCGCAAAGTCAGCTTAAACGGATCATGACACAACATAGCGTCAGCGATATCGGGCTCGAAGCAGAAATCTCATCACAATATCAATCGAGTTTAATCACCGTTTATTTAACCTCCCTCACTGCGCAGCAAATGTTAGCGTTCGAAGCCAAAACAACTGCATGGCTTGCTGCAAATAAAACCGCTTTATCAGTAAGCCCAGCATTAGGCAGTAGTTTATTGTTCGCTCATTTATCCATTCATAACGCAAACAGTATGTTGTGGTCATTTGGTATTGCGTTAGTGGTCCTAAGCCTAGTGTTAGGCTTTTTGAAAAAAAGCCCATACTTTGCTTTGGTGGGGTTAATGGTTAACTTTTTGCCCTTGCTTTGGGTGTTCGCTATTTGGCAACTGGTTGGTGGGTATATCAGTATTGGCAGTGCGGTCGTATTAGGCATCATGCTTGGGATTATTGTTGATGATACTTTGCATTTGCTGTTGAAGTTACCTGAGCCACAAACATCTGATATCGAAAGTCGTGCAACTTATCTGCAATTATTTTGGATGCATTATGCGGGCGTTATTCCGGTGATTTGTTTTACCAGTTTAACTTTAGTACTGGGTTTTGGCATTGGATTAGCGTCAGATTTTGCGCCTATTGCACAGCTAAGTTTGTTGTCTTGTATGGTGATTCTATTGGCATGGATTTTTGATGTTTTCGTATTGCCTGTTATTTATCAACTGCGGAGACAAAGCATTAATGACAATTAAGATTAAACGTTGTTTTGGCAAGCAAGCTTTGCCAAAGGTTACTCAAGGCAATAATGCACTTAGGCTTCAAGATTGGATAAATCTTCAGGCTCAAACCCCACTTTTATTTTCTGATAACCAAACGGAATCAATGGCACGTTTATTACCCCTATTACTGTGTGGTGAGCAGTCGGCTCAGTTGGTCTTTAATCAAGAAATTATTAGATTACATGTTCAAAACTTAGATAAAAAATTATCAACACAGACACCACAAAGGAATGGCAAGATAGTGACTTCACTAATGGAAGTCGAGTCTGACGAGTGTCGTCACGATATAGCCTTACAAACAGTATCGGATAAGCTTCCATACATAGAAGATACCCGCCAAGTTCAACGGTTGGCAAAAAGGTTTTATAGCGGTTTAGGTCGAGTAAATGAGTACAGTCAACACTTTGTTCGTATTGCTATTTTAGATACATGTGTCACCCAAATTATGCAAGCATTTGAAACCAGCAAACTTGGAGGAGAGCACCCTTTTAGTGTGTTATGTGGCTTGATTAAAAAAGACGAAGCCAAGCATGTATACATTAGCCGTCATCATGCCATCGAATTAGGGGCGACAAATGACGACTTTTATCAGCAACAATCCTTAATCACACATGAGCTTTTTCAATTACTCACCAGCCAACATCACTCATTTGAAAATATGGGGATTTGCTTAGATGCTATCCAACATAAATTGGAGGAAAAATGGCAGTAAAATTTGCACAGCATGACCTATCACTATTAGGCATTTCTCATCAATTGCCTAATACAAATATCAATAATGAAGCGCTACTAAATGCCTTGTCTCAAAAGTGCGGGAGACTTGCAGCGCGAAAAGCTAAAACCATTGCGAAGCGTTTGGGTATTGAGGGGCGCCATTTAGTCAGAGATCTATCGACCCCAACCAGTTCAACATCTCCTTCGAGTATTGAGCTTAGTCAGCAAGTACTGACTCAAGCTTTAGTGAATGCAAACCTTGATATTGAAGCGTTAGATTATTTACTCAGCCACACATGCACACCTCATACACAAGTCCCTCCCAATGCAGCATGGCTTGCAGATGCAATGGCATTTCATGGTCCCTATTTAGAACTTAGACAGGCTTGTACGGGATTTGCCAACGGATTACAAATTGCGTCGGCCTTTTGCGCTGTTAATCAGCAACCCGTTTCAATAGTAGGGGTAGAAACAGGCTCGGTTTATTTTGATATGGATAACGACTTTATCGATACCGAACAATTGGTTAATTATGTACAAATGGGGGATGGTGCAGCTGCAGTAGTGCTAGGGCCTCAAGATGAACAGGCTGCCAAAATATCTGATATTTATTTAGGTCAAATTGGATATCAAAAACCACCAGGTTTTTATCTTGATGGCGGGGCTAATGATGTCGGGACAAAACAAATGGCTCGATTCCATCACAACACCCAAGCTGTGAGAGACCAAGGTAGTCAGTTGTTTGAGTTAGGTTGGCAAGCACTGCAAAGCCGAGGCTATCAGCTAGATGATTTTGCATATATTTTGCCTCATCAGGCCAATGGACATATTGATGTGCTTATGGCAAAAGCATTAGGTATTTCACCAGAGCGAGTGATCAATGATGCCAAGAATCTTGGTAATTTAGGTTCAGCCGCTATTTGGGTCAGTTTATCGAGGTTGATTCATTCAGGACGATTAAAAGCAGGTGACAAGGTGGCGGTACTCGGTGCCGAAGCCACTAAATACCTTTATGGCGGTTTTGTTTATCATCATGTGTAATCTTCAAAACAAAAAAGCCTGCGATATATCGCAGGCTTTTTATATTAACGCAGAATCAGCAATATGATTCTTGGCTGTTATTTGAGTAAGTCACTATCTGGATAGTTAGCAGCGATAACCGTTAATGTATTCTGTTGAAGTTGCTCTTGGCCTAATTCACCATATGCTTGTGCCATAATTTCTAAAGCTTGCTCCGTTGCTGGTGTGCCAGGGAACTGCTCCATCACAGATTGTGCACGAACAGCTGCTGCACTCCATGCTTCCATTTTGATATAATACTCAGCCACTTTAATCGAGTATTGTGCTAAACGGTTTTTAAGGTATTGCATACGTTGCTGAGCATCAGCCGTATACTTACTGTTTGGATAGCTTTTGATTAAACGATCAAAATCTTTAAAGGCGTCTTGTGCATTTTTAGGGTCACGATCAGTACGATCGATATTCATCATATCGTGAAATAGGTAATTATCTGCCTGCATATTAGTTAAACCACGCATATAATAGACATAATCAATATCTGGATGCGTTGGGTTTAAACGAATAAAACGATCGATATTTGCAATACCTGATGCGACGTCGTCCATTTTGTAATAAGCAAAAATCATGTCCAATTGAACTTGAGTTTTATGTGGGCCAAATGGGTAACGAGAGTCTAATGCTTCAAGTGTTCTAACTGCTTTAGAGTAGTTTCCTAGCTCCATTGAGGTTCTAGATTGAGCATAAAGTCCCTCTGGAGACTTGCCACTGAGGTCTTCATCTTCAAAACCTTTAGAGGTACTACATGCTGTTAAAGCTAATGAAAACAATACTAGGGCGGCGCCTTTGGCTAATTTATACATATGTAAATTCAATTCTTTTATAAGTTGTTGTTAAGAATTTTTCCATTTCACTGTAAAATAGAAAACAATCCGATTGTAACAGATAGCACATTCACTTTGGACCCCAAAAAAGGGGTACGGTTCCTATGACACAAGAGATTAACCTAAAAAGCGAGATCACAGCAATCCAAACCGGTTTAAGATTAGACCAAGCTTTGGCTGAATTGTTCCCTGATTATTCCCGTACACGCATCAAAGAATGGATCCTATCTGGTGCAGTTTCAGTCGATGGCGTTGTTGTCGATAAGCCTCGTGAGAAAGTACTAGAATCGCAGTTAATTGCGGTAGAAGCAACGCTCGAAGAAGAAGTAAAAGACAAAGCACAAAAAATTGACCTAAATATTGTCTACGAAGACGATCATATTTTAGTGGTAAATAAGCAAGCTGGCTTGGTTGTTCACCCTGGTGCTGGTAATGCTGATGGCACATTATTAAATGCGCTATTACATCATTGCCCTGAGATTGAACATGTTCCACGTGCTGGTATTGTGCATCGTTTAGATAAAGACACCACTGGTTTAATGGTGGTTGCTAAAACGGTTGAAGCGCAAACCCATTTAGTTGCAGCACTTCAGGCGCGCGATATTGTACGTGAATACGAAGCGATTGTGATTGGGATGATGACCGCTGGCGGAACAGTAGACGAACCGATTGATCGTCATGAAACGCGCCGTACACAAATGGCAGTTGTCATGGGCGGTCGTCCTTCTGTTACTCATTATCGTGTTGCTGAAAAATTCCGTGCTCATACGCGTTTAAGATTGCGCTTAGAAACGGGGCGTACTCACCAAATTCGTGTTCACATGTCATACATAGGTCACGTGTTGGTTGGCGATCCTGTATACGGTGGTCGCCCACGTCCGCCTAAAAAAGCTAGCCCAGAGTTTTTTGATATTTTGAAAAACTTTGAACGTCAGGCGCTACATGCAGTACGTTTGGAGCTTGCTCATCCATTTACCCATGAAATCATGTCATGGCAAGCGCCTATCCCTGAAGATATGCAAATGCTGACCAGAGCGTTACGTCAAGATACTGAAGAAAACCCAATCGAGTATTTATAAGTATTCGCTGCGAAGGGGATAGCGTGTATCACGTAAATTGGCCAATACCTGACAATATCGGCATCGCCATGACAGACCGTCATGGCGGTGTGAGTCAATCGCCTTTTGATAGCTTAAATTTAGGTTTACATGTAGGCGATGCCCCTCAAGATGTCTTGGCTAATAGAGCTTTAATTCAGCAAACCTTAGCGATTAATGTGCCAGTCACTTGGTTAGATCAAGTCCATGGCACTACTATTATCGATTACTCAAAAGTAAGTCCTGCCAATATTTCACCTCAGTCTATTCCTCCCAAAGCTGACGGAAGCTATGTTGATCATGCCAAAGTGGCGTTAGCCGTCATGACCGCCGACTGTTTGCCTGTGTTGCTATGTAATAAAGCAGGAACTGAAATTGCTGCTGTGCATGCAGGGTGGCGTGGATTGTGTGATGGGGTTATAGAGTCTGCAATAAAGCGCTTTAATGCAGAAGCCTGTGACATAATTGCTTATTTGGGACCAGCAATTGGTCCAAATGCTTTTGAAGTGGGTGCAGAGGTAAAGCAACAATTTGTTGAACAAGATATTGAAGCTAAGCAATGGTTTAAACCACATGGCGTGAAATACTTAGCCGATTTATGTGGGCTTGCAACCATGCGTTTATCTAAACAAGCAATTAAACACATTTATAGTGCAAATGTGTGTACTTTTACTAATCCTGATTATTTCTCCTACCGCCGAGATCAACAAACAGGACGAATGGCTTCTTTCATTTGGTTAAAATCTTAATCTGTTTTATCGATTTGATCTTAATCAATTAATCTAACACTAATGTACAGAATTATATTCACACGATTGAAATTTTCATAAACATCCCCATATTTTAATTATCAAATCTTTCGTTTTTATTAAATTGATTAGGAGGACGTATGAGACTTGATCGTATGACCAACAAATTTCAAATCGCTATTTCAGATGCGCAATCATTAGCATTAGGGCGTGATCATCAGTTCATTGAACCTACTCATTTGATGATGGCGTTATTAAACCAAGATTCTGGCTCAATTCACCCTTTACTAACGCAAGCGGGTATAAATGTTAGTGCGCTGCGTTCTTCTTTGAGTCAAGAGTTAGAAAAATTGCCACAAGTGGAAGGTACTGGGGGAGATGTTCAGTTATCTCAGGGCCTAATTCGTTTACTTAACCTTTGTGACAAGCTAGCTCAAAAACGTAAAGACAAATATATTTCATCTGAACTATTTGTGATGGCCGCGCTTGAAGGAAGTGATGCGTTAACCAAGTGCTTGAAAGATGCTGGTGCAAGTAAAGAGTTATTGGAAACCACCATTGAGCAAATTCGTGGTGGACAAAAAGTTGATGATCCTAACGCAGAAGATCAACGCCAAGCATTAAACAAATATACAGTGGATCTTACCGAGCGTGCCGAGCAAGGTAAGCTTGATCCTGTTATCGGTCGTGATGAAGAAATCCGCCGTACAATTCAAGTTCTACAACGTAGAAGTAAAAATAACCCAGTGCTCATTGGTGAGCCAGGCGTCGGTAAAACCGCCATTGTTGAAGGTTTAGCTCAACGAATTGTTAATGGTGAGGTTCCAGAAGGAATTAAGAATAAGCGTGTACTGTCATTAGATATGGGCGCGTTAATTGCTGGTGCTAAATATCGTGGTGAGTTTGAAGAGCGATTAAAAGCGGTATTAAATGAGTTAGCTCAAGAAGAAGGCCAAGTCATTCTGTTCATCGATGAACTGCATACCATGGTTGGTGCAGGTAAAGGCGAAGGAGCAATGGATGCAGGTAACATGTTAAAACCTGCACTTGCTCGTGGTGATTTACATTGTGTTGGCGCAACAACGTTAGATGAGTACCGCCAATATATTGAAAAAGATGCAGCACTTGAACGTCGTTTTCAAAAAGTGCTGGTGGAAGAGCCCAACGTTGAAGATACCATTGCAATATTACGTGGATTAAAAGAGCGTTATGAATTGCACCACCATGTAGAGATAACCGATCCTGCTATTGTTGCCGCCGCAAGTATGTCGCATCGTTATATCTCTGATAGAAAGCTACCAGATAAAGCTATCGACTTGATCGATGAAGCGGCATCAAGTATCAGAATGCAAATAGATTCAAAACCTGAAGCGTTAGACAGATTAGATCGCCGTGCTATCCAGCTTAAGCTAGAAGAGCAAGCACTTGCCAAAGAAGAAGATGAAGCAAGTCGTAAACGATTAACGCATTTACAAGTTGAGCTGAAGCAAGTTGAAGAAAAAGCCAGCGAACTGAATGAAATTTGGCATACCGAGAAAGCGGCATTGGCCGGAACTCAGCATATTAAAGCCGATCTCGAACAATCAAGAATGGATATGGAAGTCGCAAAACGTGCGGGAGATTTAACTCGCATGTCAGAATTACAATACGGCCGTATTCCAGAGTTAGAAAAGCAGCTCGATTTGGCTTCGCAAGCAGAAATGCAAGATATGACGTTATTGCGTAACAAGGTCACTGATATAGAAATCGCCGAAGTACTTTCAAAGGCAACAGGAATACCTGTTTCTAAGATGCTAGAAGGTGAGCGTGATAAGTTACTACAAATGGAAGATGCACTACATCAGCGAGTGATAGGTCAAAATGAAGCTGTAGAAGCGGTATCAAATGCAATAAGACGTAGCCGAGCTGGACTTGCCGATCCGAATCGCCCAATTGGTTCATTCCTATTCTTAGGGCCAACCGGTGTGGGTAAAACTGAACTGTGTAAATCATTAGCTAACTTCTTATTTGATACCGAATCAGCAATGGTTCGCATCGATATGTCAGAGTTTATGGAAAAGCACACTGTCTCAAGATTAGTCGGTGCACCTCCTGGGTACGTGGGATACGAAGAAGGTGGATACTTAACTGAGGCTGTGCGCCGTAAACCCTACTCAGTCATCTTGTTAGATGAAGTAGAAAAAGCGCACCCTGACGTATTCAACATTTTGCTGCAAGTATTAGATGATGGTCGCTTAACGGATGGCCAAGGCCGTACTGTTGATTTTAGAAATACCGTTATCATCATGACGTCTAATTTGGGTTCTGACATTATTCAGGAAGGTTCTGCCTCTCAAGACTATATGCAGATGAAATCGGCCGTAATGAATGTGGTGACGCAGAGCTTTAGACCAGAGTTTTTAAACCGTATTGATGAGACCGTGGTATTCCATCCGTTAGATGCAGAGCATATAGCGCATATTGCAGAGATACAGTTGCAGAACTTGAAACAACGCTTGGCTGAAAAGGATTTCACCATGGAAATCTCTAAAAATGCATTGGCGTTAATTGCCGAAGCTGGATTTGATCCAACGTATGGTGCAAGACCGCTTAAACGAGCACTGCAACAAGAAATTGAAAACCCATTAGCGCAACATTTATTAAAAGGTGAACTACTTCCAGGTAAACCGATTATGATTGATGTCAACGATGGATTACTGACGTTTACCCAATAAATAGTCAGCGACAGTAATAAAAGGAATGGTAAATACCATTCCTTTTTTATTGAAATATAACTTTACAGTAGCCATTGAACCCATAAGCTTGCGACAAGTGAATTGATCTACTAACTTCAATATGTTCCCTTATGAATAGCAACCTGATTTCAAGTAGAAGGATATAACATGAATAAATCAGTCGTATTAGGCTTTGCTTTACTCTCAATAGCTGCAACCGGATGTTCTAGCTCACCTGAAAAACAAGAAGGTGAAATTATCGAAGTCGGTAATGTTGAATATAATAGCTTATACCACTTTGGCTACAACACAGGTTGCACCAGTGCATTAGCACAAAAGAAATCAAATGAGACACTCGAATCAATGAAGGATAAAACACTTGATGGCATTGATGCATTTGATAATGGTTGGAAGTCAGGAACAGAGACATGTAATAGTGGCACGTTTAAATCTATGTATACAGTTGGTAAAGCAGAATAACCTGCTCGCGTAAACTGAACTAGGGCAGCAGGTAGAGATGATATATACCTTGAATAGGTGTCATGAATAGTTAATTAAAAAGGAGCCATTGGCTCCTTTTATCATTGTAGCTAATAAACTTGTTATATTATTGACAAAAAAGCTGCTTACGTTCTTCGTTCTTTTCAATTTGAGCCAAGCGTTCTTCTTCAGTTATGACAATCTCTTCACCTGTATCAGCATCTTTGCGATGTAAGTGTTGATATGTGTTTAATACATTTAAGCTGTGTTTAGCACTTTCACAAATTGAAGCGGCTTGTTCAGCATCTCGCTCTTTGATTAATGCAGCTTTTTGAGCTAAATCCATTTCACTAGAACTAGACTGTGAAGAAGAACTGACAGATTTTACGGGTACATAACCGACTTGAGCGGGCTCAATGTCCTCGCTGTATACTTTTTTAGAGTCAACATCTGCTGGTGGTTGCTGGCTATAATGAGAAACACCGTCTTTATCTACCCAAGTATAAATAACAGTTGCTAAAGCTGACTGCGAAAAACAAACAAACGAAACTAAATACAGCAAACGTAAACTAAGCATAAACATTCCTAGATGGTGGAGCCTAAAATCCTTTAATCAAAATAAAATAGGCTAATTGAATGATAAAACCAATAGCTAAATCAATATACTTGACCATAAAAGCGTAAAGATAGCCTTATAGAAAGGGAACTAGATTATAAAAACCGTTTTCTATTTCCTTATAGAAAGAGGCAAACTAGGTCTTTAAACTGCAAAATTGAAGATAATTAAATCATAGTGGTTAATTAATAAACGCTTAAACCCCATTTGTCATAAAAGTTTAAAAA
>NZ_JAGJDZ010000030.1:0-1236 GCF_018100775.1 Shewanella sp. MMG014
GTAGAGAGGGTTGTGAGGGGGACTAGTGAGTTGGTGCTTGCGAAAGGTAATAAAATGTCTTTTGTTGCTGTGGGGTATTACTCTGATGGGACATCATCTCAACTGAATGATTTAAGCTTGAGCAATTGGCGTAGTGATGAAGAAAGTGTTGGTTTTTTTGGTGAGCCAGGTATTTTTTATGCTGCCTCAGAAGGGGCTGTTGTTGTAAGCGTGATTGTAAATGGTGTTGAAAGTAATGATGTAAATATATCTGTAACTGATCCTGTTATAACTGCAATTACGGTTACGCCTGGGCGAGTTGATGTTGCAATGGGGCAAGAGCAGCAGTTAACTGCAACGGCTACTTACAGTGATGATACATCGTCTGATGTGAGTGATTCAGTGACATGGTTTTCGTTAGATACAAGTATTGCTTCAGTGTTACCAAGTGGTCTGTTAATAGCTGGTGATGTAGGGGCTACGGTCTTGACTGCAACTAAGGATGGGGTTGGCAGTAATGAGGTGGTAGTAACAGTTACGGATGCAATTGTCACAGGGATTACTGTTACGTCGGGAAAGGTTGCTTCAGCATCTGTTAATGTAGCTGTTGGGCAGACTGTACAGTTAAAGGCTACAGCGAATTACAGTGATGGTACGTCTTCGGATGTGAGTGGTTCAGTGTTGTGGTTGTCGAATGATTTTGTGGTTTCGCCAGTGACGCCGACAGGTTTGGTTGCAGGTAATAAAATAGGCTTGTCAAAAATTGTAGCGCACAAAGGTCATATAAGTAGTAATGAAGTTGGTGTGACTGTGACAGATGCCTTTATTACTGCAATCACGGTTACACCAGTAAAGGTTGATGTTGCAAAAGGGCAGACTGAACAGTTAATTGCTACGGCGATTTACAGTGATTTTACATCATCTGATGTAAGTGATTCGGTAACCTGGTTAGTAGATGATGCGAATACTGCAACGGTAGCTCCATCGGGTTTGTTGACGGGTAATGAGGTTGGTGCGACATTCTTAACGGCCCAAAAAGACGGTGTTACTAGTAATACAGCCAATGTAGATATTACTGGTGCTGTGATAACTGCGCTTACGGTTACGCCAGCACAAGTTGATATTGCAAAAGGACAGACTGAACAGTTAACAGTTATGGCAACTTACAGTGACAGTACGTCATCTGATGTAACTAGTTCGGTTGCTTGGTTAGTCGATGATACGAATACTGCAACGGTAGCTCCATCGGGTTTGCTG
>NZ_JAGJDZ010000031.1:0-1225 GCF_018100775.1 Shewanella sp. MMG014
CTTGTATGGATAATAAACCCACCTAATTTACAAATACTTCCCTGTTTCGGGTAATGTGAGACCCAGGCTTTAGCTGCAACTAAAGCTTTCCTTGTCGTAGTTCGATTGATTGCTGGCTCCTCTATTGAGAGACCGATAACAAGAAAGAACGCGACAAAGGACTCCAAGCAAAACACTCGAATAGTCTACTGGGTCTCGAACCCGCATTTGCAAGCAAGAGTTAGCTTATTATGAATTCAAAAACTAATCAAAACATTAACATCGGTGTCGATACGGGTAAGTTTCAGCTCGATATATATATCCGACCTCTCGATATCTTTTTCACCGTCAAAAACGATGAGAAAGGAATTAAAGAAGCTGTTAACTTAATCAAGAAACACCATCCTGAACGCATCGTTATTGAAGCAACAGGTCGCTTAGAAATGCCATTTATTATGGCCTGTGCTGAAGCAAACCTTCCCTTCGTTATTGCGAACCCAATACACATAAAACGATTTGCTGGTGCCATTGGTCAAAAAGCTAAAACAGACAAGCTCGATGCGCAGCTCATCGCCCACTATGGCGATGCGATTAAGCCTAAGCTATCTACTTTAAAGCCTGACATCATGCAGGCTATGAGCGATTTAGTCTCAAGACGTAATCAAATTATGGCGATGCAAACGATGGAGAAGAACAGGCTGCAAATTCTGCCGAAAGAGCTTGCGGTGACCATCAAACCTATCTTAACTGTATTTAAAAATCAGATAGAAAAGATAGAAACTAAAATAGTTAAACTCATCGAGTCCAACCCGCTTCTCGTAATAAATCAGCCAAGCCAAAAATGTCATTCTACAAAGCATGAAAGGGATAGGTAAAATAGCCGCAGCTTCAATTATCAGTAACCTACCAGAACTCGGATATATTAATAATAAAGAAGCGAGTTCATTAGTTGGTGTTGCACCAATGAATAAGGAAAGTGGTCGCTTCAAAGGCCAAAGAAAGATACAAGGTGGACGGCATCAGGTCAGGACAGTTTTGTATATGGCAATGATGTCAGCCATACAATCAAATCCTGTTTTCAAAGCAACTTACCAACGTTTAGTCGCAGCCGGAAAACCAAAGAAAGTAGCCATTATTGCCTGTATTAGAAAGATGGTTGTAACACTGAATTCAATGCTAAGAGATGGTGTAATGTGGGAAGCGCCAAAAATATGAAATTAGCTATTGACGCCATAGTCTCTTGTTA
>NZ_JAGJDZ010000032.1:0-1104 GCF_018100775.1 Shewanella sp. MMG014
GTTAAGTGGCTTAGATAGTAAGTGTAAGAATCATAGATTATGGAAGATAAAATAGTTTCAGCAGTGAAAGACTTTGCTAACTCGATAAATTCGGGAGGTAAAATGGTGGCTGATATGTCATCTCTAATTGATGTGACTTCTCAGCTACCTCTTAGTAGTTTTGACTATTGGGAACGCTTAATTAGGTCGGAATTTTCCTTGGCATTAAGGAAGTCAACTCCACCAAAGTGGAAAGTATGGTCTAAACCTAGTGAACTTCTGACTTGGTTAGATTTAATAAGTTGGGATGGTTACAAGCGAGAAAAAACTTTACGAACACTGTCTGGTGCTGCTCCAAACACTTTCTTTTTTTCACTTGCCATTCGTAGGCTTAATGATTGGGTGCCTCAAGTTCGTGAGGCCGCAAGGGAAAAGCTTCCTGAGATTGCAAAGGCGACTAACCCAGAATTTGTTGTTGAAGCGCTTTGTATCGCGCTATCTAATTGGAATTCATGGGGCAGGATTAAGGAAGAAGATAAAAATGTTCTCTTACAAATAATTTGTGACGAAGAAATAGCTGAATCACTAAGATCGAAGTTAATTTCATCCACCTCTGGACCAATGCCTTCTCTATTCTCTCAACTTGGTCGCACACCGATTCTTGATGAAAACATTGAAAATATTGCGAGTAAAGCCGTTCAGCCTACGGTTCGTGCTAAAGCTTACCGTAGTTTATTTGAAGGCAAGATTTCATGGATTGAAGGAAGAAAATGGGAATGGACAGATATAAGGTATTGCGAAGGTAGGCTAAACCCTATCGTCGCAGAACGGGAAGTAAGTGTTCAAACATCATTGCTCACTTTACTCAACCTCTCTTCGGAAGATAGGTCTTCAATTGTAAGGCGTATTTCAGCAGAGATTTTGATACGAGATCTATCAAATATTGGAGTTATTGCTAGGGATTATGCTGAAAAGTTTGCATCAGATAAGTCCCAAGCAGTATCTGAAAGAGGACGGTTTGCTTTAAAGAAACTAGAAGAGATAGATCGTGCAAATGCCACTTAACAAGCAGCAACGGACTCGTCAACCAGTCACTTGTTTAACTCGCCGCTGTGCTGGGCGTTA
>NZ_JAGJDZ010000033.1:0-813 GCF_018100775.1 Shewanella sp. MMG014
ATCTGCATTAACAGCCACATCGGTGATGGTAATTGCAGTGCCCGCAATATCGGTGATAACCAGAGTGACCGTGCCACCTGCAGGAATATCCTGACTAGTACCAGTGATGTCACCGTTATTATCGCCATCGATGACTAAATCAACGGTGATGTTGCTTGAAAGGGCATCAAGGTTTTCAGTGTCATTGGCAGACAGGTCGTTACCGTTGCTGTCGGTTGCAGTTGCGACCACTGTGATGTCGCCATCCACAAGCGTAGATAGGTCAACGTTATCAACAGAGTAAGTGCCATCTGCATTAACAGCCACATCGGTGATGGTAATTGCAGTACCCGCAATATCGGTGATCACTAGAGTGACCGTGCCGCCAGCTGGAATATCTTGTGATGTACCAGTGATGTCGCCTTGGTTAGATGCATCAATCACTAAGTCTACTGTTAGCTCAGCATCAACAGCATCAAGGTTTTCAGTGTCGTTGGCAGACAGGTCATTACCGTTGCTGTCGGTTGCAGTTGCAACCACTGTGATGTCGCCATCCACAAGTGTAGATAGGTCAACATTATCAACAGAGTAAGTGCCGTCCGCGTTTACTGCCACATCTGTGATGGTAATTGCAGTGCCCGCAATATCGGTAATTACCAGAGTGACCGTACCACCCGCTGGAATATCCTGGCTAGTACCATTGATATCGCCTTGGTTCGATGCATCAATCACTAAGTCTACTGTTAGCTCAGCATCAACAGCATCGAGGTTTTCAGTGTCGTTGGCAGACAGGTCGTTACCGTTGCTGTCGGTTGCAGTTGCAACAACTGTGAT
>NZ_JAGJDZ010000034.1:0-745 GCF_018100775.1 Shewanella sp. MMG014
AAATGAAATGGGGATAAGTGATTACGCGTTTAGTTGTGATGCACGATTTGAATCAGAAGTACGTGAGTATTGTGTGCAATACAGTGAAACGGATTTTGAGTTTATCAGTCGGTTGGCCGCGGAAGTGGGCCTATTTTACTACTTTGAGCATACTCACGATGTTCACACACTGATTTTTTGTGACAGTACGAGTAAGGTGAGCAGCTTAAAGCGTCCGTTTCCCTATAATGCGCTCAGTGGCGGGATGGGTGAAAACACCTTTGTTAATCAATTTAATTACCAGCACCAAATTAAGCCCGCCAATATTAGCTTAAAAGATTACAGTTTTAAGAAACCGCAATACAGTTTTCTACAAAGCAGTAGGGGTCAAGAACTCAAGTTTCAAAGGCCTGACTATGAGCATTTTGATTTTCCTGGCCGTTATAAAGATGATGCTGCAGGGGTTTCTATTACACAAGTTCGTCAAGAATACCTGCGCCGTGATGCTCAAGTCGCCTCTGGGCGGAGTAATATTTTGCAGGCTATCAGTGGTGTTAAATTTGAACTTGTTGACCATAATGACGAAGCGCTTAATCGAGACTGGATATTGACCTGGATTGAGCACATTGGTGAGCAGGGCGCAGCAGCTGAAGAGACAAACACACAAAAGCCGACACGTTACAGCAATCAATTTAATGCAATCCCAGGTAACAATCCTTGGCAGGCTGAGCCCAATAGCAAGCCTTTGGTTACTGGCCCACAAGTC
>NZ_JAGJDZ010000035.1:0-745 GCF_018100775.1 Shewanella sp. MMG014
TAATGAAATGGGGATAAGTGATTACGCGTTTAGTTGTGATGCACGATTTGAATCGGAAGTGCGTGAGTATTGTGTGCAATACAGTGAAACGGATTTTGAGTTTATCAGTCGGTTAGCCGCGGAAGTGGGCCTGTTTTACTACTTTGAGCATACTCAAGATGTTCACACACTGATTTTTTGTGACAGTACGAGTAAGGTGAGCAGCTTAAAGCGTCCGTTTCCCTATAATGCGCTCAGTGGCGGGGTGGGTGAAAACACCTTTGTTAATCAATTTAATTACCAGCACCAAATTAAGCCCGCCAAGATTAGCTTAAAAGATTACAGTTTTAAGAAACCGCAATACAGTTTCCTACAAAGCAGTAGGGGTCAAGAACTCAAGTTTCAAAGGCCTGACTATGAGCATTTTGATTTTCCTGGCCGTTATAAAGATGATGCTGCAGGGGTTCCTATTACACAAGTTCGTCAAGAATACCTGCGCCGTGATGCTCAAGTCGCCTCTGGGCGGAGTAATATTTTGCAGGCTATCAGTGGTTTTAAATTTGAACTTGTTGACCATAATGACGAAGCGCTTAATCGAGACTGGATATTGACCTCGATTGAGCACATTGGTGAGCAGGGCGCAGCAGCTGAAGAGGCAAACACACAAAAGCCGACACGTTACAGCAATCAATTTAATGCAATCCCAGGAAACAACCCTTGGCAGGCTGAACCCAATAGCAAGCCTTTGGTCACTGGCCCACAAGTG
>NZ_JAGJDZ010000036.1:0-719 GCF_018100775.1 Shewanella sp. MMG014
AAGTCTTGAATTACTGAAAAGTAATATTGAGCAAGATCATGCTGATATGGCTCAGTCGGTAGAGCGCATCCTTGGTAAGGATGAGGTCCCCAGTTCGATTCTGGGTATCAGCACCATCTTTAAAACCAGATTTGTCTGGGGACAATAGCATTGTGGTCCCACCTGATCCCATCCCGAACTCAGTAGTGAAACGCAATAGCGCCGATGATAGTGTGGGGTCTCCCCATGTGAAAGTAGGTCATTCCCAGACACCAAATAATGATAAGCCCGCTACTACGTAGCGGGCTTTTTCGTTATAAAACATTTTTATTAACTTAGTCAGAACAATTATCATTAGCTAAAGAATAGTGGGTGTTGTTTAGCAGTGTGTAATGAGCAATTTCTATATGGCAGCGGTATAAGATAATTAAAAAAACTGTAACACTATGGATAAGTAGTTCTAAGCTTTTATATGACTTACTGATAGCAATTAAACGTCTAACCACAGTTTTTGAGAAGAACTAAAAAGTCATACTGTGTTTACCTGGTGGTTAGTTCCTGCTGGTTAGCAATAGAGGCTCAGTTAATTATACTTTCAATAATTACATCAGTTAAAAAATTGGTTTCTTAATAAAAGAATCCAGTCATTCATAGATTAAAGCTTGCTAATGATTAGGTATATTGTATTTTTCTATACCTTCTATACCTTCTATACCTTCTATACCTTCTATACCTTCTAT
>NZ_JAGJDZ010000037.1:0-570 GCF_018100775.1 Shewanella sp. MMG014
CCATACTGTTGCAGGTACTTCTGGCTCTGATGACTGGCGTAAGCCGATTGAAGCATAACATCGCTAAACAAATGAGCATTTGTTTGCGTTAAGTAAACGATGTTTTAGCTTAGCTCAAATAGGCGGGGCACTTTGGTGCTCCCGTTTACTTAGAAGGCGTAACTGGCACAGTTATGCTCATGTTTTTCATCACAGTTTAATCAATAAAGAGCATAGGTTAGCGCATTCATTTTAAATGAATGTTTTATTCTCTGATTTTTAACTTCACCACTAATGGTGGAGATGAACTCCCATTTTAATAAGGATATCCGCATGGCGCTTTTAGGCTCAGGGTTACGGTTTCATTTTAAAGCGCAACGTTTAGATTTGGACAATGTTGATATCCTCGATTTCAAGTTTATTGAAAGTTTGTCACGCCCTTTTGAGGTGAAGTTGAGTTTGTTAAGTCGACTTGACAGCCTGACTCCTGAAGCTGTTGTTGACCAAACAGGCTTAATGACTTGGACTCAAGATGGTCATGTCGAGCGCTATGTTCACGGTATTGTGAGTCAGTTTATTAAAGGTGATACA
>NZ_JAGJDZ010000038.1:0-570 GCF_018100775.1 Shewanella sp. MMG014
TCATACTGTTGCAGGTACTTCTGGCTCTGATGACTGGCGTAAGCCGATTGAAGCATAACATCGCTAAACAAATGAGCATTTGTTTGCGTTAAGTAAACGATGTTTTTGCTTAGTTCAAATAGGCGGGGCACTTTGGTGTTCCCGTTTACTTAGAAGGCGTACTTGGCACTGTTATGCTCCTGTTTTTTATTACAGTTTAATCAATAAAGAGCATAGGTTAGCGCATTCATTCTAAATGAATGTTTTATTCTCTGATTTTTAACTTCACCACCAATGGTGGAGATGAACTCCCATTTTAATAAGGATATCCGCATGGCGCTTTTAGGCTCAGGGTTACGGTTTCATTTTAAAGCGCAATGTTTAGATTTGGACAATGTTGATATCCTCGATTTCAAGTTTATTGAAAGTTTGTCACGCCCTTTTGAGGTGAAGTTGAGTTTGTTAAGTCGACTTGACAACCTGACTCCTGAAGCTGTTGTTGACCAAACAGGCTTAATGACTTGGACTCAAGATGGTCATGTCGAGCGTTATGTTCACGGTATTGTGAGTCAGTTTATTAAAGGTGATACG
>NZ_JAGJDZ010000039.1:0-525 GCF_018100775.1 Shewanella sp. MMG014
CCAACTGTTTTTTGTCCTGCTTTAATGACTTGTTATAAGTTTATTGCGCAATAGGCCCGACATCCATTCCATCGTACGAATCTAATCCATTTTGGTGTGCAAAAATGTAAAACTCATCGTTTCTTTTATCAAGAGATTCACTGTTATGAATTTCAGGGTTCTCTATATGTAGATAAAATAAGTCTGGTTCGTTTTCATCTTCTTTTTCAGCCTGAAATATACCGACAACCTTATAACCCATAGCTTGGATTTTAGGCATAACCAATTCTAATTTATCAGGATCGTTATCAGTGAAAAAGTAACCCCAAAGTAGTGGTTTTGATAAATCCCATTGGCCTTGTTCTGCGATGCTATTGAACATTTCATCAAGCTGTTCAATCGTAATATTTTTATTTGGTATGTTATCCATAACCTTCTCTTGTGCACTTAAATTAAAGCTTAATAAGAAAAGTACAATAATGAACTTTGACACTGAACTCTCCTAAACTTATAACGCCCACGTTAAGGGGCTTTTTGTTAACGCCC